>NZ_DATIGT010000230.1:0-127036 GCF_035481375.1 Tahibacter sp.
GTCGTGCATGGCTTTCGCGTCGCCAAGGTCGACTATTTTTCCGATTCGCCGAACAAGCCGCTGGAGCCGGAGAATCCTGCCGACAAGGCCCTGACCCGGCTCATCGTCGACCTGCTCGGCGGCGCGCGCCGCGAAATCGTGCTGCAGACGCCCTACCTCGTCATCAGCCGCCCGGCGCGGCGCGTGTTCCGCGACCTGCGCGAACGCGTGCCGGACCTGCGCGTCATCGTGTCGACGAACTCGCTGGCCGCGACCGACGCGTTCTACGTCTACGCGCTTTCGCACAAGTATAAAAAAAGATACATCAAGCATCTCGGCTTCGAGATCCACGAATTCAAGCCGTTTCCCGGCGACGCGCCGCAGATGATCCAGGACTACGTCGCGCTCGGCGGCGCGCGCGCGAACCCGCCGCAGGGCGACTTCACACCGGCCCCGGTCGGCGAGAACCACGGGCCGCGCATCGGCCTGCACGCCAAGTCCATCGTCATCGACGGCCGGATCAGCCTGATCGGCTCGCACAATTTCGATCCGCGCTCGGACAACTACAACACCGAGTCGGGCTTCATCATTCACGACGAGCCGTTTGCACAGGCGCTGCGCGCGTCGGTGCTGCGCGATACCGAACCGCAGAACGCCTGGGTCATCGCGCGGCGGCCGCGGCCGCTGCTGGTCGAGCGCGTCAACAATGCGATAAACGACTTCTCCACCGCGCTGCCGCTGTTCGATTTCTGGCCGTTCCGCTACGCGACGAGCTTCGAGCTAAAGCCCGGCTGCGAGCCGCTGCGCACGAACGACCCGCGCTTCTACGAGTGCTACGAGGCCGTCGGCGACTTTCCCGGCGTGAACCTGCCGCTGAAAAGCATCTACACGAGGATCGTGACGGCGTTCGGCGCGGGGCTCGTCGGCATTCTCTGAGCGGCCGTATGCCGGGTCATTTCCGTCCGTTCCGGCGTGCGGGTCTGCTACTGCGGCAGGACACCGGCGCGCGCGCGTGACGCCGCTGCGCAGCGCGCCAACGTTGAATTGACGCCGCGACCCCGCACTGGCTAGTCTGCGAAATCTCCGCCTACCCGAAGACCAGCCATGTCTCTGACCATCACGATCGAACTCGGCGATGCCGATCTGCAGCACTTCATCGACGGCATGAAGAAGGCGCAGGAGGAAACCAAGCACCTCAGCGCGCAGCAGATCACCGATGCGGCGCGCAAGCTCCTCGCCGACTCCCACAGCGTCGCGGTTCCGCACTTCATCGCCGAGCGTCTCGCCAAGCTCGACGCGATGATCGCGATGGTCCACGACGCCGGCTGGGCGCTGCCCGACGAGGACAAGACCCGCGTGCTGTCGGCGCTGACCTATTTCGCCGATCCGAAGGATGTGATCCCCGACACCGTGCCGGTGCTCGGCTTCCTCGACGACGCGATCATGATCGAGCTCTGCGTGCGCGAGCTGAAGCACGAACTCGACGCGTACGACGATTTCTGCGATTTCCGCAACGCCGAAGCCGCCCGCCTCGGCATCGATCCGGCCAGCCACGAAGTGGAACGCGCGCGCTGGCTCGAAGGCCGCCGCGAGGAACTGCAGGACCGCATGCGTCGTCGCCGCCGCGATTCCTACAGCGGCAGCGGCGGTTCGTGGAAGCCGGCGCTGTTCAAGTTCGGCTGATCGCCTCGCCTGGCGAGCAACGAAAAACCCCCGGCTTGCCGGGGGTTTTTTCGTTGCGGCCGACGCGTGTCGATCAGCGGCCGTAGCTGTTCATCAGCGAGGCCATGACCACGAACCACGCGATGATCATGATGCCGCTGAGTACGAACACGCCGATGTTCAGCGCCCAGCCGTACCACGGCATCGGTGGACGCTCGAGCTCGTGCTCCTGGCCCGGCTCGACCGTGTTGAACACGACGCAGGTGTTGGCCATGAGGTCGTGCAGCGCCTGTTTGCGCTCGGTGAAGCCGGCCATCATGTAGCCGATGTACAGGATGATGTTCGACACCGCGCCGCCGAAGAAGCGGCCGGTCGCGCGCGCGAACGAGATCGGCTGGCCGTAGTCGTCGGTGACCTTGAGGCCGAACGCCTGCTTGCCGAGCGTGGCCTGGTTCGGGCCGCTTTCCATCAGCGCGAAATACAGCCAGCGGCCGACGTAGAACAGCAGGATGCCGAGCAGCGGAATCAGGTTCAGCAGGATCGCCGGAATGATCAGGATGAAATTGTCGAGCGTGTAGGCGGCGAAGCGGCGCCAGAAACCGGCATGGATCGCGTCGCCGGCCGGCAGCGGCATGCCGGCTTCGATCATGTCGCCGCCGCGGACCAGCGGCGCGTCGGGCGCGGCATAGGGCGAGGCATACGGATCGGCGGCGGGCATGGCCGGCGGCATCACCGCGGTTTCCGCGGGCGAGGACGGCATCGAGAAACTCGGCGGCGGCACGCTCGGACGCGGCGCCGGCGGCGGTGCGGCTGCCATCGGCGGCGGGGGCGGGGGCGGCGCGGCTGCGGCGGGTGCGCCCAGGCGGCTGAACGCGCCCCAGCTGCTCTCGCCGACCTTGGTCACTTCGACATTTCCCGACCAGTCGCCGGTCGCGACCTTGCTTTCGACGAAGGTGTGCGGCATCGGCCCGCGCGGCTTGCCGCCGATCACGGCGAACAGGCTGCCGCGGTCGTCGAGCACGTGGATCTCGCTGTCGGCGCCGATGCTGCGCAGTCCGTCCTGCAGGCCCTGCAGCTTGCCGAGGTCGTCGCTTTCCTTCAGCGTGACCGGTGCCCGCGGCACGAGCTTGGTGCTGACGTTGTCCGGCTCCATGCGGAAATAACTGGCCAAAGCCGGCCAGACCGTTTCCGCGGCGTGACCCGGCAGCACAATGCCGGTCAGCACCAAGGCGTGTTTGGTGTTCTGCATGAAATTCCCCGTGGATGCAGGCACGCCGGGCCGGCGCGCTGGCCCGACTTTACCGTTTCAGAACGCTCGCGCAACCCGAACCGAACGCGCCAGGCGCGCCTTCAGCGCTCGACGATTGCGGTGACGCCCATGCCGCCCGCGGTGCATATCGAGATCAGGCCGCGGCCGCTGCCTTTTTCCTCGAGCAGCTTGGCGAGGTTCGCGACGATGCGCGCGCCGGTCGCCGCGAACGGATGGCCGTGCGCGAGCGACGAGCCATTCACGTTCATCTTCGCGGGATCGATACTGCCGAGCGGCGCGTCGAGGCCGAGGCGATTCTTGCAATAGTCCGCGTTTTCCCAGGCGCGCAGGGTGCACAGCACCTGCGCCGCGAACGCTTCGTGGATTTCGTAGAAGTCGAAATCCTGCAGCGTCAGGTTGGCGTCCTTGAGCATCTGCGCGACGGCAACGGTCGGCGCCATGAGCAGCCCCTCGCCATGGACGAAATCGACCGCGGCGACTTTCGAGTAGGTCAGATAGGCCTGCGCCGCGAGTCCCCGTGCCTGCGCCCAGGCATCGCTGGCCAGCAGCACGGCCGACGCGCCGTCGGTCAGCGGCGTGGAGTTGCCGGCGGTCAGCGTGCCCTGGCCCGAAGTCTTGTCGAAGGCCGGTTTCAGCGTGGCGAGTTTCTCGAGCGTGGTCTCGGGACGCAGGATGTTGTCGCGCTCGACGCCGCGGAACGGTACGACGAGATCCTTGTAGAAACCGCGCTGATAGGCCGCGGCGGCTTTCTGGTGGCTTTCCCAGGCGAGCTTGTCCTGGTCTTCGCGCGAGATCTTCCATTCCTTGGCCATGAGCTCGCAGTGATCGCCCATGGACTTGCCGGTGCGCGGTTCGGCCACGCCGGGGAAATGCGGCTTGAGTTCGCTGAAGCTGAAGCCGCTCAGGAAGGTCTTGAGCTTGTCGAGCGGAGTCTTCGCGCGCGCCGCCGACAGCAGGCGCTGCTGCAGCTTGCGGCCGTAGACGATCGGCACGTCGCTGGTCGTGTCCGAGCCGCCGGCGACGCCGGCCTCGATCTGGCCCATCGCGATCTTGTTGCCGATGTGGATCGCCGTGTCGAGCGAGGTGCCGCAGGCGCGTGCCATCGTGATGCCCGGCGTGGTCGGCGCGAGGCCCGACGACAGTGCCGCCTCGCGCGCGAGGTTCCAGTCCGACGAATGATGGATGACCGCGCCCATCGCGACTTCGCCGAGTTCGACGCCGTGCAGGCCGAACTTCTCGACGAGCGCGCCCAGCGTCTTGATCGACATGCCGAGGTTGCCGACGTCGGCATAGGCCGTGTTGTTGCGACAGAAGGGGATGCGTACCCCGCCGATGATGCCTACGCGTTGCTTGCTGCTGCTCACGATTCGCCTTCCTGCGGCTGAGGGGGAAGCGCCTGCTATCATCAGACGTTTCACGGTAGTTGCTTATTCTATGCCGTACGTTTTCGATCTTGACAGGCTGGAGTCGCTGGCCGCGGATGCGGCGGCGTTTCGCGACGCCGACCCGTATCCGCACGCCGTGTTCGAAAACTTCCTGAAGCCCGCGGCCGTGAACGAGATCGCCGGCGCGTTTCCGAAACCGGAAGACCGCCTGTCCTGGGACCGCTTCGGCGCGGTCGGCTACGAGGTCAAGCTCGGTTCGTCCGACGAAGTACGTTTTCCGCCGGCACTGCGCCGTGCGATCCACGACCTCAATTCCGGGCCGTTCATCCGCTTCCTCGAACGCCTGAGCGGCATCGATCACCTGCTGCCCGATCCGGGCCTCGTCGGCGGCGGCATCCATCTGAGCCGCCAGGGCGATCATCTCGGCATCCACGCCGACTTCAACTGGCACGAAGGCCTGCAGGCGCACCGGCGCCTGAATCTGCTGATCTACCTGAGCCCGCACTGGCAGCACGGCTACGGCGGCGAGCTCGAACTCTGGGACACGACCGGTACGCGCCGCGTGCGCACGGTCGAGCCGCTGTTCAACCGCGCGGTCGTGTTCGCGACGCGCTCGGACACCTTCCACGGCCACCCGAACCCCTGGGCCGCCCCCGACGGCGTCTACCGCCAGTCGATCGCGCTGTATTACTACACGACCCGGCGCCCGGCCGGGGAAGCCCGGGAGGCGCATGGGACTTTGTATAAAGGGTACAACGCGTAAAAAGCGAGAAAGAGTGCAGGGGAGCGGGAAACCGGCAAGAGCTGCCTCGGCTAGCTTTTGCTTTTTTCTCACGCCTCTACACGCTTTCCTCCTTCAACGCGCGTGCGACGCCAACGCCGCGATCGTGTACGACGCGCGCAAGCCTTCGGCCGGCGCGGCCGGCGGATATTCCTTGCCGGGCAGGAAGCTCGAGCGCTGGGCGATCAGGCGCACGGTTTCGTGGCAGAGCGCCGTCGATTTCGTCGGCATGCCGACGATGCTGAATTCGAGCACGCCGCGGCGGCCCAGGCGCACGGCGTGGCAGTCGACGACCTGTTCGTCGGAATTGGCGAGCACGCGTTCCTCGACCCAGTCGATCACCTGGCCGTCGAACTGCGGCGCCGCCGCGTAGCCGACCAGATCGCCTTGGCTCGTCATCACGCGCGGTGCCGGTGTCTTGTTCGCGAGCGCGGCGTCGAGCAGCGCGGGACCGTCGAGCGGTGCGGCGCCGACCCAGCCGTCGCTGTGCCAGCGTGCGGTCACGTGCCACGCGTCCGGATCGGCGAGCGACAGGCGTTCGTGGATGATCCAGGCGAGGCCGCGCGGATCCTCGGTGCGGCCTCGCGACTGGTCGAGGCGGCGCGCGTCGGTCGCGCTGATCAGGCGGAATTTCGACGGCACGTCGATGCTGACGCCGATCGCGTCGCGCGTGTAGGTGCCGCGATTGAACACGGCGCGGCGCGCGGCTTCGGCATAGCTCAGGGTTTCGACCGGTCGTTCCTGCGCGGCGACCGGGCGCGGGTTGTCGAATTCGGCGTCGCGCGGCTGCGTGTCGACCGCCGCTTCGCCGCCAGGGCCGGACTCGTCGGAATACTCGACGCCGCCGTTCTGTTCTTCGATCTGCTGCATGGTCCTCAGCACGACCTCGGGATCGTCGCTGAGCAGACCCTTTTCCTGTTCGGGCGTGAGCTTGTCGCCGTCCTCGCGCATCGCCTGCACGAGCGCCTGGCGCTCCTCCGGCGTGCCGAGCATGTCCTTCGCCACGCGCGTCGCGCCGTAGTAGGCGATGCCCGAACAGACGAGCATGCCCAGTACATGGAAGCGGATGTTGTGATCCGGCTCGTTCCAGTACTTGATCATCGCGACGATGAAATAGAACGGCAGCAGCAGGGTCAGGATGCCGTCGAGCGCGCTGGCGCGCCACACGCGCACGACCATCAGCAGCACGAACATCAGCGACAGCGCATAGCCGATCAGCATGATCTTCATGGGTAGGCCTCAGCGAGCGGTGACGGCGGCGATGTCGCCGCGCGGCACGGAGTAGCTGAGATCGCGCGACGGCAGCTGGATCAGCAGCGTGACCGCGTCGCGCGTGACCGCGGTCAGCGTGCCGATGTAGACGCCGCGCTGGCGCGTCTCGACGGCGACGCGCTGGCCGACGAGGCTCGTGACCGTGTCGTTCTCGGCCTGGGCGGCCGCGGCTTTCTTGTCCGCCTTCGACGGCGCTGCCGGCTTGACCGGCGCGGCCGGCGCGTTCATGAGCTGCTCGACCTTCGCTTCGTCGGGCCCTGCGGCCACGGCACATGCGGCCGCGAGCCATCCTGCCAACATCCACATTGCCCGCATGAAATCGTGACCCTGCAAGACCGGCCCCCCGGAGAGACCGCCGATTCTCCGGGGCGTCCCGCAGTGCCGCAAGCGACTATGTCGACGCCGTCACAGCTTGGAGCTGCGCGAGGATCGCGCGCGCGGCCTCGCGGCCGTCGAGCACCGCGCGCACGACGAGATCGGCCCCGCGCACCATGTCGCCGCCGGCGAACACTTTCGGATTCGTCGTCTGCTGGCGCGCACGGCCCGGACCGCCGACGACGAGACGTCCGCTCGCGTCGACCGCGATGCCGTGCTCGGCGCACCACTCCGGCGGGCTCGCGAGAAAGCCGAACGCCTGGATCACGACGTCGGCGGCGAGGTCCTGTTCGCTGCCGGCCACGACGCGGCTGTGCGCGCGTCCGCCGGGACCGGCAACGAGTTCGGTCTGCGCGACGCGCACGCGGTCGGCGCGGCCGTCGCCGAGGATCGCGAGCGGCTGGCGCTGGAAGATGAATTCCACGCCTTCGTCGCGCGCATATTTCACTTCGCGGCGCGAGCCCGGCATGTTCGCCTCGTCGCGCCGATACACGCAGCTCACGCGCTGCGCGCCGAGGCGGATCGACGAGCGCACGCAGTCCATCGCGGTGTCGCCGCCGCCGAGCACGACGACGCGCTTGCCGGCGAGGTCGGGCATCGCGACGTCGCCCGCGGTCATGCCGAGCAGCCGCCGCGTGTTCGCGATCAGGAACGGCAGCGCCGAATAGACGCCGTCGAGTTCCGCGCCGGGCAGCTGAGCGTCGACCGAGGTGTAGGCGCCGGTCGCGAGAAACACCGCGTCGTAGCCGTCGACGAGCGCGGCGAACGGCAGGTCGCGGCCGATCTCGACGCCGAGCCGGAACGCGACGCCGAGTTCCTCGAGCACGGCGCGGCGCGTGCGCACGACGGACTTCTCGAGCTTGAACGCCGGAATGCCGAAGGTCAGCAGCCCGCCGATTTCCTCGTACCGGTCGAACACGTCGACGTCGACGCCGGCGCGGATCAGCCGGTCGGCGGCGGCGAGACCGGCCGGTCCCGCGCCGACGATCGCGACGCGCCGGCCGCTGCGTTCCTCGGTGTGCCGGCTCGGCCGCCAGCCGCGGCGCAGCGCCTCGTCGGTGACCCAGCGTTCGATGCTGCCGATCGTGACCGCGCCGAAGCCGCCCTGTTCGAGCGTGCAGTCGCCTTCGCAGAGCCTGTCCTGCGGACAGACGCGGCCGCAGATCTCGGGCAGCGGATTGGTCTCGTGCATCAGCGACGCGGCGTCTTCGATGCGCCCGTCGCGCACGAGCTGCAGCCACTGCGGAATGCGATTGGCGAGCGGGCAGCCCCACGAGCAATACGGATTGCCGCAGTCGATGCAGCGCGCGGCCTGGTCGCCCGCGTCGCCGTTGGCGAAGCCGCCGTGGATCTCGCCGTAGCCGAGCACGCGGATCGGCACCGGCACTTCCTGCGGCAGCGCGCGGTGGAACTTGAGGAACGGAAACGTCTTGTCGCTCATGCGGCGCGCCTCAGGGCTTCGGCGAGCGCGTCGAGGCTCGCGGCCTTCGGCTTGACCAGCCAGAACTTGTGCAGCACGTCGCGGAAGTCGCCGAGCAGGCGCGACGTCCACGCGCTCTGCGTTGCCTCGATGTGATTGCGCAGCAGCGCGCGCAGATGCTGCAGGTGGTTTTCCATGCCTTCGAGCGAAATGCGGTGGATGTCGACGAGTTCGTGGTTGTAGCGATCGACGAACTCGCGCTCGAGATCGAGCACGTAGGCATAGCCGCCGGTCATGCCCGCGCCGAAATTCAGGCCCGACTGGCCGAGCACGACGACGGCGCCGCCGGTCATGTATTCGCAGGCGTGGTCGCCGACGCCCTCGACGACCGCGAGCGCGCCGGAATTGCGCACGCCGAAGCGTTCGCCCGCGCGGCCGGCGACATACAGCTCGCCGCCGGTCGCGCCGTAGAGACAGGTGTTGCCGACGATCGCACTGTGCTGGCTCGCATAGCGCGCGGTTTCCGGGGCGCGCACGACGATGCGCCCGCCGTGCATGCCCTTGCCGACGCCGTCGTTGGCTTCGCCGCGCAGCAGGATGTGCAGGCCGCTCGCGTTCCAGGCGCCGAGGCTCTGGCCGGCGCTGCCCGTGAGATGCAGTGCGATCGGCGCGTCGGCGAGGCCGGCGTCGCCCCAGCGACGTGCGATCTCGCCGGACAGGCGGGCGCCGATCGAGCGGTCGGTATTGGCAATCGCATAGTGGAAATCGCCGCCTTTGCCGTCCGCGACCGCTGCGGCCGTGTCCGAGACCATGCGCGCGGCGAGGCCGCCGGGCGCCGGCGGCGGCACGCAGGGACCGCAGACGTCGAGCGCGGCCGGCGCGGTCGCGTCGAGCAGGCCGTCGAGTTCGAGTTCGTTCTGCTTGCGCGTCACGCCCTGGATCCGGCGCAGCAGCGCGACGTTGCCGACCGCCTCGCGCAGGCTGCGCAGGCCGAGGCTCGCGAGCAGCTCGCGCGTTTCCTCGGCGACGAAGCGGAAATAGTTCTGCACCATCTCCGGGATGCCGATGAAGTGCTGGCGGCGCAGCACTTCGTTCTGCGTCGCCACGCCGGTCGCGCAGGAATTGAGATGACAGATGCGCAGGAACTTGCAGCCGAGCGCGACCATCGGCGCGGTGCCGAAGCCGAAGCTCTCGGCACCGAGCGCGGCGGCCTTGAGCACGTCGAGCCCGGTCTTCAGACCGCCGTCGGTCTGCACGATCACGCGGTCGCGCAGGCCGTTCATCGTCAGCGTCTGCTGGGTTTCCGCGAGGCCGAGTTCCCAGGGCGAACCCGCGTAGCGGATCGAGGTCAGCGGACTCGCGCCGGTGCCGCCGTCGTGGCCCGACACGGTGATGAGATCCGCGCCGGCTTTCACGACACCCGCGGCGATCGTGCCGACGCCCGCGTGCGAGACCAGCTTCACCGAGATCAGCGCGCGCGGATTGATCTCGCGCAGGTCGTGAATCAGCTGGGCCAGGTCCTCGATCGAATAGATGTCGTGATGCGGCGGCGGCGAGATCAGGCCGATGCCGGGCTTGGCGTAGCGCAGTCGCGCGATCAGGCCGTTGACCTTGTGCCCGGGGAGCTGGCCGCCCTCGCCGGGCTTGGCGCCCTGCGCGATCTTGATCTGCAGCACTTCGGCGCTGACGAGATAGGCCGGTGTCACGCCGAAGCGACCCGAGGCGACCTGCTTGATCTTGGAGCTGCGCTCGGTGCCGTAGCGCGCGGGATCCTCGCCGCCTTCGCCGGAATTCGAGCGCGCGCCGAGGCGGTTCATCGCCGTCGCGAGCGCTTCGTGCGCCTCGGGCGACAGCGCGCCGAGCGACATGCCCGCGGAATCGAAGCGCGCGAGGATGGCCTCGACCGGTTCGACCTCCTCCAGCGGCAGTGCCGGACCGGCGGGTTGCAGCGCAAACAGATCGCGCAGCGCCGAGGGCGCGCGGCCGTTCACGTGCGCGGCGTAGTCGCGGTAGCGCTTCGCATCGCCGGTGCGCACGGCGGCCTGCAGGCTGCCGACCACGGCCGGGTTATACATGTGGTATTCGCCGTCGGGTACGGCTTTCAACAATCCGCCCGGCGGCAACGCGTAGCTCGGATCGCGCGCGGCGGCGAGCTGCGCGCGGTATTCGGCCTCGATGTCGGCGAAGTCCGCGCCGCCGATGCGCGACGGCGCGCCCGGGAAGCACAGGTCGACGACTTCCCGCGAGAGCCCGACTATCTCGAACAGCTGCGCGCCGCGATAACCGGCGATCGTCGAGATGCCCATCTTCGAGATGATCTTGAGCAGGCCCTTGCGGATGCCGCGGCGGTAGCTGCGGCCGATCTCCGACGGCGGCTCGCCTTCGAGACCCTTGAGCTCGCCGCGCCGGTTCATGTCGAACAGCGTCTGGTAGGCGAGATACGGATAGACCGCCGTCGCGCCGAACCCGATCAGGCAGGCGAAATGATGCGGGTCGCGCGCGGTGCCGGTCTCGACGAGCAAATTGCAGTCGCAGCGCAGCTGCCGGCGCAGCAGGTGCGCGTGCACCGCGCCGGTCGCGAGCAGCGCATGGATCGGCAGCAGGCCCGGCACCGGATAGCGGTCCGACAGAAGCACGATCAGCGCGCCGCTGCGCACGGCGTCTTCGGCGGCCCCGCACAGATCGCGGATCGCCCGTTCGAGTCCGATCGCCGGGTCATAGTAGAGGTCGAGCTTCACCTGCGCGCCCTGCGCCTGCGGCAGCGCGAGAATCTGGCGCAGCTTGCGCTGCGACAGGATCGGCGAGTTCAGGATCACCTGACGCGCGTTCTCGGGCGTCAGCGCGAACACGTTGCCCTCGCGGCCGATCTGCGTGACGAGCGACATGACCAGGCGCTCGCGCAGCGGATCGATCGGCGGGTTCGTGACCTGGGCGAAGGCCTGGCGGAAATATTCGTACAGCGGCCGCGACTGCTGCGACAGCACCGCGATCGGCGTGTCGTCGCCCATCGAACCGGTTGCCTCGGATTCGTCCTCGGCCAGCGTCTTCAGCACCACGTCGCGTTCCTCGCGCGTCAGCGCGAACTGCTTCTGGAAGCGCGCGAGCATGTCCGGCGTGAACGGTTCGGCGGCCAGCGCCGGATCGATCAGATGCGATTCGAGATACGTCATCTCGTCGCGCAGCCACTGCTTGAACGGCGCGCGCGCGCGGTTGATGGCGTCGATCGCGCCGTTGTCGAGCAGCCGGCCCTCGACCAGATCGACCGCGACCATTTCGCCGGGACCGAGGCGGCCCTTCGCGACGATGCGTTCGTCGGCGATGTCCCAGATGCCGGCTTCCGAGCCGATCGCGAGATGGTCGTCGTCGGTCGTCAGCCAGCGCGTCGGGCGCAGGCCGTTGCGGTCGAGCGTGCAGGCGGCGTAGCGCGCATCGCACATGACGAGGCCGGCCGGGCCGTCCCAGGGCTCGCTGTGCAGCGCGTAATACTCGTAGAACGCTTCGAGGTCCTCGTCGATGGTCTCGCGCGCGTTCCAGGCCGGCGGCACGAGGATGCGCATCGCAGTCAGCAGATCGACGCCGCCGGCGAGCAGCACGTCGAGCATTTCGTCGAGGCTCTGCGAATCCGAGCCGTTCGCGCCGACCAGCGGACCGATGTCCGACAGCTCGACGAGCGGGGACACCATCTTCACGGCGCGCGCCGCGGCCCAGGTGCGGTTCGCGCGGATCGTGTTGATCTCGCCGTTGTGCGCGAGCAGACGGAACGGCTGCGCCAGCCGCCACTTCGGCATCGTGTTGGTCGAGAAGCGCTGGTGGAACACCGCCGCACTCGCGGCGAGCGCCGGATGCGCGAGGTCGGGAAACGCCGCGCGCAGCGCACCCGGTGCGGTCATCGCCTTGTAGGTGATCGTCGCGGCCGACAGGCTCACGATGTAGAAGCTCGGATCGTCGGCGAGCGCATGGCCGGCGCGCCGGCGCGCACGGAACAGCGCGCGTTCGAAGGCCGCCTCGCCGGCCTGCGCGATCGGTTCGACGAAGCCCTGCACGACGCGCGGCGCATGCGCCTTGCCCAGCGGTCCGCAGGCCGTTGCGTCGACCGGAACGTCGCGCCAGCCCGCGAACGCGAGTCCTTCCTCGGCGACGATGCGCTCGAATGTCGCGGTCGCCGCGGCGGCGGCGGCCGGGTCGCGATCGAGAAACACGAGTCCGGCCGCGAAGCGCGCGCCGAGCGCGATGCCGGCGTCGGCGGCCAGTGCGCGCAGCCAGTCGTTCGCGCGATACAGCAGGATGCCGCTGCCGTCGCCGGTCACGCCGTCCGCGTTGACCCCGCCGCGATGCGCCATGCGCGCAAGCGCGACGAATGCCTGATCGACGAGCCAGCGGCTCGGCCGGTTGCCGATCTGCGCGATGAGCCCGAAGCCGCAGCTGTCGTGTTCGAAAGCGGGGTCGTACAGGCGCGGCGTGTTGCGTCGCGTCATGCTGCAATCCTGGCGGTGCCGCGTGCGCATCGATCCAGTGCGATCGCCCGCGGCGTGCTTGGGTGGCGCAGTCCTTCGCACCCGGTGCAGAGCCCGCTGCTGCGCAGGGAGCCGACGCGCCGAGGCGACGGTCGCGATCCGGCTGCCTCTTCCGCACGTCGTGACGACGCCGGCGGCTGTTACAGCGCATTAACGAGCTACGACGTCGAATCAAACATAGATGCTGCGATGCGTCAAATAACCAAACTCGCCGTCGTTGCCGACACTTCGCAGAAGCGACCCGAGCAATCCATCGAATTGTCCGGGCATGCGCCGAGACGATGCGTATTCCACAAATAAGCATTGCCGCATCGCGGCGCGGCGGAACCGCGCAGCGGCGCGCGCTTTTGCCGGATGCGGTCCTGCGAAGTCGCTGTATCGCGGCCGGCGTGTCACCCGGAATGCGGGCGTTCGCGGTACAGTCGGGCGGCCACGGGACGGGGGGCCGGATGACTACGCGGATCGCTCAGTTGTCGGTGATGGTCGTCGAGGACCACAGCTTCCAGCGCAGCATTGCGCTGCGTCTGCTGGCCGGGCTCGGCATCGAGCGCGCGTTCGAGGCGGCGCACGGCCGCGAGGCGCTCGAGCGCATGCTCGCGCTGCAGGAAAAGCCCGACGTGCTGCTCGTCGACCTCGACCTGCCCGAGATGGACGGCATCGAACTCATCGGCCATGTCGCGAGCCGCCGGCTCGCGCGCGCGGTCGTGGTGCTTTCCGCGCTCGACCCGGCGCTGCTCAACACCGTGCAGACCATGGCGCGAGCCTCGGGACTGCGCGTGCTCGGCGCGGTCGAAAAACCGCTGACGGCGGCCAAGCTGCTGGAAGTGCTGGCGCATTTCCACAACGAACCCGAAGAGCACGGTTTTCTCGCGCCGGTCGAGATCGACCGCGACAGCCTCGTCGCGGCAATCGAGGCCGAGGAGATCGAGCCCTGGTTCCAGGCTCAGGTGTCGATCGCGAGCGGCCACGTCGTCGCAGTCGAGGCGCTCGCGCGCTGGGTCCGCGGCGATCAGGTGCTGCTGCCCGCGCAGTTCCTGCCGCAGATCGAACGCGAAGGACTCATCGACGCGCTGACCGAAAGCATGCTGCGCAAGTCCTGCCGCTGGCGCACGCGCTGGGCTGCCGCGGGTCTCGACCTGCGCCTGTCGGTCAACGTCTCGATGCTCAATCTCGCGCGCGTCGACACGGCCGACCGCTACCAGCAGATCGTGCAGCAGGCCGGCGTGCGCACGCGCGACGTCGTGCTCGAAGTGACCGAGGGCTCGGTCATGGGCGAGGCGGCGAGCGCGCTCAATGTGCTCGCGCGCCTGCGCCTCAAGGGCTTCGGTCTTGCGATCGACGATTTCGGCACGGGCTATTCCTCGCTGTCGCAGCTCTCGCAGATTCCGTTCACCGAACTCAAGATCGACCAGGGCTTCGTCACCGGTGCGGTGCGCCAGCCGCGCAAGCGCGCGGTCGTCGAGACCAGCCTCGAACTCGCGCGCAAGCTCGATCTCGACACGGTCGCCGAAGGCGTCGAAACCGTCGACGACTGGCAGATGCTGGCCGAACTCGGCTGCGACTACGCGCAGGGCTATCTGATCGGCCCGGCGGTCTCCGGAGCGGCGCTGGTCGAGCAGGTCCGCCACTGGAGGTCGCCGCAGATCTCCGTATGAAGCCGGGCCTGCTCAAGCTCAGCATCCGCCAGCAACTGCAGGGCCTGTTCGGCCTGCTGCTCGTGACCGGCATCACCGTGCTCGTGCTCGACACCATCAACGAGCGCGCGACGGTTGCGACGATCACGCGCGTGCGCGAGGACTCGCTGGCCGGCCTGCGCTACGTCAAGAGCATTTCCGACGCCTACGGCATGGACGTCGTCGACACGGCGTTCCGCGTGCGCAACAGCCTCATGGGCTGGGAGCAGGGCGTGGAGGTCATCGACCGCGCGTCCGAGCGCATCCAGGATCAATGGGACAAGCTGCTCGCGACGAATCTCACCGAAGTGCAGAAGGCGCTCGTCGACGACATCCGCCGCCAGCGCGAGAGCGCCGACCGCGCCGCGGCAAAACTTCGCGCGATCCTGAAATCGCAGAACATCGATGACCTCGGCCGGTTCGCCGACACCGAACTGTATCCCGCGATCGATCCCGTCACGACGCGTCTGAAATTCCTGTCCGAACTGCAGATGATCACCGCGAACGGCAATCTCGACGCCGACGCGCGGCGCACCGCGCGCATCGGCTTCTGGCGCGTCGCGCTGAGCCTGTTCGCGTTCGCGATCGTGTTCGCCGCGGGCCGGCGCATCCTGCGGCACATCTATCGCGGTGTCGAAAAACTCGTGCAGCTCGCCCACGCGACGCGCACCGGCGACTACGCCACGCCGATCGGCGAATGGCCGCGCGGCGAACTCGGCCAGGTCGCGCAGGCCTTCGTCGAGATGCGCGAGACGCTCGCGCGCAACGAAGTGGAACTGCGCCACTCCGAGGCGCTCGCGACCGAGGCCAACCGCGCGAAGACCGCATTCCTCGCGGCGATGAGCCACGAAATCCGCACGCCGATGATCGGCGTGGTGGGCATGCTCGAACTGCTCTCGCATACCGACCTCGATACGGAACAGCGCCGCTGCGTCGACGTCATCGACACCTCGGCGCAGGCGCTGCTGCAGATCATCGGCGACATCCTCGACTTCTCGAAGATCGAGGCGGGCCGGCTGGAGATCGCGAACGCGCCGACCGACCTGCGCCGACTGCTCGAACAGACCGTCAACAATTTCCTCGGCGTGGCGTCGGCACGCGGCCTGTCGCTGACGCTCGCCGTCGATCCCGATGTCGCCGCCGCGCATGTCGTCGACCCGCTGCGGCTGCGCCAGATCGTGTCGAACCTGCTGTCCAACGCGCTGAAGTTCACGCACAAGGGTGGCGTACGCATCGAACTCGAAAAGCTCATGGACGACGACGCGACGCAGACGCTCGCGCTGCGCGTGCATGACAGCGGCATCGGCATCGGCCAGGAGCAGCAGGACAAATTGTTCATGCCGTTCGCGCAGGCCGAGGCCGGCACGGCGCGCAGCTATGGCGGCACCGGGCTCGGCCTTGCGATCAGCCAGCGCCTCGCCGCGGCCATGGGCGGCGAACTCGGCCTGCGCAGCCAGCTCGGCGAAGGCACGTCGGTCAGCCTCGTGCTTGCGCTGCCGACGGCGAGCGCCGACTCACTCGTCGTCGAAGCCGCGCAGCCGCGCCGTGCCGCGCGCTTTCCGCAGCGCGCCGCGCCGAGCGTCGAGGATGCGGAGCGCGAACGCAGCCTGATCCTGCTCGTCGACGATCATCCGACCAACCGCGACGTCATCGCGCGCCAGCTCGCCAAGGCGGGCTATGCCTGTCTCAGCGCCGACGACGGCGAGGAAGGCCTGCAGCACTGGCGCACCGGCCGCTTCGCGCTCGTGCTGGCCGACATCCACATGCCGCGCATGGACGGCTACGCGATGACCGGCGCGATCCGCGCGACCGAACGGCGCGAAGCGCGCGCCCGCACGCCGGTCATCGCGCTGACCGCGAACGTGACCAAGGGCGAAGCGGAACGCTGCATCGCCGCGGGCATGGACGACTTCCTCGGCAAGCCCGTGAGCATCGCGCAACTCGCCGCGAAGCTGCGCGCCTGGCTGCCGCACGTGCCGTTTCCCGACGACGCGGCACGCGGCCCGGACGATGCGCTTCCGGCGTTGCCGGGCCGGATCGATCGCAGCGTGCTCGACGAAATCACCGGCGGCGACGCGCAGCAGGCCCGCGAGCTGCTCGACGAATTCGTCGCGACCGCGCAGAGCGACCTGCTCGCGCTCGAACAGGCGCTGGCCCGCGGCGACCGCGCTGCCGCCGGCCGCGAAGCGCATAGGATCAAGGGCGCGGCGCGGCTCGTCGGCGCGGTCGAACTCGCCGACTGCGTCGCCGCGGTCGAACAGGAATTGCGCACGGCCGATGGGCGAGGAACGCCCGATCTTGCGCCGCTGCGCGCGGCGCTGGCGGGCCTGGAGACCGGAAACTAGAGGAAGCGCTGTTCGTAAGAACCCGAGACGGCGGGAAGCGGCGCTGACCGTGAGCAGAAAGTAGAGAAAAGGAGGTGGCAGGAACCAGAGAAAGCAGCAGGCGGAAGGCGCAGCACGCGCGCGTTCGCCAGTTCCTACCGGTGTTCTTTCCCCGGTTACTCGCTAGAGCGCCTCCGCATCCGCCTCGCCCGTGCGGATGCGCAGTACCTGGTCGAGCTGATAGACGAAGATCTTGCCGTCGCCGATCTTGCCGGTGTTGGCGGACTGCATGATGGCCTCGACGACGCGGTCGCACATGTCGGCGCTGACGGCGACCTCGAGCTTGATCTTCGGCAGGAAGTCGACGACGTACTCGGCGCCGCGGTAGAGCTCGGTATGGCCCTTCTGCCGGCCGAAACCCTTGACCTCGGTCACCGTAATGCCCTGCACGCCGACCTCGGCCAGCGCCTCTCGCACGTCGTCGAGTTTGAACGGCTTGATGATGGCCGTGATCATTTTCATGGCAGGAATCCTTGCGATGGAGCGGTGCGCGGGCGGCGCGTCGCCGCGACTATAGCCGAACCGCCGAACGCGCCGGCGCGCTGCCGGACGCGGCCATCTCGGAGATTTCCGAGCTGCGAACCAGCCGTTTCCGAGCGTTCGCCGGCGCCTCCTCGGCTACACTAGCCGCCGCTGTGCCGGCCTGATGCCGGCCCCGGGTTCGCCGCCCGTCCGCGAGCACCGGACCGCTTTTCGGAGATTCCCATGATCGACGCCCGCACCCTCGACGAACTCGCGCGCCGCGTGACCGACCTCATTCCGTCCGGCGTCGGCGCCGCGGGCGCCGATATCGCCGACAACGTGCGCGACGCATTGCGTGCCGGCCTGCGCAAGCTCGACCTCGTCACGCGCGACGAATTCGATGTCCAGCGCGCTGTCCTGCTGCGCACGCGCGAACTGGTCGAAGCACTCGAAGCGCGCGTCGCCGACCTCGAAACGCAACTGCAGCCGCCGCGCCACTAGCGGCCTGCGCGCCCTACCGCGGCGCACCCTCGCCCACTTCCACGATCGACTGCCGACACGCGGCGGCGGGGAACCCGCTGCGCGTCCGTTTGGAGTCCGCCGCCCGAGCCGCTCGGACGGCGGAGCCCGGCCAGGGATGGCCACCTTTGGGCGGGAATCGGAAATCGGGAACCGGGAATCGTCGGCGCATCGCGGCGCTGGCGCTCCTGCTCTTTCATGCGCCGTTTACCGTCGCACACCTCGCGTCTCCCAACCGTCGAAGCGCTACTTCTGCATTTTTGCTTCCTACGATTCTCGATTCTCCACGCTCCATTCCCGATTCCCATCCCCACGCTTGTACGCCGCGAAATCCACAGGTAGCTTCTGCCGGTCGCGAGACCGCACGGCATCCGTTGCGCCGTCGATCGCTGCCGTCGTCGCGGCCGGACGATTCACGTGTGTTTCCCATTGCCATCAGGGGAGTGTCCATGCCGCTCATCGATCTTCACGCACCGTTTTTTCTCGCTTCCGCCCTGCTGCTTTCGACCGGCGTCGCGTCGGCCCAGTCGGGCTCGCCGAACAGTCTGCAGAACAACGCGTCGCCGACCGGCGTGGCCGTAACCAACAGCGCCGCCACGACGGTGTACGCGAACCTCGTGCTGGGACAGCCGCCGGCGACGCCGCCGGCCGGCTGCAGCAATCTCGGCACGCAGATCACGAGCCTCAGCGATGCGCGCCTCGCGTTCACCTCGAGCGTCGCCGGCAAGACGGTGACTTTCACGCTCGTTCCGGGTGTCACCGACAAAGGCTCGTATGCGATGGACGCGGGCGAGACCATCACCTACACGCCGCAGACCTTCAGCTGTGGCACGGCGAACTGCAGCGCGGCGGTCACGTTCAACTTCTTCTTCACGCCGGCCAATGACGGTTTCACGAACAACAACGGCTGCAGCAACAGCGTGTTTCCGAATGCGAGCAATCTCGCCGAAGCGTCGATCAATTTCGGCGTGAACGGTTCGATCGGCTCGACCTGCGCGAACGCCGACGACACCGACATCAGTGCCGTCAACGGCGTCAACTCGATCATCAAGGTCGCCACGAGCGGTCCCGGCTGGCCGGCGGCGACGAGCACCGCGCAGAACGACGCGCTTGGCAAGAACGCGAACAAGCCCGGCGTGTTCGGATGGGCCGCGACGAACTGCAACGGCAGCCTCGCGAACTCGGGATATCCCAATCCGTCGCCGAGCTGCGCCGCACCGCAGAAAGCGCCGCTCGCCACGGGCAATCCAGCGGCCTGCAAGACGCCCGGCGGCACCGCCTATGCACCGATCGTCGGACCCGACGGCACGAAGTATTGCGACGAACGCAGCGATGCAGGCACCTGCAACAACCAGCGCGCGGGCTACGTTACGGGCGGTGCGATCCAGATCACCTATCTGAAACCGGCCTACTAGCGGCCCGCAGCCGCGAAAGCGGAAGCGACGGGCTCGATCTGGCCGCGCCGGCCTGCTTCGCGTTCGGTGCGCGGTGCCGTCATGGACGCGCATTCCGAAGCCGCGCCGGGCACGGCCAGCGCCTCGATATTCTGGTTTGCGCCTTCTCCGGTACAGGGCGCCGGCAGTGCAAAAGACATCCTGGCCGCGCCGGAGATCCAAGTACGCGCCACGAGCACGAGCGATGCGCTGGACGCCATGGACGCGCCGGGCGCGACACCGCATTCTGGTATGCGCCTGCGGGACTTCAGCGCACCGGACGAGCGGTCAGTCCAAGGTGGCGCGACCGGCGAGCCCGGTTGCGGGACTCATCCTCCCTGGCGCATCGTGCGCGGTCGCGAGCAATTGGGTCCCGCAATGAACAGCCTGCGTAGTCACCTCTTTCTGCTGCTGCTGAAGTACAGGCACGTTTTTCGCGGAAAACTGCGCCGCCCCGTCGTTGATCGAACGACGTCGATTGCGGCATTGCGCGCGCGTGCCGACAAATCGTCCGCGCGCTTTGGCAGTCTGCCGCGCGGCATCGAGGTGGCGCCGGTCTCGATCGACGGCATCGCGGCCGAATGGGTACGTCCACCGGTCGATGGCGCGCGTGTGATCCTGTATTTCCACGGCGGCGGCTACGTGATGGGTTCGCGAGTTTCCCATCGCCCTGCAGTCGCGAACTTCGTCGCCGGCAGCGGTCTGGCGGCACTGGTGTTCGACTATCGCCTCGCGCCCGAGCACCCGTTTCCCGCAGCACTGGAAGACGCGCTGGCGGCTTATTCCTGGCTGCTGGCGCGTGAAACAAGCGACGACATCGTGCTTCTTGGCGACTCGGCCGGTGGCGGGCTTGCGCTCGCCACGCTGCTGGCATTGCGGGATCGCGGCATGCCCCTGCCGGCCGCAGCGGCAGTCATGTCGCCGTGGACGGACTTGACGTGCACCGGCGAGACCTACCAGCGTCCGGATCCGCTGGCACCCGCCGGCTCGTGGCACGTATTCGCACACCACTATTGCGCCGGCCAGGATCCGCGAAATCCGATGATTTCGCCTTTGTACGGCGATCAACGCGGGTTGCCGCCGCTGCTGATCCACGTGGGCGAACGGGAATCCATGCTGAGTGACTCAACGCGTCTGGCCGAAAAGGCGCGCGAAGCGGGTGTCCGCGTCCGCCTGCATGTCGGGCGCGGAATGGTGCATTGCTACCCAGTGTTCTCGCCAAAGTTTCCGGAAGCCAGGAAGGCCATGGACGACATCTGCGAGTTCCTGCGTACCGGTAGGTAGCGCGTGCGGATCGCCAGTGTTGTTCAGGCTGCCGAAAGTCGGTCAGCCGCGCAGGGATCGAATCGGCGGCGGCCGTCAGCCGGAACGGCCTGCTTTCACGATTGCCGCTGGACGAATTCGCCGAGCACACGTTTTGCGGGAACGGCTTGAGTTGCTTACTCGCCGCCGTCGCGTTTCCCGGCGCGGCCGTGAGCCCGGAGCCGGAGGCCGGAATGCGCCACGTCGTCGTGGCGCCCGGGCCGTCTCCATCGCCTCTGACTGACGGCAGCGACGGCTGGGAGAATTTTCGCCTCCCGCGCACCTACTTCGTGCCGGCGCACGCCTTGCGCCTTCATGGAGTACGGCCATGCCTACCGTCCATCTCGGCCGGAAGAACGAGCCCGCCTACCGACTCGAGCGCAGTCCGGATCTCATTGCGGTCCGCACACGCAGCGGGCGCTCGGTCACCCGTTCGACTGCCGGACCGCGCACGGCGGCAGCGGCGGAAGTCGACGACGGTTCGCTCGTGCTCGCGTTTCCCGACGCGGGTGTCGAGGTCTACCGCGTACCGACGACGCGCGGCGCCCGCTCGCTTGCGCAGCGCAAGAGCGCATTGCGCGCGTCACCCGACGTGCGCTTCGCCGGCGGCGTGTTCGTCGACGCGGTCGCCAAGAAGCCGGTGGTCTACACCGAGAACCTGTTCATCAAGTTCACCGATGCGACCGACCCTGACGACGCACTCGCGGTGCTGCGCGACGCCGGACTCGCGGTCAAGCAGAACGTCGGCTATGCGACGAACGCGTACTTCGTCGCGGCGCCCGAGGGCACCGGCGAAGCCGTGTTCGAGATTGCCGAGCGCCTGCTGCAGCGCGACGACGTCGAGTACTGCCATCCCGAGCTGATTCGCGAGCGCGCGATGAAGGCGATCGCTCCGTCGCAGTGGCATCTCGCGAAGACCACGATCGCGGGCCGCGTCGTCGACGCGCATGCCGGTGTGGCCGCGGCACACGCGATCGCGCAGGGCGCCGGTACGACCATTGCGATCATCGACACCGGCATCGATATCGATCACGTCGAATTCGGCGGCGGCGGCAAGATCGTCGCGCCGCGCGACGCGACCGGCAAGACCGCCGATCCGCGGCCGGTCGCCGCGAGCGAAAGCCATGGCACGGCCTGCGCCGGCGTTGCCTGCGCCAGCGGCAGCGACGGTGCGAGCGGCGTCGCGCCGCAGGCGCGGCTGATGCCGATCCGCCTGCGCTCGGGCCTGGGTTCGCAGAACGAAGCCGATGCGTTCAAGTGGGCCGCCGATCACGGTGCCGACGTGATCTCGTGCAGCTGGGGCCCGGCCGACGGCGACTGGTTCGATCCGGCCGATCCGGTGCACGACCAGTTCGCGCCGCTCGGCGCGCAGACACGCCTTGCGATCGACTACGCCACGACGCACGGCCGCAACGGCAAGGGCTGCGTCATCCTGTTCGCGGCCGGCAACGGCAACGAGTCGGTCGACAACGACGGTTATGCGAGCTATGCCAGGGTGATCGCGGTCGCCGCGTGCAACGACCGCGGCCTGCGCAGCGTGTACAGCGACTTCGGCGCGGCGATCTGGTGCGCGTTCCCGAGCAGCGACTTCGGCCACGCGCCGTTCAATCATCCCGAGCCGCTGACGCCCGGCATCTGGACGACGGACCGTTCCGGCGCGCCCGGCTACAACGACGGCCGCGCGTCGCAGGGCGACGTGCGCGGCGACTACACGAACGGCTTCGGCGGAACCTCGAGTGCCTGTCCCGGCGCGGCCGGCGTCGCGGCGCTCGTGCTGTCGGTGAATCCTGCACTGCGCTGGCACGAAGTCCGCGACGTGCTTGCGCGCGCGTGCGATCGCATCGATCCGCAGGGCGGCGCCTATGACGCTGCGGGCCGCAGTTCGAAGTACGGCCATGGCCGGCTCAACGCGCTCGCCGCCGTCACGCTCGCGCAGCCGGAACCGCAGAACGTCGCGGACGTCACGCGCGTGTTCAACGCGCCCGTGCCGGATCTGCAGACCGTGACCTTCACGCTCGATGTCGCCGACGCGACGCCGATCGAGAGCGCCGTCGTGCAGATCGATCTGCGCCACACCTACGTCGGCGACCTCGTCGTGACGCTGCGTCCGCCGGAGGCCACCGGTGCCGGCGCGATCGTGCTGCACGACCGTGCCGGCGGCCCGGCGCACGACATCCGACGCAGCTACGACACGACCGCGGCGCCGGCCCTTGCGAATGTCGTCGGCAAGAGCGGCAAGGGCACCTGGACGCTCGAGATCAGAGACGCCGCGGCGCAGGATTCCGGCAGGCTCGTCTCGTTCGGCGTGCGGCTCGGCTTCGCGCATCCGGACCGCGTCGCGCCCGCTGCGCCGGTTGCCGTCGCGAAACGGGCGCCGGCACGACGCACTGTCGCGAAGAAAGCAGCGGCACGTCCGAAGGCTGCGCCGAGGCGCAAACGCGTCTAGGGCGGACGAGGCGTGAA
Organism: Tahibacter sp.; assembly: GCF_035481375.1. Lineage (GTDB taxonomy): Bacteria > Pseudomonadota > Gammaproteobacteria > Xanthomonadales > Rhodanobacteraceae > Tahibacter. The sequence goes on from NZ_DATIGT010000230.1 coordinate 22,895, forward strand.
CGACTGCGCGTCGGGACGCCGTTGCGGCGTCCCACGCGCCGGCTTACCGCCGATACACGATGAACGACGTGCGCCGGGCGAGCGTGTCGTAGAGCGAACGCGCCGGCGCGTTGAATTCCTGCGTGTGCCAGTAGACGCGTTCGGCGCCGCGCGCGTCGGCCTGGGCGTAGACCGCTTCGATCAGCGCGCGGGCCACGCGTCCGCCGCGCTGCTCGGGCGCGACGAACACGTCTTCGAGATAGCAGTAGCCGCGCAGCGACCACGTCGACGCATGAAACAGCGCGTTCGCGAAGCCGATCGGCCGGCCGTCCTCGTCGAGCGCGACGAGGCCGACGAGATCGGCGCCTTCGCACAGACGCGCAAAGGTGCGATCGGTGATCTCCGCATCGACCTCGGCCCGATAGAACCGGCAGTAAGCGGACCACAACGGATCCCAGCCGGCGCGATCCTGCGGAATGATGCGGCGTATCGAAACGGACATGGCGACTCCGGCAGATGTGCGGGGCGGGTCTGCATTGAAGCAAAGCCGCGGCGGCCGAGTGCAGGCCAATTCGCTGCGAATCGGCGGAGCCGGAAGTGCGTCACGTCTTCAGCGTCAGCGCGAGCAGCCGCTCGAACATGCCGCGCGACCTCGCGCGGTCCAGCCACCACTGCTGCGCGGCGCCGGTCTCGCCGGTGCGCCACGCGAGATGGAACGTTTCCGCGGGCTTGGGCTCGTCGACGTCGCGGATCACGAGTTCGCGGCGTTTCACCGCGGCGCGCACGAAGGGTTCCGGCAGGAAGCCGAAGCCGACGCCGGCCTTCTGCATCGCGATCTTTGCGCGCATGTCGGGCACGGTGAGCGCGTCCTGTCCGGCGAGCACGCCGACCGTGCGCGGGATCAGCTTGCGTGCCGAATCCGCGACGACGATCGCGCGATGCTGCTGCAGGTCCGCATTCGTGAGCCGTCGCCGCAGTTTCGCGAGCGGATGCGACGGCGCTACGGCGAACACGAACGACAACGTGCCGAACGGTTCGCACAGATGCCCGCCGCCCGAAGGGCCGTCGCCGGCCGCACCGATCAGCACGTCGACGCGGCGGTCGAGCAGCGCCTCCCAGGTGCCGGTCAGCGCGTCCTGTACGACGCGCAGGCGCGTGTGGCGCGTGACCGCGTAAAAGTCGCGCAGGTCGGCCGCAAGCGCGGCCGGGTCGAACAGCGAATCGAGACCGATCGCGAGCGAGGTCTCCCAGCCCGCGGAAACTTTCTTCACGCGCAGCTCGAGGTCGATCGCCGCGCGCAGCAGGTGGCGCCCCTCGGCGAGCAGTTCGCGTCCGGCGGCAGTCAGCGTCGCCTTCGGACCCTGGCGCTCGAACACGCGCACGCCGAGGTCTTCCTCGAGCCGGCCGACGGTGTAGGAAATCGTCGACGGTACCTTATGAAGCGCTTTGCCGGCCGCAGCGAACGAACCGCGCCGGTCGATGGCGTCGAGGATCTGCAGCGCGTCGAGGGACAGTTTCAACATTCGAAAAATTCGATGCAAGGACGGAAAAATACTCGCTTTTCGCGGCGACCGACGGCTCGCATACTGCACGCCGAGCAGGAAAGCCCCGCGAAACGCAGCGTATCAGATAAGCCGCGCGGCCTTTTGCGATATTCGACATTTTCGATCTACTTTCGGGAGAACGCCATGATGCAGATCCGCAGAAGCGAGCAACGCGGTCATGCCGAGCACGGCTGGCTGAGTTCGCGCCACACGTTTTCGTTCGCCGGCTACACCGATCCGCGCCATATGGGCTTCGGCCCGCTGCGCGTGATCAATGAAGACACGGTCGCCGGCGGACAGGGCTTCGGCACGCATGGCCATCGCGACATGGAGATCATCTCCTACGTGCTGCAAGGCGCGCTCGAACACAAGGACAGCATGGGCAACGGCTCGGTGCTGCGCTACGGCGACGTGCAGCGGATGAGCGCCGGCACCGGCGTCATGCACAGTGAGTTCAACCACTCGCCGACGGAGTCCGTGCATTTCCTGCAGATCTGGATTTTTCCGGACCGGAACGGTCATGCGTCCGGCTACGAGGAAAAGCATTTCGACGCGGCGTCCAAGCGCGGCCGGCTGCGCCTGCTGGTGTCCCCAGACGGCCGCGACGGCTCGCTGCGCATGAATCAGGATGCTTTCCTGTATGCCGCGCTCGTCGACGGCGAGGAACGCGTCGAGCACGCGATCGCGCCGGACCGCCGCGGCTACGTGCACGTCGTTCGCGGCGCGCTGTCGGTGAACGGCCAGGTCCTGAAGGCCGGCGACGCGGCGAGCTTCGAGCAGGAGTCCCGCATCGTGCTCGATCGGGCGCAGGACGCCGAAGTGCTGGTGTTCGATCTGCCGTGAGTGCGGCAATGAGTCGGTGAACGCCGTGGCCCCCGCCGCGGCGTTCACCAGCCGAGCGCGAGTTCGAGCGCGGCATAGCGGCTGTCGCGTCCGCCGGCCGCGTGCACCGCGCGGCCGGCGTCGTAGCGCACGATCTCCGCGGCCCACTCCACGTTGGGCCGCAGCCGGCCGTCCAGACGCATTTGCGCATAGGTTGCCGTGTAGCGGCCACCGCGACCCGCGGTGCCGCGCAACGGCACATCGGGCTGCAGATAGACCGCATCGTGCGTCGTGCGCCGCCACAGTCCGGCGAGTGCGACGCTCCCGCGCAGATCCGGACGAAGCGACAGCGTCAGCGACGGTTTCACCTGCACGAGATTCGAATAGCCCGTGTGGCCTGCGAGCGTGAACGAATACGAGCCGTTCGCGAACAGCGGATGAAACGTGCTGACGCCGCCGTCGCCGGCGCAGCGGTCGCCGCTGGCCGTATCGAGCTGCAATCCCCAGCGCGGCGACCTGGCGGTCCGCTGCGTGTAGCCGCCGCGCAGGCCGACCGCCCAGGCGGAGATTTCGGCTGCGCCGACGTGTCCGCGCTGCAGGACCGCTTCGAAATCCCAGTCCCACGGCAGCGCGTCGCCGTCCCAGCGCAGATCGAGGCTGTGCCGCACCGCGCGGCCGACCGCATCGGTGTGACGCTCTTCGTCAGTCGCCAGACGCGCGTAGAACGCGCTCCATGTACCGTGTCGCGCGGCACGTCGCACCGAGACCAGATCGAAGCGCTGATCCCGTGCGGCACGATCGTCGAACGGCCGGCGGCTCGCGTAATCGACGGGCAGGCTCGCGAGCGCCTGCCAGATCCAGCCGTCTTGGTCGCGCCGCAGCGCGATGCCGTCGAAGGCCTGCCGCAGATTCGGTCCGTCGCGCACGCCGAGGAAACGCTGCGGCGCCACATCGAGTTCCTGGCGGCCGAGGCGCAGGTTCCAGCCGTCGCCTTCGCGCTCGACGAGGAACGTGCGCAGGTCGAGCGGATTCTCGTCGGTCGGCGCCGCGACGCGCTTGCCGTGGGCGCGCACGTCTTCGAGTTCGACGCGCGCCTGCCACTGCGTGCCGTGCCATTGCGCGTCGACGCGCAGCCGCTGCAGCAGCGCCTCGTCGCGCGGACCGCGCGTACCGTAGCCAGCGCCGTCGGCGGCTTCGAAACGAAACCGCGCGTTCGCGCCGAGCTCGATGTCCGCCGCTGCACTTTGCGTGGCGACCAGAAGCAGCGTCGCGAGACCGGCGGCCCGCCGCGCGGGACTAACCGTCGCCGTGTTGCCCATGCCGGCCGCGCACGCTCAGCAGGTGGCGCACGAGCGGCGGTTCGGGGCCTTCGTGCAACGCGACGATCTCGCGCTGCAGGTCCGCATCGGCGTTGGACACGCGGTGGTGCTGGCGCAGGTGCTCGGCCCAGGATTCGACGAGAAACCACTCGACGATGCGCTCGGGTTCCACGGCGTCTTCGGCCGCGCCCCAGAGATAGGCACCGTCCCGGCGCCGTTCCTCCGACAGCGCTTCGAGCTTGGCGAGAAATGCGTCGCGCCGTTCGGCCGGCACGCGGTACTCAAGCTGCACCAGGACCGGTCCGCGATCGCGCTCGACCGGCAGCGCGGTCAGCGGTTCGGGCCAATGCCGCGCCGGCGCGAGGTCGACATCCCCGGCCGGCAGGCGCAGGCGATACAGCGCCAGCCCGCTGAGCGCGAGGCCCGCCGCCGCGATCGCGAGCGCGACCGCCACGCCGGCGCGCTGCGCCACGAGGCCCCAGCCGAAACTGCCGGCCGCGAGCGCACCGTTGAACACGGTCAGGTACACGGCGAGTCCGCGGCCGCGCACCCAGTTCGGCAGCACGCTCTGCGCCGTGCCGTTGAGCGTCGTCAGCGCGACGATCCAGGCCGAGCCGAGCACGAACAGCAGGACGACCGCCGTCGCACGCGGCGGCGCGAGCGCGAGCGCGGCCAGCACGCCGGCCGATACGAGTCCGGCGAACAGCAGCAGCCGGTCGGCCGTTGCATGGCCGCGCAGCCACGGCAGCAGGAAGGCCCCGGCGATCGCGCCGACGCCGACCGCCGCGAGCAGCAGGCCGTAGAAACCGGCGCCGCCCTGCAGCAACTGCCGCGCGATCAGCGGCAGCAGCGCCCAGACCGCGCTCGCGAATGCGAAGAAGACCGCGGCGCGCAGCAGCACGCGATGTAACTCGCGGCTGGTCCGCGCATAACGCACGCCGGCGCGGAACGCACCGAGGAACTGCTCGTTGAGCCGGTCCGCCGCTGCGACCGGGCGCCGCCACCAGAGCAGCGCAACGATCACGAACAGATAGCTCGCGACATCGGCGCCGTAGGCCGCTGTGGCGCCGAAGCTCGCGAGCAGCAGGCCGCCGAGCGCCGGTCCGATCGCGCGCGAGATGTTCACGCCGAGAGAATTCAGCGCAACCGCGGCGCGCACCGACTCCTGCGGTACGAGTTCCGGCACGATGGCCTGCCACGCCGGCATCGCGAGCGCTGCGCCGACGCCACCGAGAAAGGTCAACACGGCGAGCCAGCCGACCGTCATCGTCCCGGTCGCCGTCAGCAGCAGCATCGTGCCGCTGACGAGCATCAGCCAGACCTGCGCGAACACGAGAAAGCGCCGCCGGTCGAGGATGTCGGTCAGCACGCCCGCCGGAATCGCGAGCAGAAAGATCGGCAGCGTCGCGGCGGTCTGGATCAGCGCGACCATGGCCGGGCTCGGCGACAGGTCGGTCGCTAGCCACGCGCTCGCGACGTCGCGCATGAACGAACCGGTGTTGCCGACGATCGTCGCCGTCCAGAGCACGGCGAAGGTCGCGTGATGTAGCGGCGCGAAGGCACCGGCGCGCGACGGCGTTGCGCTCATGGCGCGCCGGTTCCGGCTGTGGCGGCGAGATCCAGCGACACGATCAGCAGGAAGGCGCCGACCAGACCGAGGTGCTCGAAGAACGCGTTCGCCGTGGCCATGCGTTCGCCGCGGCGCCGCTCCCAGAAGCGATTTGCGACCAAGGTTGCCGCGAGCGTGAACGCCGCGAGCACGAGCGCTCCGAACCAGCGACGGTAACCCGACAGCACGAGCGCCGCGGCGCCGAGTTCGATCGCGATCGTCAGCACGGCGAGCGGCGCGGCCGGCCGCAGGCCGAAGCGTGCGATCTCGCCGACAGCCGCCGGAAAATCCAGCGCTTTGGCGAGCCCGCCCTGCACGTAGGCGCTGCAGATCAGCGCCAGCGCGAGCCACTGCGCCGCGGCGGCGTCGAGACCGCGCATCGTCAGACCGCCCAGCACGCGCAGCCGAGCGCGCCCCAGAAACTTGCGAGATCGCCGGCCGGCACGGCGCTGTTCCAGGCGTGCGCATGCGCGTGGCCGTGCACGCGGCATGCCGTCGCGCAGCCGCACTGCGCCGCCATCGCGGCCGACGCTTCGGGAGCCGTCTTGCGCCACGCGCCGTAACCGCCGTACGCGCGTACCGGCGACCAGTCCGGCATGGCCGGCGGCGGCGGCGCGTCGTGCGTCGCGAACTCGCCGGCGGCATAGACGACGCGGCCTCCGACCACGGTCAGCAGCGAGGACGTCTGTGCGATCTCCTCGTCGCGGCACGCGAAGAAGTCGCGGTCCGGAACGACGAGGTCGGCCAGCTGACCGGCCTCGATGCGGCCCTTGCGACCTTCCTCGTTGGAAAACCAGGTCACGTGTTCGGTCCACAGGCGCAGCGCCTGCTCGCGGTCGAGCAGGTTGCGGCTCGGATACAGCGACGTGCCGCCGACCGTGCGGCCGGTCACCAGCCATGACAGCGAAACCCACGGGTTGTACGAGGCCACGCGCGTTGCGTCCGTGCCGGCCGACACCTTGAGTCCGGACTCGAGCATGCGCTTGAGCGGCGGCGTCGCCTCGGCGGCGGCGCGGCCGTAGCGCGCGATGAAGTCGTCGCCCTGGTAGGCCATGCGATGCTGCACTGCGATGCCGCCGCCGAGCGCGGCGACGCGGTCCATCGATTTGGGCGAGATCGTCTCGGCGTGATCGAAGAACCAGTGCAGGCCGTCGAACGGAATCTCCTTGTTCACTTTTTCGAACACGGTCAGCGTGCGGGCGATGGTCTCGTCGTAGGTGGCATGCAGGCGCCAGGGCCAGCGGTTCTGCACGAGAATGCGGACCACGGCCTCGAGGTCCTGTTCCATGGTCTCGGGCAGGTCGGGACGCGGCTCGCGGAAATCCTCGAAGTCGGCGGCCGAGAACACGAGCATCTCGCCGGCGCCGTTGTGGCGAAAATAGTCGTCGCCCTGCTGGTACTTCGACGAACGCGTCCAGCGCAGGAAGTCTTCCTTCTCCTGCTGTGGCTTCTGCGTGAACAGGTTGTAGGCGAGCCGCACGGTCAACTGCCCGGCCTCGGCGAGCTGACGGATGACTTCGTAGTCTTCCGGATAGTTCTGGAAGCCGCCGCCGGCGTCGATCGCGCTGGTGACGCCGAGACGGTTGAGTTCGCGCATGAAATGGCGCGTGGAGTTGAGCTGGTACTCCAACGGCAGCTTCGGTCCCTTGGCGAGCGTCGCGTAGAGAATGCTTGCGTTGGGCTTGGCCAGCAGCAGGCCGGTCGGGTTGCCGTCGGCGTCGCGCGCGATCTGGCCGCCGGGCGGTTCGGGCGTGTCGCGCGTGTAGCCGACGGCACGCAGCGCCGCGGCGTTGAGCAGCGCGCGATCGTACAAGTGGAGAATGAACACCGGCGTGTCCGGCGCGACGGCGTTGAGTTCCTTCAGCGTCGGCAGGCGCTTCTCGACGAACTGGTGCTCGCTGAAGCCGCCGACGACACGGACCCACTGCGGCGGCGGCGTGATCGCGACCTGCCGCTTGAGCATGGCCATCGCGTCGGCGAGGCTGCGCACGCCGTCCCAGCGCAGCTCCAGATTGAAATTGAGGCCGCCGCGGATCAGGTGCAGATGGTTGTCGCAGAGGCCTGGCAGCAGGCGCCGGCCATGCAGATCGATGCGTCGCGTCGCGTCGCCGGCAGTCTTCAGGACCGCTTCGTCGCTGCCGACGGCGGTGAACTTGCCCTGCGTGATCGCGACCGCGCTCGCGGTCGGCTGTCGCGGATTCAGCGTCGTGATCTTCGCGCCGTGCAGGATCAGATCGGGATGCATGGAAACTCCTCTGCCGGGATGCTGCAGCGCGATGAACGGCGCCGCGACTGCGGCGCCGATCAACCGCCGGCGCGTCGGATCGGGCGTGGACGCCATGATGCGCCCGAACTCTCGGCTCAGCCGCGCAGGAACGCGAGCAGGTCCTGGTTGAACCGGGACTGATGCGTGACCGGCAGGCCGTGATCGCCGCCGGCGTAGACCGAGAGCTTGGCGCCTTTCACGAGTCCGGCGGTCAGTTTCGACGTCGCCTCGATCGGCACGATCTGATCGTCGTCGCCGTGGATGACGAGCAGCGGCACGTCGATCTTCTTGAGGTCCGCGGTGAAATCGGATTCCGAGAACTGCTTGATGCAGTCGTACTGGCCTTTGAGCCCGCCCTGCATGCCCTGGAACCAGAATGCATCGCGCATGCCCTGCGTGACCTTGGAACCCGGGCGGTTCGCGCCGAAGAACGGCGTCGTGAGTTCGCGGTAGAAATTCGAGCGGTCCGCGAGCACGCCGGCGCGGATGCCGTCGAACACGTCCTTCGGCACGCCGTTCGCGTGATCGGCGGTCTTCAGCATCAGCGGCGGCACGGCACCGACGAGCACGGCCTTGGCGACGCGTTTCGTGCCGTGACGACCCATGTAGCGCACGATCTCGCCGCCGCCCGTGGAATGGCCGACGAGCACGACGCGTTCGAGACCCAGCTGCTCGATCAGCGCCGCGAGATCGTCCGCATAGGTGTCCATGTCATTGCCGCGGAACGGCTGGTCGGAACGCCCGTGACCGCGGCGGTCGTGCGCGATCGCGCGGTAGCCGTTCTCGCTGAGGAACACCATCTGCGCGTCCCAGGCGTCGGAACTCAGCGGCCAGCCATGCGAGAACACGACGGCCTGTCCGCTGCCCCAGTCCTTGTAGTGGATGCCGGTGCCGTCTTTCGTGCGGATCCGATGAGCGGTCGGGGGCGCGGCCGGAGCCTTGGGCTCGGCGGCCTGTGCCGACGAAATGCCCGCAGCGACGGTGGCGACGGCGGCGGCACCGAGCAGCGTGCGGCGTTCCGGACTGGCGATGTCGTTGGCGTTCATCAGTGACCGCCCTCCTGCGCGCCGAACATCGTCTTCGCGTACTGGATGCCGATGCCGTACGAGCCGCCGTGGCTGCGCGCGATGCCGGTCGTCAACGCATAGGTTTCCGCGCGCGCCCAGTCGCGCTGCAGTTCGAGCAGATACTGCAGGCTCGTCATCGGCCGCGCGCCGGCCTGCACCATGCGATCCATCGCGCGGTCGTGCGCTTCGGCCGACACGTCGCCGCAGGCATCGGCGATCACGTAGACCTCGAAGCCCTGGTCGAGCGCCGACAGCACCGGTCCGACGATGCAGACGCTGGTCCAGAGTCCGGCCAGCACCACGCGACCCTTGCCGTGGCGGTTGACCGCATCGGTGATCTGCGCGTCTTCCCAGCAGTTCATGCTCGTGCGGTCATAGACCGGACCCGCGTCGAAGGTGTCGGTGATCTCGGGAAACAGCGGACCGGAGAACGATTTCTCGGCGACCGTCGTGACGATGGTCGACACGCCGAAACCGAGGGCCGCCTTGGACACCAGCGCGGCGTTCGTGCGCAGCACGGTCATGTCGATGGAGTGCACCGCAAAGGCCATCTGCGACTGATGGTCGATCAGGACCAGGGTGTGATCCTGCGGCGTGAGCAGCGTGTTTCCGGGTTTTGGGGTGGCCGTGGGCATGGTCAGGGTTCCGATGGAGGACGTGGCGACGAACGTCGCCCGTCCGCCGAGCTTGCGCTCGACGAGGCCGGTGCCGTAGACCAGAAAGCAGGAGGACGCGGTCCCTCTTTCGGGGGATGGCGTGCAACTATTTCTACAAACTGAAAATGCCGCGTTTGAGTGCGATCGTCACGGCGTGCGTGCGGTCGTTCGCGTCGAGCTTTTCCAGGATCCGCTTCATGTGCGACTTGACGGTTTCCTCGGAGATCGCGAGCGTCGCCGCGATGACCTTGTTCGCGCTGCCCGCAGCGACGCCGCGCAGGATCTCGACTTCGCGCGAGGACAGCGCGTCGTGCGCCGCGTTCTCGGCGATCTGCGCGGCGATTCCCGCCGGAATGCGCTTGCGGCCCGCGGCGACCGCGCGAATCGCATCGAGCAGTTCCTTGCGCAGCGAACTCTTGAGCAGGTAACCCTGCGCGCCGGCGCGCAACGCATGCAGGGCCGGCACGTCGCCGCCGTAGGTCGTCAGCACGATGATGCGTGCCGCCGGGAACTCCGCGCGGATCGCCTTGATCGCATCGAGCCCGTCCATTTCGGGCATCTGCAGATCCATCAGCGTGACGTCGGGACGCAGCCGGCGGAACGCATCCACCGCCTCGCGGCCGTTGCTCGCCTCGCCGACGAGCCGGAGATCGTCCTGGCCCTCGATCACGCCCGCGATGCCTTCGCGCAGCAGCGGGTGGTCGTCGACGCAGAGAATGCGGATGGACGCGTCAGTGTTCATGGGCGGAGCGCCACTCCTGCAGGGCGCGGCGCAGCCGCTCGCGCAGGCTGCCGCGGATCAGCGGTACCACGAGCTCGGCTTCGGTGCCGCGGCCCGCGCCGCTCCAGAGACGGAACTGCGCCGCGATCGCCTGCGCGCGTTCCTGCATGCCGGCGAGTCCCCAATGACCGGCCCTGCCTTGTTGTAGCACGTCCTCGGCGATGCCGCGGCCGTTGTCGCGAAAGCGCAGCCGCAGGTGCCGGCGCGTCCGCGAAATCTCCACCTCGATGCGTGTCGCCTCCGAATGCCGGAACGCGTTGGTGAGCATCTCGCGGCCGATGCAGTAGATCTCGTCGCGCAACGCGCGGTCGAGCTCCGGCATGCGTCCTTCGACGACGACGCGGAATTCCACATGGGTACATTCGGCGAGTTCGGCGCCGAGCGCGGCGAACGCCTCGGGCAGCGCCAGCATTGCATGCGCCTGCGACGCGCGCAGCGCGCGCACGCGGTCGCGTCCTTCGGCGATGACGCCGTCGGCGCGATCGAGCGCCGATTCGAGCGCGGCGCGCGCCGGATCGCCGTCGGACAGCCGGTTCGCGACGGCCTGGAAGCGCAGCACGAGGCCGTGCACGCTCTGCAGCAGCGTGTCGTGCAGTTCGCGTGCGATGCGCTCGCGCTCGAGGTGGCGTTCTTCGAGACGCACGCGCACCTTGTCCGCGGCAAGGCGCACGCGGCGCAGATAGAACACGAGCAGCATCGCGACGACACCCAGCGCGGTCAGCGCGACGAACCAGCGCGTTTCGGTGAAGCGCGGCGTGATCGAGAACGCGAGTCGCGCGCCCGTCGTGTTCCAGACGCCGGCATCGTTCGCCGCCTGCACTTCGAACGCATAGGACCCGGGCGGAATGTTCGTATAGAACGCCTCGCGCCGGTTGCCGGCCTCCTGCCAGCGTTCGTCGAGCCCGACGAGGCGATAACGGAAGCGCACGCGGTCGGGATTGCCGAGGCTCAGCGCCGTGTAGTCGATGCGCAGATCCGACGTGCCCTGCGGCAGCGCGACGCCGTCGCGCGGCGTGAACGCATCGGCACCGCCGCGGATCCCGAGAATCTCGATCGGCGGCGGAACCGGATTCGTATGCAGCTTCGCCGGATCGACGACGGCGAGGCCGTGATTCGTCGCGAGCCAGAGTCGGCCCGCGCCGTCGCGCACGGCCGTGTTGGCGGCTGCCGACTGCAGCGCCACGCCGGGCAGGCCGTCGGCCGCGTCGAACACGCGCGCGTCGACCGGCGCATCGGCGCCGAGGCGGGCGGCGTCGAGTTGATTCGCACGCAGCCGCACGACACCGGCAATGCCGCTGAGCCAGAGATCGCCGTTCGTCTCGTCAGCGATGCCCGTGATGCCGCGCAGGCGCGCCGCGTCGTCGATCCGGACCGCGTGCGCGCGCCCGTCGCGGATCGCCGCGACGCCGCGCTCGCCGCCGACGATGAGACCGGCCGTCGATTCGTGGAGCACTCCGACGACGCCGGTGTATGCGCGCAGGTCATGCGTGGTGCGGCGGTCGTCCTTCCACGCGGCGACCGAGCCGTTCGGATAGCCGAGCCAGACTGTGCCGTCGGAGGCCGCGAGCAGCGCACTGGCGCCGGGCTCGATCCGGCCTTCGCCGAGCCGCGTCCACGCCGCGCCGTCGTAGCGCAGCAGGCCGAGCGCATCGTGCAGGGCGACGAGGCCGCCGTCGGCCATCGGCGCAAGCAGCGCGAAGTCGCCTGCCGCCGGTGCCGGCGGCAGCGCTTCGAAGCGGCCGTCGTCGACGCGATAGATCGAATTTCCGGCCAACGCCCAGACCGTGCCGTCGCGACGCGGCGCGAGCGCGGCGATCCGTTGCGGCAGCGTCGCGAGTGCGCGCGCACCGTTCCCGTCGATCGCATGGAGCGTGCGATCGACCGATGCGAGCACGCCGAGCGCTGGCGACCAGGTCAGTGCATAGCCGAAGCGCTGCACGAAGCGCCCATCGGGAAATGCGCGCACGTTGTTGTAGCGGAAGCGGCTGAGACCGAGATTCGTGCCGACCCAGAAATTGCCTTCCGCATCGCGGTACAGCGGAATCGCGTGATCGGATGCCAGTCCGTCGGCCTCGCCGATCTTTGCCTCGACGTCGGCCGGCGCGAGCGGCGCCGTCGAGGTCGTTCGTGCGCGTATCAGGCCGCCGGTCGCGCGGTCCGTGCCCCATAGGCGGCCATCGTCGTCGAAGCGCATCCAGGCCAGGTGCAGAAACGGCTGCGGCAGCGGCATGCGCGTCGCACCGCCGAGGCGCCGGGTGCCGTAGCGCGAGTCGGATACCCACATCGTGTCGGTACGATCCGGCATCAGCGACGCGATCGCGGCGACCGCTTCGCCGGTGTCCTCGAAGCGCGCTGCGCCGGGGCGCAGCACATGAACGCGCTGCGGGCTGGCGACCCAGAGCGCACCCGCGGCGTCGGCGACGACGAAATCCGCGCGCGTCGCGGGATAGCCCCAGTCGTCGCCGACGCGCAGCCAGCGATTGCCGTCGAGGCGGCTCAGCGCATCGTAGCTCGCCGCCCACAGCCGGCCGGCGCCGTCTTCGGCGAAGCCCATGACCATGCCGGCCGGCGCGCCGTCGGCGGCACCGTAATGCGTGAAACGGCCCGTGCGCAGGACGCTGACGCCGCCGAGGTAGTAGCCGATCCAGATCGCGCCGTCGCGCGCCGTGTAGAGCGCCGTGATGTTGTTGGTCTGCGCCTGCTCGCCCGCCGCCGGAGACACCGCGCTGAAGCGCACGCCGTCGAACCGGTACAGGCCGTGGCCGGTGCCGAGCCAGAGATAGCCATCGTGCCCCTGCGTCAGCGCCCAGATATCCGCCGGTGCGCCGTGCTGCGGCGACCATGCCGTGTGGTGGTACTGCGCAAGATCCGGCGCTGCCGGCTCGCCCGTCACAGCGAATGACCACAGCACCGCGAGCAGGGCGCTAAGGACGGAACTGACACGGCACATGCGGCTGCCCACACCCGCTCCCCGCAACGATCGGACACGAACTGTAGAACGATTCGCGCCGGCGGCATCCCTCTTTTGTGGGATAGCGCAGCCACTCGAACGACGCTAGGCGGCGATACGTGCGCCGCCTAGGCTGCCGGCGTGCATCGACTGTATTCACTCTTTCCGCAGGGACGGCCCGGCCTCGGGCTCATCGCGCTGCGCGTCTGCGTGGCGGCGGGCCTCGGCGCGCTCGCGCCGGCTGCGTCGCTGTCCGGATCCGTCGCGCTGCAGTGCGTGCTCGTCATCCTGATGGCCGGGCTCGCCGGCGGGTTCCTGACCGGCCTGTTGTCGCTCGGCGCGCTCGCGCTCGCGGTGGTGCAGGCGATCACACCCGGCACGTTCGCGCGTTTCGAGCCGGCGCTGCCGCTCGCACTCGCGGCACTCGCGCTCGCACTGCTCGGGCCTGGCGCGTATTCGATCGACGCGTGGCTCTTCGGCCGGCGCGTACTGCGGATACCGCGACGGCGATAGGCGCGCGGGTTGCGGTCACGGGCGGCATCGGACGGGTGCTGCGTGCAGAACAGCAGCATTGCGTGGAAACCGGCGCAGGGCGTTCAGCCCGCCGCACGCCGCGCACTCGGGATTGCGGTGGCCGGCGCGCACGACCTGCTGCTCTGCGGCGCGCCGGGCAGACAGCAAACTGTCGCACGTCAGTGCGGCAACCTTATTTGCAAATCCGACCAGGTGGACGGTGAAAACGCGCTCCGCAGGCGCCCGGTGGCCGCGGACTGCTGACGACGGTCGCTCCGAAACAGTGCTTTCGGCGCGAAGCCAAGCCACGCCTGTGACCTGCGAAATTTCCGACGCCGACGTGCGCGCCTGCCCGATGCGCCTGCGGCGCGCGAACACTACGGTGACGGTCAGCCCATCGACCGGATCGCCATGAGCCTCGCCATCGTCCACTCGCGCGCCCAGGAAGGCGTGACCGCACCGGCGGTCACCGTCGAGGTGCATCTGTCCGGCGGACTGCCGGGCACGGCCATCGTCGGTCTGCCCGAGGCAGCCGTGAAAGAGGCGCGCGATCGCGTACGCGTCGCGATCCTCAATGCGCGGCTCGACTATCCGGGCCGGCGCGTCACGGTGAATCTCGCGCCGGCGGATCTGCCGAAGGACGGCGGGCGGTTCGACCTGCCGATCGCGCTCGGCATCCTCGCGGCGAACGGGCATGTGCCGCGCGCGGCGCTCGTCGAGCACGAATTCGTCGGCGAACTGGCGCTGTCGGGCGAGTTGCGGCCGGTGCAGGGTGTGTTGCCCGCGGTGCTGCAGGCCGCGCGTATCGGGCGTCGCTGCATCGTGCCGCGCGCGAACGGCGCGGAAGCGGCACTCGCGGCGAATGCCGACGTGCGCGTGGCCGACAACCTGCTCGAGGTCTGCGCGCACCTCGCCGGGCGCGGCGATCTTCCGGCCGCCGAGGCGCTGCCGGAAGCGGCACCGTGCGAGCGCGAGGCGCCGGATCTCGCCGACGTGCGCGGCCAGCCGGCTGCACGTCGCGCGCTCGAGATCGCGGCGGCCGGCGCGCACAACCTGCTGCTCTGCGGCGCGCCGGGCACCGGCAAGACCATGCTCGCGAGCCGCCTGCCCGGAATCCTGCCGCCGCTCGAAGAACACGAGGCGCTCGAACTCGCGGCGATCCGCTCGGTCGCGGGCCACGGCAACGACGTGCGCCGCTGGAAGCAGCGCGCATTCCGCTATCCGCATCACACGGCGTCGGCGGCCGCACTGGTCGGCGGCGGCTCGAATCCGCGGCCCGGCGAGATCTCGCTCGCGCACCACGGCGTGCTGTTTCTCGACGAACTGCCGGAGTTCGACCGGCACGTGCTCGAGGTGCTGCGCGAGCCGCTGGAATCGGGCTGCATCGCGATCGCGCGCGCGATGCGCCGGGTCGAGTATCCAGCGCGTTTCCAGCTGGTCGCGGCGATGAACCCCTGCCCCTGCGGCTATGCGGGCGACAGCAGCGGGCGCTGCCGCTGCACACCCGATGTGATCGCGCGGTATTGCGCGCGTCTGTCGGGGCCGCTGCTCGATCGCATCGATCTCAAGCTCGACGTGCCGCGGCTCGCGCATGCGGAACTGCGCGGCGCCGTGCGCGGCGAAACCAGCGCGGTCGTGCGCGCGCGCGTCGTCGCCGCACGCGCGCGCCAGCACGAACGCGCGGGCAAGCCGAACGGCATGCTCGTCAATCGCGAGGTCGAGCGCGATTGCGCGCTGGCGTCGTGCGATCACGATCTGCTCGACCGCGCGGTCGAGCGGCTCGGCCTGTCGGCGCGCGCGTATCACCGGATCCTGCGCGTCGCGCGCACGATCGCCGACCTGGCAGACAGCGCACGCATCGAGTCGGCGCACGTTTCCGAAGCGATTCAGTACCGGCGGTTCGAGCCTGGGTAGCGGCACCGAGGGTGCGCCGGCCCATCGCATCGCGTCGATATGCCAGGAGATACGACTACGACACCGACGTCAGTTCGTCGCGCGCCGGTGCCGCAGCGCCTGCTGACGCAACGCCTCGATCTCCGCCTGCAGCGCGGCGGCATCGCGCGCGCTGACGATGCCGACCGGGCCGTAGTGGCCGCTGCGCACGTCGGCGGCCGTTACGCGCACGCGCGCCAGCAGCAGGCGCATGAACTCGGCGCCGAGGCCGAGGTTGCGCAGATGGTCCTGGATGCGCAGCACGCGCAGCGTGCCGCCGTCGACGACGGCGATGCCGAGCGTGCTGTCGCTGATCGACTCGGCCGAACGCGACAGCACCTGCTTCCATTTGAGTCGCAGCACGAACAGCCGCGGCGGCGGCGCCGCGCCGACCGCGGCGAGCGGGTCGGACAGCAGGATGCCCTGCTCGACGTGGTTGAGCACGCCGGTCTCGGCCAGCGCATCGACGTGGCTGCGCCAGCCCGCGCCCGCCGGCGGCGTGAGTTCGTCGACGCGCACCGCGTCGTTGATGCGCGGCAGATCCAGGCGCATCTCGCAGAACGCCACGAAGCGCGCGCCGTAGGTCGGCGCGCTCGCAGCCCAGGCGATGCGGAACATCGGCGCCCAGCTCCAGTGGCGGAACACATTCATCCAGCCGCGGTTGTCCGGGTGCTCCCAGGTGCGTTCGAGATCGAGGTCGTGGTAGACCGACTCCATCAGCTGCATGAGTTCCTGGCAGAAATAGAAGCAGGCACGGAACTCGTCGCCGACCGGCAGGCGAGTGCGTCGTGCGTGCGGCCGCGGGTCGGCGCCCGTCGTCGTGTCGGCGGCGGCGAGATCGGTCCAGGCCGGATAGATCTGCGCGTCGAGCACCGCGAGCGCGGGCGTGCTGCGCAAGGTCTCGAACAGATCGGCCATGGCCTTGCCGTGCGCGGCGAAGCGCTGCGGCAGTCCCGTGATCGGCGCGACCCATTGATGCCGCAGCTCCACGAGGATGCGTTCCTTGAGTCCCGAGTCGTGCACGCCGAGCGCATCGCGCGGCGCGCTCGCGGGGTCTGCGCCGGCGCGTTCGAGCGCCGGCGCGATCGCCGTCGTCGCGACGAAATCGCCGAGCCGGCGATAGCTCTCGAACTGCGCTTCGTCGAAGAACTGGTCGGCCGTGGACTCGTGCGGAAACGTCGGGTGCGCGCTCGCGTAGTGCGCGACGTCGGTCGGTTCGCCGCCGGTCAGCGTCGGCTTCAGATACAGCAGCGTGCCGATGCTGCCGTCGGCATAGGCGATGCTGCCCACGGCACAGTTGCGCGGACTCGTGCCGTCGCTGCCGCGGCGCAGCGCGCCGACGTCGACGCGGATGTCGGCGCCGAAGTCGACGCGGCACTTGTGCACGGCGTTGCCGAGATCGGCGAACGTGCCGAGCGGATCGGCGCCGGCATCGACGCACAGCACGAAGCGGCAGCGCCGCCGCACGAGTTCGTAGAGTCCGAGATTCTCGAAATGCCCGCCGTCGGACAGGTAGACGTAACGCCCGCCGTCGCGCGTGAGTCCGAGCAGCTCCGCGAGCAGCCAGCCGGCCGAGAACGGCGCGCTGTCGGCGCGCGGCTTCGTCGGATGGCTGGTGTTGGCGAGCCACCAGCCCAGCCGCGCATCGAACAGCGTCAGCAGGAACGTGACCGCGGGCGAGCTGTGATAGCCCATGTTCGGACTTACCGCGGCACCCGAGATCGACACGGCGCTGCCGAGCGTCAGGGCTGCCGCGAGCGGATCGGGCGTCGCTCCCGGTACGGCCGTCGCGCCGGCGCGCACGTCCGGATCGCCGATCGCGTTCGCGCCGGCGCGCGACGGCGGCGGTACGTAGCCGCAGTAGCCCGGCGTCAGGCAGAACGAGGCGGCCTTGCGATCCTGCCAGTCGAGCTGCTTGGCCGCGACGAGATTCAGTGCCGTGCCGACGATCGGATACAGCGGACGGCAGCCGCCGTCGCGTTCGACCTCGACCACGTCGGCCAGCACGATGTCGTCGTGCGGATCGAAGTTCGTGATCGGTTCGGCCTGGCGCTGCGTGTTGCTGGCGCCGAGATAGCAGCGCACGAGCCGGTTGCGATAGAACGCGTTCATGCTGAACTCGTTCACGTTGACCGTGAGTCCGAACAGCAGCCACGCGGCGACCGCGAGGACGGCGACCGCGGCGACCGTGACGGCATGCGTGTTCGCGCCGTCGGCGAGGTAGCGCAGATAGGCGACGAGATCGAGCGCCGCTTCCGGCGGGCGCGCGTCCCAGCCGCCGAGCACGAGCAGCGCCTGCGCGCCGAGGCTGATGCCGACGAGCAGGCCGAGCACGAACACGGCCGGCGCGATCCGCACGAGCCGGTCGATCAGCACCGATCGCGGCTTGGGCCCGCCGCTGCGCTGGCTGTAGGCGAGCATCACGCCCGATCCGGACGTGAACAGCCACGCGGCGACACCGGCCCAACCCGACACGGCGCGCCATTTCTCGCCGACGAAATGCGACAGGTTCAGCAGCAGCCACGGCCCGTAGATCGCGAGCGCGAGCGTCAGCACGACGCCGATCAGCACGAGCCCCGCGGTCTTGCCGCCGACGCGTGCCCAGACCTCGCGCTGCAGGTCGCTGAGCGCCGCGCCCGCGAGTCCGACGTGAATGATGCCGGTCGCGGTAACCGCGGCCAGCGTCACCGCGGGCCCGAGAATGAAGCTGTGCCACAGCGTCGCATCGCTCGTGCCCCACGGCGCGAGCAGGCGCAGCGCGACGACGACGGCGAAGCCGCTGAAGGCCGCCGCGCAGAGCGCCGCGAACAGGAACCGCAGGCGATGCCGCTGCAGCGGCGAACGCCATTCGTCGTCGTTGCGGCGCATCGCCGTCACGACCGTGTCGAATGCGATCCAGACCAGCCAGACCGTGAGATAGAGCGCCGCCGTCGTGACGCCGAGCCGCGTCGTGAGCGGCGCTTGCGGGAGCAGCGCGAGCGACAGGCTGTCCCACGGTTCGGGCAGGCGTGCGAGCCGGCTCAGTCCGACCGCACCGAGGAACGAGCCGGTCGCGAGCGACGCGATGACGCCGAGCGCAGCGAGCGCCACGCCGGCGCGCGGACGCTGGTCCTCGCCGTCGGCCGGCACGGGCCGGTTGGTCTGTCCGCCGATCCAGCCCAGCAGCACCGCGGCGAACACGCACAGCAACGCCGCGACCGACAGCGACACGCCGGGCGCCGTACCGGTCCAGCGCGTCACGAGATGGAACAGCAGCATCGGCAGCAGGCTCAGGGCGAGCAGCAGCGCGCTGAGCTGCGCCTGCACGAGCAGCACGTTGCGCACGAATGTGCCGATCATGCCGAGCGTGTCACCGGACAGCGGCGACTTGCGCGGGCTCAGATAGTTGCTGTACTCGCGCAGATGCTGGATCGGCTGCTGCGGATCGTCGGCCGCTGCAGCGCCCGCGGCGGCGCGGCCGCGCAGGGTCGAGCGCAGCACATCGAATGCGCCGGCGAAACCGCGTCGCCGGATCAGCGCCTGGAGAAATGCGCCTATATAGCCGCCGCCGGAGATCGTCGACTGGTAGTGAAAGCAGCGCAGCAGGTTGTCGCGCGCGAGCGCCTGCAGCACGCCGAGCGCGAACGTCGCGCTGCGGATGCCGCCGCCCGACAGCGCGAGTCCCCAGGGCTCGACCGACGGATCGTGCGTCTGCCCCGGGCGATGACCGAGGATGAAATCGAGTTCCGCGCGGCGCAGCGCCTCGGCGTCGATCTGCACGCCGGCAGCGGGTTCGTGCTCGATGCCTGCTGCGGCTGCGGCCGCGGCCTGCGTTTCCGGGGAAACCATCGTCGTACTCCTCGTCGGCGCGGTGACCGGAGCCTACACCGGAAATCGCAGCGTTTGCCGCGGAGTGCGCAATGTGTGCGTATGGGACGGAATCGGGAATCGCAGGAGCAAGAACGTGCGGCGATCCTCCCGTTCAGAGGCGTGAAAGGCCGTCGTTCGGAACCGTGAGATTCCTGCGGCCTTCCACGCCCGACGAATGCGGACCGCTATCGCCTCAACGTGCCTCGCAACGCTCACGCAGCTTCAGTGCCTTCGCGATGTCGCGCCAGTCGAACGCGCCGACGCCCTGGTCGTCGTGCACGGCATAGAACACGCCCTGCGGGAAGCGCGTCGTGCCGGCCTGGTGCAGCCAGATGCCGTCGGTGTTGGCGACCGTCCCGCCGGCGAATGCGCCGAGGTGCTGCAAGGTGGCTCTGTCGAAAATGTGGAACAGCGAGCGATCCTTGTACTGGTCGGTCATGATCCAGTAGCCGCTGCCGTCGTCGCACTGCCACAGCGCGATGCCCTCGGCCTGCGCCTTGAACAGCCCGAGGCCGAGCGTGCGGTTGCGATAGTGGCCGGACAGATCGTAGTCGCGCACCGACGTGCCGGTCGGCAGGTCTTCCTCGGCGATCAGCAGGCGATCGTGTGCGGGATCGCCCCAGAGCGATTCGGGTACGCGGATAGCGCCGTCCTTGCCGGTGTCGCCGATCGAGGCCTGCAGCGTCGCCGCGACCGTGCCCGAGGAGACATCGACGCTGTAGCGGCGCACGCGGCGACCGAGCTGATCGAGCGGCGGCGGGATCTCGTCGCCGGCCGCGGTCTGGCCGGCCATGTAGGCATCGGTGACCAGCACGTCGTAGCGACCGTCCCTCTCCTTGCGCAGCCAGATGCCGTAGGGCTGCTGCAGCTCGGCGGTGCCGAAACTGCCGAGCGACTCGAATGCCGGTGCGCGCAGTACCTGCACGCGGCGGTTGTCGCGCTCGACCACGAACACGAGGTCGTCGGCGACGTAGATGCCGTTGGGACGATCGAACTGGCCGGCGCCCGCGCCCTGGCTACCCACGCGGCCGTTCGCCGCACCGGTGTCGCCGTCATAGCGCACGAGATAGCCGTTCTTCTTTGCGGTCGCGAGCAGCACGGCTTCGCCGGAAGGACTGCGCCAGAGTGCCGGCGAGTCGACGTTGTCGTCGGGCGTCAGCGGCGTCACGAAGGTTTCGCGGACGGTCACGTGGGCGATGCCCGACGCCGCGAGCATCGGATCGGCCGCGGCCTGCTCGTCGGGCTCGCGCGCCGGCGTCGTGACGGGCGCACTCGTGCAGGCGCCGAACAGGACCATCATTGCCGCGAGCAGCGGCGCACGCAGTTTGCGAAGACTCATGGCAGGTTCCCCCGATGCAAAAGACGGCGCTTATAGCAAAACCGTGTGACGGAACCCTGGCGTATTGGTTACAGCGGTTTTGAAAACAGATTGTCATCGCGTCGCCACGCACGGGAACTACAAAGCCGGATCTTTTTCCAGGGGGATCCGGCTCATGACGAAACGACTGCTCGCGCTTGCGTTGCTCAACGCGCTGTCCACCGCGGCACTGGCCGACGCGGCCACCGATCTCGCAGCGGCGCCCGATCCGGCCGGCGCCACGGAACTCGACAAGGTCGTCGTCACGGGCGAAATCACCTACCGCGACCGCACCGACGACACGGCGCCGGTCCTCGTCTACGACCTCGAATATTTCCAGCGCTTCGAGCCGCGCACGGTCGGCGACATGCTCAAGCGCGTGCCGAGCGTCAGCTTCATTTCCGACGTGCTCGAATATGACGGCGCGCGCCTGCGCGGCCTCGATCCGGGCTATACGCAGATCCTCATCAACGGCAAGAAAGTGCCGGGGGCCGGCGACGACCGCTCGTTCTTCGTCGACCGCATTCCGGCCGAGGTCGTCGAACGCATCGAGATCGTGCGCAACGCGAGCGCGAACCGTTCGGGCGACGCGGTCGCCGGTGCGATCAACATCGTGCTGCGCGACGCCTACGAGTTCGACGGCGGCTATGTGCGCGCCGGCATCTCGCATTTCGACGACGGCGAAATCAAGCCGACGGCCGCGGTCGTCGCGAGCGGCGAGCTTGCCGGCGGTCGCGTGCTCGCCGGCGTCAGCCATCAGGGCCGCTATAACCCGAAGAAGAAGGTCAGCCTGCGCTACGACGAACCGGGCGGCGATTTCGAGAACCGCGAAGACCAGGACGACACGCGCGACGGCACCGACGACGCGTTCAATCTTTCCTATGTGCGCGAACTCGGCGCCGGCAAGCTGTCGCTGACCGGCCTGCTCGTACGCACCGACCGCACCGAAACCGAGCACTCGCAGGAATACAACGACCGCTTCAGCACCTCGCGCGACAACCTGCTGTCGATCAACGATCAGGTCGCCGACATCGAGCAGCAGAACTACGCGGTCAAGGCCGAATACGGCGTCGAGCACGCCAACGGCGGCAAGACCGAAGTTTCGTTCAATCTCGCGCGCATGAAGGACGACACGCGCAACGTCGAGGAAGAGATCGGCTACGACGACGAAGACGCGCCGCCGTCGTTCGACGGCTACGAAGGCACGCTGCTGCTGTCGGCGCTGCGCGATCGCGAGAACGGCGCAACGCTCTCGCATGCGCTGCCGGTCGGTGCGGCGAAGCTTGAGTTCGGCATCGATTATCTCGACAAGCGCCGCGACTTCGACCTGCGCACGAGCGAGGTCGACACTGACGAGGAAGGCGAGCCGCTGCCGCCGTACGACGACTTCGATCTCGAGGCCAGCCGCATCGAGGAGCGCCGCGTCGATCCGTATCTGATGCTGTCGGGCAGGGGCGGCGCGTTCGCCTGGGAAACCGGCCTGCGCTACGAGACGACGCGCAGCCGCATCGAGGCCGGCGATGACCGCTGGGACAAGGACTACAACCTGCCACTGCCCTCGGCGCACCTGCGCTGGGACCTCGGCGACAGCGACCGCCTGAATCTCTCGGTCGCGCGCAGCGTCCGCCGCCCGAACTTCAACTATCTGCTGCCGGTGCTGCGCGAAGGCGAATACGGCGACAACGACTTCATCGGCAATCCGCAGCTCGAACTCGAAAAGGCCTGGGGCATCGACTTCGGATTCGAGCATCGTCTCGGCAAGCGCGGCGTCGTCGGCGTCAACCTGTTCTATCGCGACGTCGAGGACCTCATCGAGCTCACCAACACAGGCGATCCGAGCGAGACCGCGCTCGAGGATTTCGAGGAAGAAGTCGAGGAATTCCTCGAGACGCATCCGGGTGCGACGCCGCAGACGCCGGGCTATCCCGTGCTCGATCCGGACAGCTACGTGTTCTCGGCGGCGAACGTCGGCGACGGCGAGGTCTACGGCATCGAGTTCGACCTGTCGACGCCGCTGACCGCGATCGGCATGCCGAACACCGGCGTGTTCCTCAACTATTCCTGGCTCGACAGCCGCGTCGACGACGCGCTCGGGGAACGCCGCTTCAACGACCAGGCGCGCTCGGTGCTCAACGTCGGCTTCATCCAGGATCTGCCGTCGATCGACGCGAACTTCGGCGTGAGCTACCGCCGTCAGGGCCGCGCCTACGCGCGCCTGCTCGCCGAGGAAGTTCAGACGCGCTACGGCGCCGACCTCGAAGCCTTCGTCGAGAAACGCTTCGGCACGCAATGGTCGGTGCGACTGACCGGCACGAACCTGCTGAACGCATCGAAGGATGAAACCTTCCACAAGTTCGACACGCTCGGCGACCAGATCGACCGCGACTACGACGAATATGAAATCGAGAGCGAGAAGGCCGGCGCGGTCTATCAGCTCGTGGCGCGGTACGCCTGGTAAAGCGTCCGGCGGCGCGGCGGCATGCCGCGCCGCCGCGGACCGGTACACTGTGACGGCCCTGTTCACGATGTCGGCCGTTCATGCGTCCATCGCGCGTTCTGCGTCTGCTGCAAACCCTGCGTCCGTCCGAACTCGCGCTCGCGCGCGAACGCTGCGCTGCCTGCGACTGGCCGTGGCTCGTGCGTCTGGCTCGGAACGAACTCGGCGTGCGCTGTCCGCGCTGCGGCGCGAGTGCGGTGACGCAGTCGCTGGCGGCGACGGTCCGTGCGGAGCTGCCCGCGCTTGCGCAGGCAGAGGCCTATGAAATGTCGGCGCGGGGGCCGCTCGTCGGGTTTCTGCGCCGGCGCTGTGCGACGCTGACGACCAGCGAGCTGCTCGACGGCGTGGCGGCCGGCGAAACGCGTGACGGCGTGCTGTGCCAGAACGTCGAACGGCTGACGTTCGACGACGCGAGGTTCGATCTGTGTACGTCGAGCGAAGTGTTCGAGCATGTCGAGGACGACGCGGCGGGCTTTCGCGAGGTCCGCCGCGTGCTGCGCCCCGGCGGGCGCTTCGTGTTCACCGTGCCGCTCTGCGATGCCGCGCAGACGGTCGAGCGTTTCGCGCGGCGCGGCGGCGAGCGCGTCGCCGTGCTGCCGCCCGCTTTTCATGCCGATCGCTATCGCGGCGCAACGATACTCGTGCAGCGCGACTACGGTCGCGACATCGTGGACCGTCTGCGTGCCGCAGGCTTCGACGATGCACGCATCGTGCACCCAGCCGCGACACTGTTCGGCCACGCGCGGCCGGTCGTCGTCGCGGCGCGCGGGCGCTGACGCGCGCCGCGACGAGCCGCCTCGTCGCCGCGCCGGGCGGCGCGCGCGGCGCGACCGCGTAGAATCGCCGCCGCATGGCAAACGACGGGCGACGATGAACGGCGATATTCCCGCGGCGGGTGACGACGGCGGACTCCGCGCGATTTTGCGCGCACTGCGCACGCCGCGTGCTGCACCGGCCGTTCTTGCGGTCGTTGTCGCGACCGAAGGTTCGACGTATCGCAAGCCCGGCGCGCTGATTCTGCTGCCGCAACAGGGGGTCCGCATCGGCTGGCTGTCGGGCGGCTGCCTCGAAGCGGAACTCGAGCACGCGGCGGCGCGAGTGGCCGCCGACGGCAGGGCGCATCACCTGCGACTCGACACACGCAGCGACGACGACCTCGTGTTCGGTTCGTCGTCGGGGTGTCGCGGTGTCGTTGAACTGATGCTGCTGCCGCTCGACGAATCCGCGCCGCTGCTCGCGGCGCTGCGCAGCCTCGAACGGGCACAGGCGCTTGCGCTCGACCTCGGCACTGACGGCAGCGGCGTCGCCGATGACGGCACGCAGCGATGGGAGTGGCGGGCGACGGCACCCGCGACGGACAGGCGATGGTCGCTGCGTCTGATCGCACCGAAGCGTCTGCTGCTGCTGGGTGCCGGTCCCGAGTCGCGGCCGCTGCTGC
The DNA here is from genome assembly GCF_035481375.1 of Tahibacter sp. Taxonomy (GTDB): domain Bacteria; phylum Pseudomonadota; class Gammaproteobacteria; order Xanthomonadales; family Rhodanobacteraceae; genus Tahibacter. Next base: position 47,474 of record NZ_DATIGT010000230.1, read on the forward strand.
GCCTCGCGCACCTGCTCGGCTGGAGCGTCGAGGCCGTCGAGACACGCGCGCGCTGGTTCGATGCGCTCGCCGCAGCCGACGCCCTCCACGCGAATGTCGAAGCGCTCGCGCTGCCGCGCACGCGGTTCGACGCGGCGGTCGTCATGAGCCACCACTATTCGCGCGACCGGGACTTCCTGAATTATTGCGCCGACAGCGCGATTCCGTGGGTCGGCCTGCTCGGCCCGATCGCGCGGCGCGACGCGTTGCTCGCCGAACTCGATGCACCGGCGCGCGAGCGCCTGCTGCCGCGCCTGCACGCGCCGGTCGGACTGCGCCTCGGCGGTGAGGGTCCGGAAGCGATCGCGCTGTCGATCGCTGCGGCCCTGCAGCGCGACGTCACGTGATACAGGACGCCGACCGAACGTCACTGCGGCACGGCGTCGTCGTGCTCGCGGCCGGCGCGTCGCGCCGGCTCGGGCGACCGAAGCAGCTCGTCGAGATCGACGGCGAAACCTTGCTGCATCGCACGGTGCGACTCGCGCTGACGACTCGGCCGGCCGATCTCGTCGTCGTCGTCAGCCACGCGGCGGACGCATCGGCCGGCGCCGTTTCGGATCTTTCGGTGCGCTGCGTCGAAGCCGCTGCCGCCGATGCCGGCATGGGCATCTCGCTGCAATGCGGCTTCGACGCGCTCGCCGACGTCGATGCGGTACTCGTGCTCGTCTGCGACCAACCGGCGCTGGATGCCTCACATCTCGCAACCCTGCTTGCACGCTGGTGCGACCGGCCGCAGCATGCGGTCGCAAGCGGCTACGCGGGCACGTTCGGCGTTCCGGCCATAGTGCCGCGCGCCTGGCTGCGGACGGTGCGGCTTGCCGGCGACCAGGGCGCACGCGCGGTGTTGCGCACGCGCGCGGACGAGGTGCAGGTGGTCGCGAACGAAGCGCTCGCGGCCGATATCGACCGCCCGGCCGACCTGCCCGCCGGCGCGCCGCGGCGCTGAGCGCAGTGTTTCCGCAGCGTGCACGATTTTTCCTCACGGCGGAAACAGTGGACGTCTTCGTCCCGGTGTGGAAATTTGGCATTTCGCGCCGCGCAGCAGTCGATTCGGCGCAAAATCCTGCGCTGCCGTGCCCAAAGTCATACGACCTTTGTCCTATTCATCGGCCTGGGAGGCCCACGGATAATGCCGGCTAACCGATCGGTCAGTAGTTACCTGTGGTCCCGACCCTCCTGGCATCCGCGTATGAGAATTCCGAGAGATCGGCGCTGACGCGGATCCTGGTCGAAGCCGAAGTCCTGTTTGCGGAACGCGGATTCGACGGGGTGTCGATCAACGAGGTGGCGCTGGCAGCCGGTGTCTGCAAAGCGAATGTGTTCCATCATTTCGCGACCAAGCAGGATTTGTACGAGCGCGTGCTCACGCAAGCCTGCGATGCCTTCGGCAGGTCGCTCGATGCGCTGGAACTGAAGGAGCGGGATCTGGCAGGACGCGTGCGTCGGCTGGTGGAATGGCACAACGCCTTTCTCTATCAGCGGCCGCACGGGACGCGCCTGATCTTGCGCGAGTTGACGGGATCGCCGACGGCGCTCGAACGCAGTCCGGTATTTCCGCTGATTCAGCGCAATTTCGATCGCGTCGTCGGCTTGCTGTCGGAGGTGTCGGACAAGTTGCGCGAGGGCATCAGCCCGGCTCTGGTGGCCAAAGTGGTGCTTTCGCTCAACCTGTTCGGATTTCAGACCGAACGCCTCAACGAAAAGTTGACAGTGGCTGGATCGCTCGCAACGCGACCGGAACTGCAGCGGCAATGGCTCGATCTGCTGCTGCACGGTATCGAAGCGCGCGACTAGCCGACACAGACAACGCGGCAAAGGACGGCCGCCACAGGACTCCCTGGCCCGACCGTCCACGCTCCTCCCTGCCCTCCGTTGCCTGGTGGACGGGCCAGGGAAATTCGCTACACGCAGTACATCAGGCAAATTTGAAATTCGGACTTGAAGACGCAAGGCGCATCCCCAAGTCCCGTTTCGACCCGGGTTCCCCGCCTGCCCGGTACCGGCTGACTCCCTCCTCCCCCCCCCCGATCACCGGTACCGGGCCAGGCACCTTGGTAGGCCGAAGCGAACCTTCGCGGCGAAGCTTCGGTGCCCGGGTGCTATCTCCACGACCCCACCGAACGATTGCATGCAATCGTTCGGCCGCCCCTTGACTCAAGGGGGCTCCCGTAAAGCAGAAGCAAAGCGCTCGCGGACCGGCGGGCTTTTTTTCGTGCGCGAAAAACACGTGCACAAAAAAAAGCCCGGCGTCAGCCGGGCTCGGAAGGGGCGACCCTGGGTCGCGGAGTGACGCTTAGAAGCTCAGGCGCGGGCCGACGAGGAAGGACTTGTCGTTCTCGGCAACGCGGGCTTCGGCGACGAGGCCGAAGTTGTCGGTGAACTTGTACTGGCCGGACACGCCGAGCGAGCCGTTGCCGTCGGTGTGGTCGAGTTTCTCGTAGCCGACCCACGCGGCGCCTTCGAATTTCGGCGACAGTGCGGAGCGCACGCCGACGCGGGCGCCGACGCCGTCGTTGTCGAGTGTCGTGTTCTTGATGTAGGCGACGTCGGTGAACAGATCGGTCTTCTCGCCGACCGGCGTGTGATAGCCGATGCCGAGATACCAGGACTTCAGATCGTCGAGAAGCGGCGTGTCGACGTTGATCTGGCTCCAGCCGGCGATCACGTTGAAATTCTCGCCGAGTTCGCCGGAACCGCGGACGGCGACGCCGTCGCTGTTGTCGAAATCGTCGGGGTTGACGTGCACGTAGTCCGCTTCTACCCAGGAGTAGCTGAGATCCGCGGCCTGCGAAGCGAACGGCAGGGCCAGCAGCGAAGCAAGCATGAGGGCGGTACGTTTCATCGGGGTCTTCCTAGTTGCTTTCCAGACGGCTTCATCGCCGTGGCGAGCAAACTATGGTGCGGTGCGATGAAACCAACCCATGACTTCCGGCCGAATTTACGGCGGATTCATGAGGCTGAATCGTGTATTGAAATCTAGAGCGAACCTTCAAAGCCGAACTGCCGCCATGCCTCGTAGACGACGACGGCGACGGCGTTCGACAGATTCAGGCTGCGATTGCCGGGCCGCATCGGCAGACGCAGGCACTGCTGCGACGGCAATGCATCGAGAAACGCCTGCGGCAGACCGCGCGTTTCCGAGCCGAACACGATCGCGTCGCCGTGCGCGAATGCGATGTCGTGAGGACGCTGCGTGCCGCGCGTGGACAGCGCGAAGACGCGTGCCGGTGCAACCGCAGCGAGGAAGGCATCGAAATCCTCATGCACGTTCAGATCGGCGAATTCGTGATAGTCGAGCCCTGCGCGACGCAGCCGCGCATCGTCGATGTCGAAGCCCAGGGGGCGGATCAGATGCAGACTCGCGCCGCTGTTGGCGCAGAGCCTGATCACGTTGCCGGTGTTCGGCGGAATCTCGGGCTGATGCAGGACGACATGTAGCATCGCGCGATTATGGCCGCGGGGCGCGTCCGCTGCACGCTGACAGTTTTCGCAACGCCGTCGCGTCCTCGGAGGCAAGCGGCCGACAACGCGGCCGGAAGCGGAAACCTCCGATGCGAAACATCCTGCTGTTGCTTGCCCTTGCGCTGGCCGCTCCGACGCTGCCTGCCGCCGACGATGCGGCGGTCCAGCGGCGCGGCCGCGAACTCCTGTTCCAGTCCGGCTGCCACGACTGCCACACGCCCGGCTTCGCGATGAACGGCGGCAAGGCCGACGAATCGGTCTGGCTGATCGGCGACCAGCTCGGCTGGAACGGCCCGTGGGGCACGACGTATCCGACGAATCTGCGCCTGCGCCTCGCGACGATGAGCCGCGACGAGTGGCGCGCCTACGCGCGCGTCATGAAATCGCGCCCGCCGATGCCGTTCTGGGTGCTCAACCAGATGAGCGACACCGATCTCGATGCGATCTGGCAGGTCGTGCAGACGCTCGGCAAGGCCGGCGCACCGGCCCCCGCGGCGCTGCCGCCCGGCGTCGAGCCGCAAGGACCGGCGGTGCGGTTTCCGTCGCCGCCGGCGGGCGTCGCGGCGCAGTAGCAGGAAAGATTTGAGAGGAGTGAGAAAAGAGCGCGGTACCGCGTTTTACTTTTTTCTCACTCCTCAGCGTTCCTCGCATCACCACGGCAACTCCGCGCCATCCTCGCTCGCGATGAACCGTCCCGCATCGTCCGTGCCGAGCGCGAGGATGCGATCGAGCAGCAGCGTCGCCGCCGTGTCGACGGCGAGCGGGGCGCCGGCGCCGCCCATGTCGGTCTGTACCCAGCCCGGATGCAGGCTCGCGACGACGATGCCCTGCGGCGTCAGTTCCGCTGCAAGCAGGCGCGTGGCCATGTTCAGCGCGGCCTTGCTCATCGCGTAGCTCGGTGTCCGGAAGGTGTCGGTCTGCGCGAGCGAGGCCATCATCGTCGAGACGTTCGCGACGCGCGCGGACTCCGCCTGGGTCAACAGCGCCGTGCAGGCCTGGGTCAGCAGCAGTGCGCCGGCGGCGTTGACGGTGAAGCTCTCGATCAGCGATTTCGCGGCGACGCTTCCGTAGCGTTCGCCAGACACGAGCACGCCCGCGTTGTTGACGAGCAGATCGACATGGTCGGTGACGATGCCGGCTTCCGCGACGAAGGCGTTGATCGAACGCTCGCTCGCGACATCGAGCGGCATCACGTGCAGGTGTCCCGGGTGCGCACCCGCCAGTTCCGTCAGCCGCAGCACCTGCGTCTTGCGGCAGCCGGCGATGACGCGCCAGCCGCGCCCGAGCAGCTGCGCGACGAGTTCCAGTCCGATACCGCGGTTCGCGCCGCTGACGATCGCATAGGACATGCCCAGGCTCCTTGCGTGATACGGTCCGCCGCATGCTGCGTCAGCGCCGCGCCGCGGCGCAACCTCAGCGGCCGCCTCTGCACGGAAACTTCACGCGCGGGTCGCGGTCAGGGCGCAATTGCCTGCCGCGACGGCCGTCCGTTAGCCTCCGGCGATTCCGATCGCGCCTTTTCCTTGGAGCAGTACATGCGCAAGACGCTCATCCTCGCCGCCGGGCTCGTGCTCGCGACTGGCCGCACCTTCGCCGGAGCGGCCGACGCGATCGACATTCCGTTCGAAAAATTCCAGCTCGCGAACGGCCTGACCGTGATCGTGCACGAGGACCGCAAGGCGCCGGTCGTCGCGGTCGGCGTCTGGTATCACGTCGGCTCCAAGGACGAGCGCCCTGGCAAGACCGGCTTCGCGCATCTGTTCGAACACCTGATGTTCCAGGGCTCGGAGAACTTCCGCGACGAGTTCTTCCGCCCGCTCGAACAGGTCGGCGCGACCGACCGCAACGGCACGACGAACGCCGATCGCACGAACTATTTCGAGACCGTGCCGACGACCGCGCTCGACATGACGCTGTGGCTCGAATCCGATCGCATGGGCCATCTGCTTGGTGCGATCGACCAGAAGCAGCTCGACGAACAGCGCGGTGTCGTGCAGAACGAGAAGCGCCAGGGCGACAACGAGCCCTACGGTCTCGCCTACGAACGCATCCTGCGCGCGAGCTTTCCCGAGGGCCATCCGTATCGCTGGGAAACGATCGGGTCGATGGAAGACCTGAACGCGGCGAGTCTCGACGACGTGAAGCAATGGTTCCGCGACTACTACGGTGCAGCCAATACGACCGTCGTGCTCGCCGGCGACATCGACGTCGCGACCGCGAAGCAGAAAATGGAGAAGTACTTCGGTGCGATCGGTTCCGGTCCGCCGCTTGCGCGGCGCGAGGCCTGGGTCGCGCCGCGCGCCGAATCCACGCGCGACGTCGCGCAGGACCGCGTCGCTCAGGTGCGCATCTACAAGAACTGGAACGTGCCGCAGCGGCACACGGCGGACCTCACGCGGCTGCAGCTGGCCGCGGCGATTCTCGGCGGCGGCAAGACGTCGCGGCTCTATGAACGGCTGATCTATCGCGAGCAGCTTGCCGACTCGGTCAGCGTCAGCATCGAGGCGATGGAGCTCGCGAGCCTGTTCAGCGTCGAAGTCGACGTGAAGAAGGGCGTCGATCCGGTGCGCGTGGAGCAGGTAGTCGCCGAGGAATGGCAGCGGTTTCTCGACAAGGGACCGACCGAGGATGAACTGCAGCGCGTGAAGACCTCGACGCTTGCCGGCCTCGTGCGCGCCATCGAGAAGGTCGGCGGTTCGGGCAAGGCGCGCACGCTCGCCGAAGGCCAGGTATTCGCGGGCGATCCCGGTGCCTATCGCAAGGCGCTCGCGCGCATGGATGCAGCGACCGTCGCCGACGTGCAGGCCGCCGCGAAACAGTGGGTCTCGCGCGGCGACTACACGCTCGTCATCGAGCCGTTCCCCGACTATTCGACGACGTCCGACATCGTCGACCGCAGCAAGGGTCTGCCGGCCGTCGACTCGTTTCCGGACCTGACCTTTCCCGCCATCGAGCGCGGCAGGCTGCGTAACGGCATCGAAGTCGTGCTCGCGCGGCGAAGCTCGATTCCGATCGTGCAGCTCAGCCTGCAGTTCGGCGGCGGCTATGCGTCCGACCAGGGCCGCAAGCTCGGCACGGCCTCGTTCGCGATGGCGATGCTCGACGAAGGCACGCGCTCGCTCGACGCGCTCCAGATCGCCAAGCGTCAGGAGGAGCTCGGCGTCGGCATCAGCGCGGGCGCCGACCTCGACGTGAACGGCGTGACGATGAATGCGCTGAAATCGCAGCTCAAGCCGTCGCTCGCGCTGTTCGCGGACATCGTACGCAACCCGGCCTATGCGCAGGCCGACATGGAGCGCGTTCGCGGCCTGTGGCTGTCGGGCATCGCGCAGGAGCGCACGCAGCCGGTGTCGATCGCGCTGCGCCTGCTGCCGCCGCTGATCTACGGCGACGGGCATCCCTATGCGATTCCGTTCACGGGGTCGGGCACGGTTGCGTCGATCACATCGCTGACGCCGCAGGATCTCGCCGACTACCACCGCGATTTCATCCGGCCCGACAACGCACGCATCATGGTCGCCGGCGACACCACGCTCGCGGAAATCACGCGCGAACTCGACGCGGTGTTCGGCGACTGGAAGGCGCCGGCGGCCGGACTGAAGAAACCCGTCGTCGTCGACGTCGCACAACCGTCTGCGCCGCGCGTGTTCCTGATGAACCGTCCCGGCGCGCAGCAGTCGCTGATTCTTGCCGGCGAGACCGCGCCGTCGTCGCGCGCGAAGAACTACCTCGAGATCGGCACGATGAACACGATCCTCGGCGGCTCCTTCATGTCGCGGCTCAACATGAATCTGCGCGAGGACAAGCACTGGGCCTACGGCGTGCGCAGCCTGCTGCCCGGCGCCGAAGGTCCGGGCATGTTCCTGCTCTACGCGCCGGTGCAGACCGACAAGACCGCCGAATCGGTCGCCGAGCTGCTCAAGGAAGTCCGTGACATCAGCGGCAAGCGGCCGATCACGGGCGAGGAGATCGACCGCGCGCGCAACAACGACGTGCGCGAACTGCCGGGTCGCTTCGAAACCACGGGTGCGGTACTCGCGGCCGTCATCGACATCGTGCGCAACGACCGGCCCGACGACTACGTGCAGACGTTCAAGCAGCGCATCGAGAACCAGAAACCCGCCGACATCCAGGCCGCCGCGACGGAAGTCGTACGTCCCGATGCGCTGACCTGGCTCATCGTCGGCGATCTCGCGAAGATCGAAGCCGGCGTGCGCGCGCTGAATCTGGGCGAGGTGAAGGTCGTGGACGCGGATGGAAAAGTCGTGCGCTGAACGCACGACGGGAATGGGGAATCGGGAATCGACACCCGTTCGGGCAAACGCGGTGTTCGCTCGAACGGTTCGCCGCTCCCGGTTGCCGTCCTTACCCGTGCGCTGGAGGGAAGCGCTGAAAACTTCTTCGCGGGTTCCTGCGATTCCACATTCCTATCAACGCACCGGAAACGTCTCCGCGTCCTCCTTTTCCTTCGCGCGCGCCGGCGCGTATTCGCGCGTCGTCGCCGCGCGGCGGCCGCCGCCGCAGCGATAGGCGTCGAACAGCTGTTCACCGTTGCGCGGCTCGCTGCGCGCGACGATGGTATCGGCGGGCAGGCTCACGGCCTGATTGCGCGCGAGCGTTTCGAGTTCGTCCCTGACCTTGAGGTCGTTGCGGTCATAGAAGCCGACGCGATCCTTCACCGATACGGTGACTTCGCCGGCCTTGTCGCAGCCGTCGACGCGGCCGTCGTAGGCGACGCGGACGCGCGTGCCGGCGTCGTCGAGCTTGACCCAGGTGCAGCCGCTCAGCAGGACGAGAGCGGCGGCGAGCAGTGCGGTCTTCATGGCGATTCTCGGGGCTGGGGTCAGTTGGAAGCGCACGGCGCGATACCGTCGGGCGCGGTCAGGCGTTGCAGATTCAGCGATACCGGGGTGCCGCCGGCCTGGGTCAGCGTCGCCGTGCCGCTGCTGCAGCCCAGACGGATCTGCAGGCTCAGTGCGCCCGGATGATTGACCACCGCAGCCGGATCGAACGCATCACCGAACACCGGGCCGGTCACGGTCGCGAGTTCGACCGTTGCGCCGGTCGCGAGGTTGCCGGTCGCGACGCCGCTGGCCCAGCCGACGAAGTCGCTGCTGCCCGGCGCGCCGTAATACATCACGAGAAAGCGATCGCCTTCGAACTGTTCGACGTGGAAGCCCGAACCGCCGCGGCTCGGATCGAACCACGATCCGCTGGCCTGCGCGGGCGCCGTGCCCATGTTGCCGCAGCCGAGTCCCTTGAGTGCGGTCAGCCGTGTGATCGGCACGGTCTTGCGGCCCCAGTTCTGCGGGCCTTCCCAGCGCAGCTCGCCGGTATTGCAGTCGGAGAAACCGATGAACAGGCGGCCCCAGTCGGTAGGATCGGCCGATACCGCGCCGCCGTCGGGACGGCTCGGCCGGTGGTAGGTCGTATCGAACGCGATGCCGCCGGGGACGACCTTGCCGTCGCCGATCAGCCATGCCTGCGGCGTCGGGCCGCCGGCCGGTGAAAACGTAAAGAAATAGACAATCGCGCGTCCGCCCGGCAGCACTTCGAGCGCGATGCCCTCGCCGCTGCGCGACGGGTCGAACCAGGAACCGTTGAAGCGCGCATCGACCGTGAGCGGTGCGCCGCGCGACGGCACGACCGCGTCGATGTTGCCCGGCACGTAGCCCTCGTCGAAGCGGCAGTCGGTCGCGGCCGCGATGCCGAGACAGCCCTGCTGCATCTGCGCCACGGTCGGCTTCGGCGCGCCGTCCTTCCAGCGCCGCAGCGCTTCCCAGGCGACCAGTCCCTCGGCCTCGGAGAAGCCGCAGTGGCTCGGCTCGGTTTCGCGGACGACGGCGCTCAGGAGCTGCGCATCCGGCGTCTTCTGCCGCAGCACGTACTGGTGCTGCGGAATCACGAGCTCGTCGCCGCTGGTGTGCAGCGACAGCACCTTGGCCGTGCCGACGTCGCCGCGATAGTCGGAATGCCAGTTGAACTCGACGCGCGCGGCGGGCTGCACGGACACGCGGCGGATGCGGCTGTCGAGATCCGCGTCGGCGTACATTGCACCGAGGTTGCCGAAGGGATTGCGCCCGTCCATCTTGTCGGGCGCGCGCAGCACATCGCTGAGCACGAACGTGGAATAGGCGATGTTGGTCAGCAGGAAGCGCTCGTCCTCGATGCTCGTGATGCGCTGCAGCCGGGCGAGCCGCTCGCGCATGCCGTTCGTGCGGATGCTCTGCGGCAGCGAGATGCCGGTGCAGACGACGACGCTCAGCAAGGCGCTGCGCACGTCCGGATCGAACTGCAGGTCTTCGAGATCGTCCGGAATGTCGCCGAGATTGTAGGCCCAGGGATACGGCTCGTCGCCGGTCTTCAGCCGGCCGTTGTCGACGTCGGCGCAGACCGTGTCGTAGGCCAGGCGCAGATCGAGACCGCTGTCCCAGGCACGCGATGCCGCGACCGGCGGACACAGCGCGAGCACGCCTTTGACGAGCGGATTGAGTTCGCGGTCCTCGGCGATCTTCAGCGCGATCAGGCCGCCCATCGAACCGCCGAATGGAATCAGTTCACCGGGATTGCCGACGTCGCGGCGGAAGATCTCGAGGAGTTCCTTGTTCTCGTCGACGGCACGCAGCAGCGCCCAGCCGCGCGTGCTGAAACCGGACCCGGCGATCGCATAGCCCTGCTCGAGTGCGGTGTCGCGCAACGGGCCGAGTCCGGGATCGGTGTCGGGCGAAAAATTGAGTCCGTGCTGGTACAGCACGAGTCCGTCGCCCGGCTCCCACCCGTCGGGAACGGCGATGCGATAAGCGGCGCCCGACGGTGCCTGCCCCTGCAGCTCGCGGACGGCCGCCGCGGGCGCGGCGAGTCCGAGTGCGAGCAGGCCGGCTATGACGAATTCCTTGACGACTTTCATGGCTTCCCCTCACGACAGACGGCGACCTCGAACCTTAGCGAGCGCAATCTGAATGCAGTCGTTGCGCGGCGCTCGCTGCGGACATGGCACGGCCCGTGCCACGATGCGGCGCCGCGCGGCGAATGCGCTCGCTGCCGCAAATCCTTGTGCCCGCTTGGTTTTCAGCGACGGCGCCGCAACCTGCATGCGACGGCGTCGAAACCCTCCGGGCGTACCGCCCGGTGCCGCGTCCGCCATCGTGCAGGCTGCGGCCGCCGGAGTGCGCGTTGCGTTGGTTGCGGCATCCAAACTAAGGCTATAGCCTTCGCGGTCACCTCATTGCGGCACCTCCCATGCTCTTCAAGCACGTCGCCATCGCCAGCGTTGCTCATATCGACGCGCCCGTCCGTCTGACTTCGGCTGAACTCAACGAGCGCCTGCTGCCCACGATCCAGCGCCTCGGCATCCGCGACAACGTGCTCGAAGACATTGCCGGCATTCAGGCGCGGCGCATCTGGGACAAGGACACGCTGCCGTCGGAAGCGGCGACCGCCGCGGCGCAGAAGGCACTGGCCGAGTCGGGCGTGCCGCACGAAAAGATCGGCATCCTGATCAACACCTCGGTCTGCCGCGACTATCTCGAACCGTCGACCGCCAGCATCATCCACGGCAATCTCGGCCTCGCCGACACCTGCCAGAACTTCGACGTCGGCAACGCCTGCCTCGCGTTCCTCAACGGCATGGACATCGCCGCACGCATGATCGAACGCGGCGACATCGAATACGCGCTGATCGTCGACGGCGAAACCTCGAACCTCATCACCGAGAAAACCATCGAGCGGATGCTCTCGCCGGACATCGGCGAGAAGGAATTCCGCAACGAATTCGCGTCGCTGACGCTGGGCTCGGGCGCCGCGGCGATGGTCATGGGCCGCGCCGAGCTGCTGCCGGACGGCCATCAGTTCCTCGGCTCGGTCACGCGTGCGGCGACCGAGTTCTCGCACCTGTGCCGCGGCAATCTCGATCGCATGATCACCGACACGCGCAGCCTGCTGATCGAAGGGCTGAAGCTCGCGAGCAAGACCTTCCAGGCCGCGCGCGCGGCGCTGGGCTGGGTCATCGACGAACTCGACGAGTTCGTGATCCACCAGATCAGCCGCGTCCACACCGAAGAATTCTGCCGCCTGCTCGGCATCGATCCGAAGAAGGTGCATGCGATCTTTCCGGAGCACGGCAACATCGGTCCGGCCTCGGTGCCGATCGTGCTGTCCAAGCTCAAGGAAATGGGCCGCCTGCAGAAGGGCAAGCGCGTCGCGCTGCTCGGCATCGGTTCGGGGCTGAACTGCTCGATGGCCGAAGTCGTCTGGTAAACCGCAAGCGGGCCTGCACCGGCAGCGATGCGGCCCGGCGGTCGTCCGATCGTTTCCGCTGCGGGCTCGGCTATCATCCGGCCGCCGCGGCCCGCGCCGCCTGACGAGTGCCGACCTCGCGCATGCCAGTCCTACCCGACTACCCGTTCCGCGGACTGCGTTTCACTCACGCCCACGGCCTGAGTCAGCACTATCTCGACGAAGGCGCGCGCAGCGCGCGGCCGGTCCTGATGCTGCACGGCAACCCGTCCTGGTCGTACTACTGGCGCCGGCTCGTGCTCGGCCTGCGCGACACGCACCGCTGCATCGTGCCCGATCACATCGGCATGGGCCTGTCGGACAAACCCGACGACAGCCGCTACGTCTACACGCTGCAGTCGCGCGTCGACGATCTTGACGCGCTCGTCGACCACCTGATCCGCAACGAAGGCGCGCCGGAACGCGGCTGGACGCTGGCCGTGCACGACTGGGGCGGCATGATCGGCATGGCCTGGGCCTGCCGCCGGCCCGAACGCGTCGCGCGGCTCATCATCACGAACACGGCCGCCTTTCCGAATCCCAAGGGTCAGCGCCTGCCGGCCGCGCTGCGGCTCGGCCGCGATTCGAAACTCGGCGAATGGCTGATTCTCAGGCACAACGCGTTCGCGCGCGGTGCGGCGCGCTGGGGCGTCACGACGCCGCTGCAGCCCGAGGTGCGCGACGCGTTCCTCGCGCCATACGACACGCCGGCCAACCGATTGTCGACCGTGCGCTTCGTGCAGGACATTCCGCTTGGCCGCGGAGACCGCGCCTGGGATCTGGTCGAGCGCACGGGACGCGACCTCGGCCAGTTCGGCGACCGGCCGATGCTGATCGGCTGGGGCCTGCGCGATTTCGTGTTCGACAAGGCGTTTCTTGCCGAATGGCGCCGGCGTTTTCCGGGCGCCGAAGCGCACGAATACGCGCAGGCCGGCCATTACCTGCTCGAAGACGCGCACGATCATCTGATTCCCTCGGTGCGCGCATTCCTGCAGCGCACGGGCTGAACTTCACGGAGGCGACGCGATGAGCGGATTCTCGGACGGCTGGCGCTGGAGCGAACTCGCCGGACTCGCGGCGCTGACGCTGGTCCTGCTCGTGCTCTGGCAGATCCCGGGCGTCGGGCTCGTGGTCTATCCGTTCCGGCTGTTCGGCACCTTCGTGCACGAGATCAGCCACGGACTGGCGGCGCTCGCGACCGGCGGCGACTTCCACCGCTTCACCGTGAGTCCCGATCTTTCGGGCCTCGCCTGGTCGGCCGGCGGCTGGCGCTGGGTCATCTCGAGCGCCGGCTACATCGGCAGCGCGGTGTTCGGCGGCGTGCTGATCCTGCTCGCCGCGCGCGGCGTCGCTTCGCGCGTGCTGCTGATGGCGCTCGGCATCGTGCTCGGCGTGCTGTGCCTGCTGTTCGTGCGCAATCTGTTCGGCATCGCGACCGGGCTCGCGCTCGCCGCGGCGATGTTCCTCGCCGGCCTGCGCCTGCGTCCGCCGTGGAGCGACATCCTGCTGATGGTGCTCGCGCTGCAGCTCGTGCTCGACGGCTTCAACAGCCTGTTCACGCTGCTGCGCCTGTCGGCCGCGAGCAACGTGCAGACCGACGCGCTGAGCATGGCCCAGGCGACCGGCATCCCGGCCGTGATCTGGACCGTGGTCTGGGCCGCCCTCTCGCTCGCGATGCTGCTGTTCACGCTGCGGCTCGCGTACCGGCGGCGCATTGCGCCGGCGGCGGCTGTGCCGGGACGGCTGACGTGACGCCGACAAGCCCCTCTCTTCCGACATCGTCGGGGGAGAGGGCCGGGGCGAGGGGGAGAGGTCTGCGCGCGCGCTCGTCTTCGATGATTGCGACGGCGGATCAGCGCGCCGGCGACAAGCTCGCAGTGCCGCGTGCCGAGAATTCTCCCCACCTCACGCAACCCTTTTCGCCAAGCGAGCTTGCGGGAAAGTGCTTGCGCTCCCGGCCGACTTCCGCGCATGACTGAAACTGCCAACATCGCCAGCGCGCTCAGCGAAATGGCGAAGCTCCGCCCCGACGCCGTCGCGCTGCGCGTGCCGCAGCGCGCGTCGCGCACGGGCGAACTGCCGCCGTACCTCGACATCGGCTATGCCGAACTCGATGCCGCGAGCGATCACAGTGCGGCGGCATTGGCCGCTGCCGGCATCGCGCGCGGAATGAAGACGGCGCTGATGGTGCGGCCCGGCCGCGAGCTGTTCGTGCTGATGTTCGCGCTGTTCAAGCTCGGCGCGGTGCCGGTGCTCATCGATCCGGGCATCGACAGGCGCGCGCTGCGGCAGTGTCTCGACGAAGCCGCGCCGGAAGCCTTCGTCGGCATTCCGCTCGCCCAGATCGCGCGCATCGTGCTGCGCTGGGCGAGCCGCTCGGTGCGCGTCGTGGTCACGGTCGGCGGGCCGTTCGGCTGGGGCGGCAGGCGCCTGCAGCAGCTGCGCGAGGTCGTGCCGACGCTGCGGCTTCCCGCGGCGCCGACGCGGCCCGACGAACTCGCGGCGATCCTGTTCACCTCGGGCTCGACCGGCGTGCCGAAGGGCGTGGAATACCTGCACCGGCATTTCCTCGCCCAGGTCGAGCTGCTGCGCGAGGCGTTCGCGCTGTCGCCGGGGCATGTGAACATGCCCACGTTTCCACCTTTTGCCTTGTTCGATCCGGCGCTCGGCTCGACCTCGGTCATTCCCGACATGGATCCGACGCGCCCGGCCGGCGCCGATCCGCGCAAGCTCGTCGCCGCGATCGAGCGCTACGGCGTCGACATGCTGTTCGGCTCGCCCGCGCTGCTCGACACGCTGTCGCGCCACTGCGAGCGGCACGGTGTGCGCCTGCCGGGTCTGCGCCGCGTGATTTCCGCCGGTGCGCCGGTAGCGCCGGCGATACTCGCGCGGCTCAGGCCGTGGCTCGATCCGGCGGCCGAGATCTACACGCCCTACGGCGCGACCGAATGCCTGCCGCTGGCCGTCATCGAAAGCGCGGAGCTGCTGCACGACACGCGCACGGCGACCGAGCGCGGCGCCGGCACCTGCGTCGGCCGTCCGCTCGCGGCGAACACGGTACGCATCATCGCGATCAGCGACGAGGCCATCGCCGACTGGAGCGGCGTGCGCGAACTGCCCGTCGGCGAGGTCGGCGAAATCACCGTCGCCGGGCCGACCACCACCGAGGCCTATCACGCGCGGCCCGCGGCGACGGCGCTGGCCAAGATCCGCGACGGCGCGCGCATCGTGCATCGCATGGGCGATCTCGGCTATTTCGACGCGCAGGGCCGGCTCTGGTTCTGCGGGCGCAAGTCGCAGCGCGTGCGCACCGCGGCGGGCGACCTTTATACGGAACAGGCCGAGCCGATCTTCAACGCGATCGCCGGCGTGCGCCGCAGCGCGCTGGTCGGCGTCGGCGCCGCGGGCGCGCAGCAGCCCGTCATCGTGCTCGAACTCGAAGCCGGCGCGACGGACGCGGCCGAACGCATCGAAGCCGAGGCGCTCAACTGCGCGGCCGGCTTCGCCCACACGCGCGGCATCGCGCGCGTGCTGTTCCATCCGCGCTTTCCGGTCGACATCCGCCACAACGCCAAGATCGGCCGCGAAACGCTGGCGCGCTGGGCCGGCACGAAGCTCGGCATGCCGGCGCGCTGAGCGCTTGTCCGCGATCTTCCTTATGGCTCTTGCGTCGTCGGCGCCGCTTGCGCTCTGCTAGCGGCCTCCGTTCCTTCCGCGTCGAATTCCATGCAACACGCCATCCGTGCCGGCTTCGTCGGCCTCGGCGCTATGGGCTGGTCCATGGCCGCACACCTGCACCAGCGCGGCCTGCTCGCCGCGGTCGCCAATCGAAGTCCCGACAAGGCGCAGCGCTTCGCCGCGGCGCACGAGGGCACGATCGCGGCAACCGCGGATACGATTGCACAGTGCTGCAATGTGGTCGTGCTGTGCGTTAGCGCCGACAGCGACGTGATCGACGTCAGCCGGACGGTCGCCGCCGCGGCGGCGCCGGGCACGATCGTCGTCGACCACTCGACCGTATCCTCGACGACCGCGAGCGCCGCCGCCGCCCTGTTGCGTGCCGCGGGCGGCGACTTCGTCGACGCGCCGGTCTCCGGCGGCGTCGAGGGCGCGAAGAACGGCAAGCTGTCGATCATGGCCGGCGGCGAAGCCGCGACGCTCGCCCGCGTGCGCCCGGTGCTCGACGCCTATGCCGCGCGCGTCACGCACATGGGTCCGGTCGGCGCGGGACAGAACACGAAGGCCGTCAATCAGGTGCTGATCGCGGGCATCGCCCAGGCCGTCACCGAAGGGCTCGCGCTCGGCGAAGCGCTGGGCCTCGCGCCCGATGCGCTGCTGCCGACGCTCGCCGCCGGCGCCGCCGGCAACTGGTTCCTGGACAAGCGCGGCGCAACGATGCTCGCGAACCAGTTCAGCGTCGGCTTCAAGCTCGGGCTGCTGCACAAGGATCTGCGCATCGTGCGCGACCTCGCGCTGGCCGCGGGCACCGATCGCAGCGTCATCGAGAAGTCGCTGGCCGACTACGCCGAACTCATGGCGCGCGGCCATGCCGACGACGACATCTCCGCGCTGATCCGCCTGAAGCGACCGCAGGTCTGAAGCGATGTGCGCGCCGTCACGACGGCGCGACGTCGCACTGGTTTCGTCACGTACCTAGGCGTACAAGGGCAGTCTTCCCTGGACGGAGATCCCCTCATGCGTCTCACTAGCGCTGTCGCGGCCGCACTGCTGGCCGCCGTATCGGTTCCCGCGGCGGCGGCACCGCCGGCCGGCATGTTCCTGGCCCGCGTGCCGAACGCGTCGACCACGTTTTCCACGCCGGTTGCGCTGCGCGCGCCGAACGACGGCAGCGGCCGTCTGTTCGTCGTCGAGAAGGGCGGCAACATCCGCGTCATCAAGAACGGTGCGGCGTTGCCGACGCCGTTCCTCACGCTCGGCGTGACCCAGTCCAGCGAAAGCGGCCTGCTCGGCCTCGCCTTCCATCCGAACTTCGGCCTGGCCGGCCAACCTCACAACACTGAGTTCTACATCTTCTACACGCGGCCGAGCGGGGATCCGCGGCTGGGCACGACACCCGATCAGGTCGTTGCGCGCTACACCGTGCCGAGCCTGACCTCCGACGTCGCCAACACGAACGGAACCATCATCCTGCGTCTGCCGGATCTGGCCGGCAACCATAACGGCGGCGACATCCATTTCGGCCGCGACGGCTATCTGTACATTTCCTCGGGCGACAGCGGCGACCAGAACAATCCGCACGGCTTCGCCGAATGCCTCTGGAAAAAGCCGGCCGACAACAACCGCAACTCCTGCGGCACGAATCCGTCGGGCATCCAGTACTTCATGCTCGGCCACATGCTGCGCATCGACGTCGACACGCGCGGCGGCGCGGTCGGAAACGACATGTGCGGCTCCAGCGGCATCTCGCCGGCGGAATATTCGATTCCCGGCGCCAATCCGCACGTCGGCACGAGCAACACCTGCGACGAGATCTGGGCTTCGGGCTTCCGCAATCCGTGGCGCTTCAGCTTCGACCGGCTCGACCATCGCCTGATCATCGGCGACGTCGGCCAGGGCAGCTGGGAGGAAATCACGGTCGCTCCCGACGGCGCCGGCGGTCTCGACCACGGCTGGAGCCGCTGCGAGGGACGCCACTATTTCACGACCCCGGGCAGCGGCACGAACTGTCCGTCGGCGACCTCGACGATCGCGCCGGTCATCGAATATGGCCATTCGAGCGCCTGCGCCGTGACCGGCGGCTTCGTCTACCGCGGTCCCTACGTGCCGATGCGCGGCACGTATTTCTACGGCGATTCCTGCAGCAGCGACCTGTGGTGGTCGGAATCGACCGGCGGCACCTGGGATTCCGGCGGCGTGAACCGCCTGACCGGCCTCGGCACCGGTTCGATTTATGGTTTTGGCGAAGACGTCGACGGCAACATCTACATCACGCGCAGCAACGGCCAGATCCACCGGATCACGACGGATCAGATCTTCGAGGACGATTTCGAGTAAGAAACAGCGATCAGCAGACGAGAAACAGGGGAGCACGAGCTCCCCTGTTTCCTTGCGGTTTCGGAAAAACGCGACAATGCCGCTTTCTCTATTTCCTGCGTGCTCGCCCGTGTTTCTCAGCTTCCGTATTTCACCGAACACCCGTAGGGCTGCGACACCGGCACGCTGACCGGCTTGCCGCCCGAGAGTTCGGCCAGCGCCTGCTTCACGTACTGCGTCGCCTTCGGAATGTCGGCGGCGTCGGCGCTCTGGATCGAGTCGAT
The DNA here is from genome assembly GCF_035481375.1 of Tahibacter sp. Lineage (GTDB taxonomy): Bacteria > Pseudomonadota > Gammaproteobacteria > Xanthomonadales > Rhodanobacteraceae > Tahibacter. Next base: position 65,527 of record NZ_DATIGT010000230.1, read on the forward strand.
GCCGCCCATGTAGCGCAGCACGCCCTGGCCGTCGATGACGTACATGTGCGGCGTCGTCTTCGCGCCGTAGGCCTTGCCGGCCTTGCCTTCGGGATCGAGCAGGTAGGCGGTCTGCGCGCCGTTGCTGGTCTTGATCAGCGCGTTCGCGCCGGCGCCGTCGAGCTGGCCCTGCTTGCCGGGCGCGCCGGAGTTGATCGACAGCCAGACGACGCCGGCGCCGGTCGCGTCCTTCTGCTGCGCCTGCATGTTGCCGCTGCCGTAGTGCTTCTTCACGAACGGGCACTCGGCGTTCGTCCATTCGAGCACGACCGTCTTGCCTTTGAACTCTTCGAGCGAGCGCGTCTTGCCGTTGCTGTCGGTGAGGCTGAAGCCCGGCGCCGGCTGGCCGACTTCGACCTTGGCCAGTAGCGGCGCGGCGGAGAAGGACAGCGCGGCGGCGAGCAGCGTGGAGATCAGTTTCATGGTGGACTCCGGGTGGCGGGTGGGGACGACGAGCCTGCCGCGGCGCGCGCGAGCGCGGCGTCGACGAGGCCGGGGGTCAGGAGCTGCGGAAGCACCTCGGGGGTGCCGCCGCCGCGCGGATAGACGACGTACAGCGGCACGCCGCTGCGCGAGAACTCGGCGAGATACGCGGTGATGGCCGCGTCCTGCGTCGTCCAGTCGCCTTTCAGATAGCGGATGCCGTCGCGCTGCAGGCGCTGCGCGAAATCGCCCGACGACAGCGCGACGCGCTCGTTCGCGAGGCAGGTGATGCACCAGGCCGCCGTCATGTTCACGAATACCGGCTCGCCGGCGCGGCGCAGTTCGTCCAGACGCTGCGGCGTCCATGCCTGCCAGACCTCGCCGTCGGCCGAGGTTCCGCCGCGCGTCGCGAGCGACGTGATCGCCGACAGCGGCGCGAGGGCGAGCGCGAGCAGCACAGCGACCGCGACATGCCGCGGCCAGCCGGGTGCGACGCGCAGCTGGTTGCGGCCGAACAGCACGAGCGCGGCGATCAGCGCGACGAGACCGACCAGCGCGAGCGCGGCCGCATCGGCGCCGACCTGCCGCATGAGCACCCAGAACAGCCAGACGGCCGTGAGGTACAGCGGCCAGGCCATCAGTTGCTTGAACGCATCCATCCAGGCGCCCGGGCGCGGCAGCCAGCGCGCGAGCAGCGGTACGAAACCGAGCACGACGATCGGCAGCGCGAGGCCGACGCCGAGTGCCGCGAATACGGCGAGCGCGCCGAGCGCGGGCTGGGTCAGCGCGAAGCCGAGCGCCGGTCCCATGAACGGCGCCGTGCACGGACTCGCGACGACGCAGGCGAGCAGTCCCGTGAAAAAGGCGGCGCGCGCGCCCTGGCCGTCGGCGAGCGACTGGCCGGTGCCGGCGAGCCGCGCGCCGATCACGAACGCGCCGGACAGGCTCAGGCCCATGCCGACCATCAGATAGGCGAGCAGCGCGACGAGCAGCGGCGACTGCAGCTGGAAGCCCCAGCCGAGCCCCTGGCCTGCGGCGCGCAGCGCGAGCAGCACGGCGGCCAGCGCGACGAAACCGGAGACGGCGCCGGCCAGATACGCAAGACCGTCGCGCCGCGCGGCGCCCGGCGCATGCGCGGTCTCGGCGAGTCCGAGCGCCTTGAGCGACAGCACGGGAAACACGCAGGGCATGAGGTTCAGCACGAGGCCGCCGAACAGTGCGAGCAGCAGCGCGACGCCGAGACCGCCGACCGCATCGCCGGAACCGCCGCCGGGTGTCGACGGTGCCGCCGCGGTTGCGCTGCCGCCGGACGTCGCTGCAGGCCAGTCGGCCGCGACGCGCCAGGCGCGCACGCTGCCGGCGTCGCCGCGCTGCACGAGCACGAGGTCGAGCGCGCGCGGAGCGGTCGTGAAATAGTCGCTGCGCGCGGCCGACACCGTCAGCGCGCCGCCGTCGCGCGCAAGCCGCGGCGGCGTGTTCGCGAGCACCTGCGGCTGCTGCGCGAACGCGTCGAGTCCGGCGATATCGGGCAGATCCGACCCGCTGATGCGCATCTCGATGCGATCGCCGGCAGCCGTGACGGCCGCGTTCCAGTTCGTGTCGACCGGACGCTGCGCGAGCGCCGTGCGCAGCGATGCCGCAGCGGGTGCGTCGGCCGGCGCGCTGCCCGCCGCAACGACCGGCAGCGAGAGTTCGAGCGTCGCCTTGCCCGGAATGCATTCTTCCTTGCAGACCAGCCAGTCCGCTTTCAGCGTGATGCGCGCCGTCTCGCCGGCCTTCGCGTCGGCCGGCAGCGTGATCGCAACGGGCAACACGTTCGTGCCGGAATAGCCGAAGTTGAACAGCTCGCCGATCTGCAGCCGCTCCGGCGCGGGCCAGGCGATGTCGCCGGCGCGCCAGCCCGGCGCAAGCGCCCACTCGAACCGCGTCGGCAGGCCGGTGTCGCCGGCGTTCATCCAGTAGGTATGCCAGTGCGGCTCATGGTCGAGGCGCAGGCCGACCCAGTTCGCCTGCCCGGCGACGAGCGCGGTCTTCTCGGCGACGAGTTCGACCGCGAGGTGTTCGGTCTCGACGACGGCCGCCGGTGCCGCCGCGACGGACAGCAGCGCGAGCAGCGGCAGCAGGCGTAGCGGACTCGTCGGCATCGGATCTCCGGCAGATGGCACGGGCTGGGTGCCGCAAAGGACCACAGCACAATGCGCAAGATTGCATACCGCCACGCGTCCTGCGCGCCGAAGCGACGATGCCGCGCGCCGAGCCGTGCGCGCCGGCCCGCCGGCCTCGCCTGCTAGACTGCGCGCCGCCGCAAATCCTGCAGGAATCCCCGTGCACGACCCCGCTTCCGTCTCGCCGGCGCGCAAGGCTGCGCTGGCTTTCATCTTCATCACGGTCCTGCTCGACATCCTCGCCTTCGGCATTGTGATTCCGGTGCTGCCGCGCCTGATCAAGCAGATGGCCGGCGGCGACATGGTCGCCGCGGCCGACTGGGTCGGCATCATCGCGACCGTGTTCGCGGTCGTGCAGTTCTTCTGCAGCCCGATCCAGGGCGCGTTGTCGGACCGCTACGGCCGCCGCCCCGTGATCCTGCTGTCCAACCTCGGCCTCGGACTCGATTTCATCCTGATGGCCGTCGTGCAGACGCTGCCCTGGCTGGTGATCGCGCGCGTGATCTCGGGCATGACCGCGGCGAGCTTCAGCACCGCGAACGCCTACATCGCCGACGTCACGCCGCCGGAAAAACGCGCCGCGGCATTCGGCGCACTCGGCGCGGCATTCGGCATCGGCTTCGTGCTCGGCCCGGCGCTCGGCGGCACGCTCGGCGACGTCGATCTGCGCCTGCCGTTCTGGCTCGCCGCCGGCCTTGCGCTCGCGAACTTCTGCTACGGCTATTTCGTGCTGCCCGAGTCGCTGCCGGCCGAACGCCGCACGCCGCGCTACGACTGGAGCCGCGCGAATCCCGTCGGCGCGCTGCTGCTGCTGCGCCGCTATCCGCAGGTCTACGCGCTCGCGTTCGTCGTGTTCCTGTCGCAGCTCGCACACTACGTGCTGAACACGACGTTCGTGCTCTACGCCGACTACCGCTACGGCTGGGGGCCTCAGGCGGTCGGCTATACGCTCGGCTTCGTCGGCGTCTGCAACGGCATCGTGCAGGCGCTGCTCGTCAGCCGCATCGTGCGGCGCTTCGGCGAGCGCCGCGCGATCTTCGTCGGACTCGCGTTCGGCGCGCTCGGCTTCGCGTGGCAGGGCTTCGCGGCGACCGGCTGGATCTCGCTCGTCGCGATTCCGCTGCTCGCGCTCTGGGGCTGCGCGGGACCGGCGACGCAGGCGCTGGTCACGCGGCAGGTCGACCCGAGCGAGCAGGGCCGTCTGCAGGGATCGCTCGCCGGACTCGCGAGCCTCGCCGGCATCGTCGGTCCGGGCCTCTACACGCAGATCTTCGGCTGGAGCATCGCGCCCGATTCGCCGCTGCATCTGCCCGGCGCGGCCTTCCTCGTCGCGGCGCTGCTGCTGCTCGTCGCGTTCGCGATCGCGTGGAAGGCGACGCATCCGCACTTCGGCGCCGCGCGCGTCGACGCCGGCGACGCGGTGCAGCCATGAGCATGCGCGGCTTCGCATTCGCGCTCGTGCTGTTTGCCGCACCGGCAGCGGCGCAGTTCGCGTCCTCGACGCAGGACTACCTCGGCGAATTCGACCGTGACGGCGACGGCCGCATCAGCCTCGGCGAATACCAGGACAAGCTCAGCGACGCGTTCCTCCAGATGGACGCGAACCGCAACGGCGTCGTCGATCTCGATGAATTCGACCCGGCCGTCGTCGGCCCGAACACGCGGCCGATCTCGCTCGTGCGCCATCGCGCGCGGCTCGGCGAGGTGTTCAAGCGCCAGGACGCCAATCGCAACGGCTATCTCGACGCGCGCGAGCTGGGCGCGCCGCCGCGATAGACCGTAGGGCAATAAGCCAAGCGCATTGCGCCAACAACCGCAGCGCTGCGCGCTGCGCCCGGCCTGCCGATGACACCCGAGCGGCGAAGCTGACGGACACACGGCGCAATGCCCTTCGGTTACAGCGCCCTGCGTCGACACGATCATTCGACGACGCGGAGTCTTGCCTGCGTACCCGGCGCCGAGAGCGCGCTGTCATACGGATCCCAGGCCACGCCGAGGCGCGCGAGCCAGTGACGTCTGACCGCGCGCCGCGCGCGCCACAACGCACCGACGCAATGACCGCGCCGCTCGCGCAGCGCGCCGCCGCCGTTCAAGGCGGCGGCCTGCTGCAGCCATTGCCGCGCGAGTGCGGCGTCCTCGCCGTTCCAGTCCGCCAGTGCGGCGGCCAGCAGCGCATCGGCGCGGCGCAGCTCGTCGCCGGCCGCGGCGAAATAGTCGAATGCGAGCAATTGCACCGCGTCCTCGATGCAGTCGAGCAGTTCCAGCAGCGGATCGGTATAGGAAATTCGCGTGTGCATAATGCTAAATCTCCACAGGGGAGCGCAGCATCGCCCGCGATGATCTCGACGCGTGCGACGCGCCTGTGTCCGTCGTCACATCGCGCACAAACTGAACGCGCGGCGGCGGTGCGCGTCGCCAATGCCGCGTGCGACTTCCGGCAGATGCCGTCCGGCGCGCGATCGGCGACCCTGGTCGCGACGGCCCGGAGGCGTCGCCCATGCTGAAGTTCCTGCTCTGGTTGCTGCTGCTCGTGATCTGCTGGCCGCTGGCGCTGCTCGCGCTCGTCGCCTATCCGCTGGTCTGGCTGCTGAGCCTGCCGTTCCGACTTATCGGCATCACCGTGTCGGCCGTGTTCGAGTTCCTGCGCGCGGTGCTGTTCCTGCCGGCGCGGCTGCTCGGGGCGAGACCGGCCTGAGAGCGGGAAACAGAGGGGAGCAGGCAGGAACCAGAGACGCCGCATGGTGCTTTCTCGAGTTCCTACCTGCTCCCTCTGGTTTTTGCCTTCTCTACACGGCGAGAATGCGCGCCGCTTCCGCCTGCGACCGTCCATGAACGCACCCGTCGACTGCCCCTGCGGTTCGGATCTGGCCTATGCCGCCTGCTGCGGCCCGCTGCACGCGGGCGAGCCGGCGCCGACTGCCGAGGCGCTCATGCGGTCGCGCTACAGCGCCTACGCGCTCGGGCTCGAAGACTACCTGCTGCGCAGCTGGCATCGATCGACGCGCCCCGCCGCGCTGGATCTTGCGCGCGAAACGCCTGCGCCGCGCTGGCACGGGCTCAAGATCCTGCGCTACCAGCCGGTCGATGCCGACAACGCATTCGTGGAATTCGTCGCGAAGTTCAAGGTCGGCGGCGGCAGCATGCAACGGCTGCGCGAACTCAGCCGCTTCCGCCGCGAAGGCGGGGACTGGTACTACGTCGCCGGCGAGTGGAGCACCTGAGGACCGAACCGCGCGGCCTGGCGCATCTGCTCGCACGGGTGCCACCACTCGGTCAGGCTCATGCGTTCGAGCAGGAAGTCGACGAACACGCGGACCTTCGGCAGCTGCGAGCGGCCCGGCGGATAGACCGCGTTGAGGTCCATGGCCGGGCTCTCCCAGCCCTGCAGCACGCGGCGCAGCTTGCCCGCGGCGACCAGCGGCTCGACCAGCGTGTCGGAAATCAGCGCGAGGCCCTGGTCGCCGACGAGCGCGCTGCGCAGCACGGTCGGATCGTTCGCGACGACGCTCGGCGCGACGACGTAGTCGTCGCCGCGCTCGCCGTTGCGCAAGGTCCAGCAGTAGCGGCCGTTCGCGCCGCGCTGCTGGCTCATCGCGAGCGTGCGGTGGTGCACGAGTTCTTCCGGACGCGTCGGCTCGCCGTGGCGCGCGAGATACTGGTGGCTCGCATAGACCTGCGCGACGAAGCTGCCGAGCCGGCGCGCGGTGAACGTGGAGTCGGCGAGCGCGCCGACGCGCAGGGCGAGGTCGATCTCCGAGCCGATCAGGTCGAGCTTGTCGTTGCTCAGGATCAGCTCGACGCGCAATTCGGGATGGCGCTGCAGGAATTCCGGCAGGATCGGTGCGAGCGCGTTGCTGCCCAGCGTGTACGGCGCGGTCACGCGCAGCCAGCCGCGCGGCGCGCCGTGGAGCTGGTTGACCGCGCTCTCGGCGGCTTCGAGATCGCGCGCGATGTGGCGGCAGTGCTCGAAATACAGCGTGCCGGCCTCGGTCAGCCCGATGCGCCGGGTCGTGCGCTTGAGCAGGTGCAGGCCGAGTCGTTCCTCGAGCTCCTGGACCTTGCGGCTGACGCTGGTCTTCGGCAGTCCGAGCGAGCGGGCCGCGGCGCTGAAGCCGCCGTGTTCCACCACACGTACAAAGATCAAGGTTTCATTGAAGTCGCGGGACATAACTGACCTGCATTGTTGCGTATCCGGGACAATCATTCCCGATTCGGCCCCCTAATCAAATCCCGGGGGCATGCCCAACTCACCGGACCTGAACCCCGGGCGCCCCGGGGACCGCCCGGTCCAGCCGACCGGGACGGGGAGGCGCCCGCCGGTCGTCACGGCATGAGGTCGGCTTCCATGAAATCCAGTGTCATCGTCATCGGTGCGAGCGGCGGTATCGGCGGCGGCGTCGTCGCGAACCTGCTGGCCGAGGGCTATCCGGTCGTCGCCGTCGGCCGGCACCGGGACACGCTGCTGCAGCTCGCCGACCGGCTCGGCCAGCCGTCGGCGCTGACCGTGCTGACCGCGAGCGTCGAGAGCGAAACCGCGTCCCGGGATCTCGTGCAGCAGCTCGTCGCGCTGCGCCGGCGCTTTGCGGGCGCGGTCGTCGCGATTGGTCCCGAGCGCGACTGCGGCCGGCTCATGGACCGCAACGACGTGTTTCTCGAAGACCGCCTGCACGCGCACGTCGTCACGCATTTCAATGCGGCGCGCGCGCTGATTCCGCTGCTGGCCGACGGCGCGCCGAACGCGCTGTACCTCGGCATCGCGAGCGCCGCGACCACGCATCCGTGGTACGGTTTTGGCCACTTCTCGATCGCGAACGCCGCGCTGCGCATGCTCGCCAAGGTTATGCACGGCGAGAACCGCGACATGCCGGTGCGCGTGCAGCAGCTCGCGCTGAACGGCCTCGTGCGCACGCACCGCAACGATCACTGCGCCTGCAGCGAATGGCTCGAGGTCGACGCCGTCGGCCGCGCCGTGATCGATCTTCTGCAGCATTCCGACGGCAGCGCAGCCGTGCTCGACCTGCGCGCCGGCGGAACCCCCGTACCCGTGAACGATTGAAGATCCGAAGGAGTGGGAACATGAAAGCCAATGCCACGATCCCCGTCTGGCCCGCGCTCGCCAATGCCGGCCTGCTGATGCTGCTCGGTCTGGCCCTCGCCGGCTGCAGCGGCTCGGCCGCACCGCCGCAGATGCCGCCGCCGCAGGTCAGCGTCGCCGCCGTCGTCAAGAAAGACGTGACGCTCTGGGACGAATTCACCGGCCGCATCGAGGCCGTCGACAAGGTCGAGGTCCGGCCGCGCGTCGCCGGCTATCTCGACCAGGCGAACTTCGAGGAAGGCCGCGAGGTGAAGAAGGGCGATCTTCTGTTCCAGATCGACGACCGCGAATACCGTGCGGCACATGCCCGCGCGGTCGCTGAAGTCGAACGCGCGCGCTCGCGCGCGGCGCTGGCACAGCGCCAGCTCGAACGCTCGCGCCAGCTTGTCGCGAGCAAGCTCGTCGCGCGCAACGATCTCGACCAGCGCGAGGACGATCTCGCCCAGGCGCAGGCCGACATCAAGGCGACCCAGGCCGCGGCCGAGCAGGCGAGGCTCAACCTCGAGTTCACGCGCGTGACCGCACCGATCGACGGCCGCGTCGGCAAGGCGCTGGTCACGCCGGGCAACCTCGTCGCACCGGGCACGACGCTGCTGACCACGGTCGTGTCGATGGATCCGGTCTACGTGAGCTTCGAAGGCGACGAGAACACCTACCTGCGCTACCAGGGACTCGAACGCGCCGGCGAACTGCCAAGTGCGCGCGAGGCCGGCAATCCGGTACGCATGGGCCTTTCCGACGAGGAAGGCTATCCGCACCAGGGCACGATGAACTTCGTCGACAACGAGCTCGACGCGGGTACCGGCACGATCCGCGCGCGCGCCGTGTTCTCGAACAAGGACGGGCTGTTCACGCCGGGCCTGTTCGCACGCGTGCAGCTGCTCGGCAGCGGTGCGCAGTCGGCGCTGCTGATCAACGACCGCGCCGTGCTGACCGACCAGGACCGCAAGTTCGTCTACGTGATCGGTCCCGAGAACAAGGCGCTGCGCCGCGACGTGAAGCTCGGCGCGCAGGTCGACGGACTGCGCATCGTCTCCGAGGGACTGACCGCCGAGGACCGCGTCGTCGTCAACGGCGTGCAGAAGGTGTTCTTCCCGGGCATGCCGGTGGATCCGCAGGTCGTGCCGATGGAGAAGCCCGAACAGGCGCCGGCGGTGGCGACGGCGGCGGGAGTGAAGTGACGACCCAGTGTCCGAGGCGAGGCGCGCTTTCTCTAGTGAGACGCGTCCGAGCCACGCCGTCCTGCACGACAACCAAGGCTTTCCCCGGTAAAGGAGTACAACCGTGGATTTTTCACGATTTTTCGTAGACCGCCCGATCTTCGCGGCGGTCCTGTCCATCATCATCTTCGTGGCCGGCCTCATCGCGATTCCGATGCTGCCGATCAGCGAATACCCCGACGTCGTTCCGCCGTCGGTGCAGGTGCGCGCGGTCTATCCGGGCGCCAATCCGAAGACGATCGCCGAAACCGTCGCCGCGCCGCTCGAGGAGGCGATCACCGGCGTCGAGAACATGATCTACATGAAGGCGGTCGCCGGTTCCGACGGCGTCATGACCTTGACGGTCACGTTCCGGATCGGCACCGACATCGATCTCGCGCAGGTCCAGGTGCAGAACCGCGTGAGCCAGGCGACGCCGCGCCTGCCCGAGGATGTGCGCCGGCTCGGCGTCACGACGCTCAAGCAGTCGCCGAACCTGACCATGGTCGTGCATCTGCTCTCGCCCAAGGGCAACTACGACATCACCTACCTGCGCAATTACGCGGTACTGCACGTCAAGGACGAGATCGCGCGCATTCCGGGCGTCGGCCAGGCGCTGATCTTCGGTGCGGGCGACTATTCGATGCGCGTCTGGCTGCAGCCCGACCGCGTCGCCGCGCTCGGCCTGACCGCCGGTGACGTGATCCGCGCGATCCAGGAGCAGAACCTGCAGGTGTCGGCCGGCTCGATCGGCGCGCCGCCGCAGAAGATGGCGTCGGAGATGCAGCTGTCGATCAATGCGCAGGGACGACTCGTCACCGAGGAAGAGTTCAGCAACATCGTCATCAAGACCGACGTCAACGGCACGGTCTCGCGGCTCAAGGACGTCGCGCGCGTCGAACTCGGCGCGTCGGAATACGCGTTGCGCTCGCTGCTGTCGAACCAGCAGGCCGTCGCGATTCCGATCTTCCAGGCGCCCGGCAGCAACGCGATCGCGATGTCCGACGCGGTGCGCGAGAAGATGGGCGAACTCGCGAAGGCGTTTCCCGAAGGCGTGACCTGGGACGTGGTCTACGACCCGACCGTATTCGTGCGCGATTCGATCAAGGCCGTCATCACGACGCTGTTCGAGGCCATCGCGCTCGTCGTCATCGTCGTGATCCTGTTCCTGCAGACCTGGCGCGCGTCGATCATTCCGCTGCTCGCCGTGCCGGTGTCGGTGGTCGGCACCTTCGCCGTGCTCTGGATGCTCGGCTTCTCCATCAACGTGCTGACGCTGTTCGGGCTCGTGCTCGCGATCGGCATCGTCGTCGACGACGCGATCGTCGTCGTGGAAAACGTCGAACGCAACATCGAGGAAGGCCATTCGCCGCTCGAGGCGGCGCATCGCGCGATGGGCGAGGTCAGCGGTCCGATCGTCGCGATCGCGCTCGTGCTGTGTGCGGTGTTCGTGCCGATCGCGTTCATCGACGGCGTGACCGGGCAGTTCTACCGCCAGTTCGCCGTGACCATCGCGATCTCGACCGTGATCTCGGCGATCAACTCGCTGACGCTGTCGCCGGCGCTCGCGGCGGCCCTGCTCAAGCCGCACGGCGCCCCGAAGGACGCGCTCACGCGCCTGATCGACGCCTGCTTCGGCTGGGTGTTCCGTCCGTTCAACCGCTTCTTCCGCCGCGCGAGCAATAGCTATGCGAACGGCGGCCGACCGGCGCTCAAGCGCGCGCCGCTGATGCTGATCGTCTACGCGCTGCTGATCGGCCTGACCGTGATCGGCTTCCGCGCCGTGCCGGGCGGCTTCATTCCGACGCAGGACAAGCTGTACCTGTTCGCCGGCGCGAAGCTGCCGGAAGGCGCGTCGCTCGATCGCACCGAGGCCGTGATCCGGCGCATGAGCGAGATCGCGCTCGAAACGCCGGGCGTGGCGACCGCGGTCGCGTTCCCGGGACTCAACGCGATCCACTTCAGCAACACGCCGAACATGGGCACGATCTTTTTCGGCCTGAAGCCGTTCGCCGAGCGCGACGGCATGACCGCCGAACAGATCGTGCAGCAGCTCAACGGCCGCTTCTTCGGCGAGATCAAGGAAGGTCTCGCGTTCGCCGCGATGCCGCCGCCCGTGCTCGGCCTCGGCCAGTCGGCCGGCTACGAGATGTACGTGCAGGACCGCGCGGGCCTCGGCTACGGCGAGCTGCAGCGTCAGGTCGACGCGCTGAGCGGCGCGATCATGCAGACGCCGGGCTTCGAGCGTCCGTTCAGTTCGTACCAGTCGAACGTGCCGCAGCTCAGCGCCGACGTCGATCGCATCAAGGCCAAGGAGCAGGGCGTCGCGCTGACCGATCTGTTCGAGACGCTGCAGGTCTATCTGGGCTCGCGCTATGTCAACGACTTCAACCGCTTCGGCCGCACCTATCAGGTGATCGCGCAGGCCGACGCGAATTTCCGCGACGAAGTCGGCGACATCGCGAACCTCAAGACGCGCAATGCCGCCGGCGCGATGGTGCCGATCGGCAGCGTCGTGAAGATCGGCCAGACCTACGGCCCCGACCCGGTGATCCGCTACAACGGTTATCCCGCGGCCGACCTGCAGGGCGGTGCCGATCCGCGCGTGCTGTCTTCATCGCAGGCCGTACAGGGTGCGGCGGCGTTCGCGCAGCGGCAGCTGCCCAACGGCATGAGCTTCGAGTGGACCGCGCTGACGTATCAGCAGGTCACGCAGGGCAAGGCCGCGCTGCTCGTGTTCCCGCTCTGCGTGCTGCTGGTGTTCCTCGTGCTCGCGGCGCTGTACGAGAGCTGGTCGCTGCCGCTGTCGGTGATCCTGATCGTGCCGATGTGCATGCTGTCGGCGATCGCCGGTGTCTGGCTGACCGGCGGCGACAACAACATCTTCACGCAGATCGGTCTGGTCGTGCTGATGGGCCTCGCCTGCAAGAACGCGATCCTCATCGTCGAGTTCGCGCGCGAGCTCGAACAGAAGCAGGGCATGAGCATCGTCGACGCGGCGCTGGAAGCCTGCCGCCTGCGTCTGCGCCCGATCCTGATGACGAGCCTTGCGTTCATCATGGGCGTGCTGCCGCTGGTGTTCGCGCACGGCGCCGGCGCGGAGATCCGTCACGCGATGGGCGTGACGGTGTTCGCCGGCATGCTCGGCGTGACGCTGTTCGGCCTGTTCCTGACGCCGGTGTTCTACGTGCTGATCCGCAAACTCGCGACGCGCGGCGACCGCAAGTCGCCGGCCGCCGCGGTGCCGCTGCCGGCACACTGAGGTCTGCGGCGCGACTCCTCGGCGCGCCGCAACGACAGAAGCGACCGGCGGAAGCCGGTCGCTTTTTTTGTGTCCGGCGGCCGCCGTCGCGGGTCGCGGCGCGGTCGGCCGGCTTGCCTTGCCGCCGCGCATGCCCGACCATGGCCGGCCGTTTTGCCCCGCGATCCCAGAGTGAGCGCATCCGCGTCCGACGACGGCCTGCAGGATTTCCTGCGCCCGGGTCTCTTCGTCAACGACATCCCTGCCCTGTTCGGCCTGCGCAAGGCGCGCGAACTGCTCCGTGCGTTCTCGACGCTGTTCCACGGCGGCGAGGACGCGGTCATGGTGCGCCTGCTCGTGCTGCGCACGATCGGCGAACGCGGCGCGGCCCCGGACTGGAGTCCGCAGGAGCTGCGCGAGCATTTCGCCTACGTCGACGCGACCAAGCTCGATACCGTGCTCGCGCGCCTGCGCGACAACAGCCTGCTGACCTGGGATCCGGAAACGCAGCGCTATCGCGTGAGCCCGGTCGGCCGCCAGGCGCTGTCCGCACTGAGCCTGCTGCTGCAGTTCCAGGGCGAAGGCGACGAACTGGCCTACGTGACCTCGCAGATCGCCGCGGGCGAAGCGACCGGACGCGTCGGCAGCGACGATCTGCAGCACTTGCTGTCGCGTCTCAACGAGCTGCGCGACGATTTCGACCGCGCCGTGCTCAGCGGCTCGGAACATCGCATCCGTGCGGCCGCGGCGACGCTGAAATCGGTCTGGCGCTGGGTAGAGAAAGGTACCGAGATCGTCACGCTCATCGCGCAGGACGCCGAGCTCGATCCGGCCATGCACCGGGTCGCGCAGCAGATCGGCCGCGCGCAGAGCGCGATGCTGCGTCAGGCCTCGGTGTTCCAGCGCGCACTCAACCAGCTCGATCGCCACCGCGTGCATCTCGGCGCGAGCGGGCTTTCGTCCTCCGACGTGAACCAGTGGCTGCGCACGCTCGCGTCCGAGCAGCTGGCCGAACTCGGGCGCGACGTCATCGCCGCGCGCCTCGCGCCGGCCTTCGTGCTCGGCGACATCGCGCTCGACGTCGCCGACTTCGAGCTCGTCGAGCGCGAACGCGAAGTCGGCGTCGTGGAGACCTTGCCCGAAGCACGCGGGGCGCCGGAGCAGAGCACGGCGCCGATCGCCTCGAACGACTACGAACTCGCGCAGCGCTGGCACGCGCAACTCGCGGCCCTCGTCGGCGACGTTCCGCTGTCGGCGCTGATTCCGAGCGACGACTTCGCGACGTCGGCCTATCGCCTGTCGCTGCTCGGCCTGCTCGGCGATCCCGCGGCGCATGCGCGCGATGGCGCGCTCGCCGAGCTCGCGCGCCTGCCGCTGCGGCTGGAACTCAGCGGCCTGATCGAAGACGTGAACGATGCCGGCGTCGCGCGCATCAGCGCGGGCCGCTTGCGGCCGCTCGCGGAGCCTTTGCACGAACCTGCGGCGCCCGGCGGCGAACGCAGCGAGGAAGCCATCGATGAATGATCCCGTCGCCGCGCTGATTGCGCGTCTGCTCGCCGAACGCTGGCTGCCGCGCGAGGACGAACTCGCGCGGCAGGCGCTGACCGACGCGGGCTTCCGCGAAGAACTCGACCGTCGCCTGGCCGCGGCGGGACTGCGCCTGCTCGATCATCCATATGCGGGCCACGTTGCGCTCGCCGTCGCCAAGGCGCAGGAAGCCGCCGTGTTCGCAGGCCCGCGCGCGTGGTCGGCGAGCAATCTCGACCTCGACCGCGACAGCATCGCGCTGCTCGTGGTTTTGTGGAGCCTGCTGATTCTTCCCAAGCGCCAGCGCCAGATTCACCGCGTCGAATCCGACCGCGAGCAGGACCAGGGCCAGATCTTCGCCGAGATGAAACCCGTGCCGGTCGGCGGCGACGTGGCCGAGCCGCTGGCTGAGCGCACCTTGGTCGCCGACTTCGGCGACAAGCTCGGCGGCAAGATGCGCATCAACATCAACCTCGGCGTGCTTGCGCGCCATGGCTTCATCGTGCGCCGCAAGGAGCGCATCTTCGAAGGGCCGCTGCTCGATCTCGCGTTCGACTACGAACGCACCGCGCGGCGCGTGCTCGACGGCGCGCTGGCCTTCGTCGTGGAGCACGCGCGCCAGGCAGCGGATGCCGGTTCCGAGGACGGCGACGCGGACGCGGAGGCCGGCCATGTTTGAATTCCGCGCGCTCGAGGTCGTGCACTGGGACTATTGGCAGCGCTTCACGCTGCCGCTGGATTCGGCGATCGTCACCGTGGTCGGACCGAATGGCTCCGGCAAGACCACGCTGCTCGACGCGCTGCGCACGCTGCTCGCGATCGAGGACCGTGAGACGGCGCGCGACTACAAGACGTATCTGCGCCACAACGGCAAGCCGTTCGCGTGGCTGCGCGGCGTCGTCAGCAACCGGCCCGACCGCAACGGCCGGCGGCCGTTCTTTCCGCTGATGGACGCCGAGGTCACGCTGGCCTGCCGCATCCGCAAGAAAGGCGGCGACTGGTCGCGCGACTACCAGATCCTCGGCGGCGACGTGAGCGTCGAGACGATCGAGGCGCAGGGCGGCGAGTGGCTGGGCCTGCGCGACTACCGCGTGCGTCTCGAAGGCGCCGGCCTCACGCGCGCGATCCGTCGCGTGCTGACGCTCGAACAGGGCGCGACCGACAAGCTCTGCCAGTACCCGCCGCGCGAACTGCTGCAGCTGGTCTGGGACGTGTTCGGCGAAAAGCCCGTGCTCGAGGACTACCAGCGCGCGCGCGCCGAACAGTTCGCAACCGAGCAGGAATTGAAAGCGCTCGGGCAGGACCTCGCGGCGCTGCACACGCGGCTCGAAGCGGCCAAGGCCGACGTGCGTTCGTTCGAGGAATGCGGCGAGCTGCTGCGCGACCGCCAGCGCCTGCAGGCCGAGGTTGCACCGAAGGTCGCACTGGCCGAACGTCGCGCGAGCCTCGATGGCAGCCGTCCGCAGCTCACCGGCGCGCGCCGCGCGCTGCGCGAGCTCGAACGCCGCGACGCGGCGCTGGCCGACGAGCAGCAGGCTGCGGCCGCGAGCCTCGCGCGCGGGACCGAAGTCCTCGAGGCTGCGCAGTCGCAGGCGATCGCGGCCGAGACCGCGTTCCTCGCGGCGCGCGACGCCGCGCGCGATGCGGAACAGATCGACCGCCGCCGCGCGCAGCTCGACCATCTCGCGGCGAGCCAGGGTGCCGGCGATGTCGCGCAGTTGCTGCGCGCGGTCGAGGCGGACCGCCGCCGGCAGGCGCAGCTGAAGCTCGCCGGCGAACAGGCCGTCGAGCGGGCCGCCGAACTCGATGCCCAGATCGCCGCGCTCGCGAGCGGCCAGCGCTTCCAGCCGGGCTTCGAGCGCGATTTCCGCGCGGCGCTGGATCGCAGTGGCATTGCACACCGCATGCTGGCGGATTGCGTCGAGGTCACCGATCCGGCCTGGGAGGCCGCGGTCGAGGCCGTGCTGCAGCCCTATCGTCACCTCGTGCTGCTGGCTTCGCCCTCGGACGCGAAGGCGGCGTTCGCACTCGGCGAACAGCAGCAGTACCGCCACTTCGTCGTCGCCGATCGCGCCGAACCGCCGCCTGCGACGCCGGGGTCGCTGCTCGAAGTGCTGCGCTTCGCCGGCGATCCGCCGGCCTGGCTGCCGCGCCAGCTCGATCGCCTGCGCCGCGTCGCCGACGTGGGCAAGGGCATGCAGCTGCCGGCCGGCCAGGACTGGATCACGCCGAAGGGCTATCTGCGCGAGCATCGGGGCGGTCGCCACATCGGCACCGAGGAACGCAATTTCGGCGCCAGCGCGCGCGCGTCCCGGCTGCGCGATCTGCAGCTCGAACGCAGCCGCCTCGACGCCGAGAACGAGGCGCGCCGGCAGGAGCGCACCGAACTCGATCAGAGGCTCGACGCGAACCAGGCACGTCTGCTGAAACTCGACGCCGCGCAGGAACTCGCCGCGCGCGCCGTGGAATTCGCGTCGGCCGCCGAAGCGCTGCCCGCACTGCAGCAGGCCGCACAGGATAGCGCGCAGGCGCTCGCCGAGGCGCGCAACGCGGTCGACGCGGCGCGCGAGGCGCGCAAGCGCGAAGAACTCGCGGCCGACCGGCGTCGCAGCCAGCGCGAACTCAACGCGCGCGAGCGCGACGAGCGCGCGTTCAAGCTCGACCGCGACCGCCGGGAATACGTGCGCCGCGTGATCGACTACCGGCACCAGCGCAGCCTGATGCCGCCGGCCTGGCGCAGCAGCGCGGCGCTCGCGGCAGCGCAGCAGGAATTCGAGACCGAGCACGAGGTGCAGCGCGAACTCGAACGCATCGCGCACCGCATCGAGCGCGGCGGCTTCGTCACGGATGCGTCCTGCGTCGCGCTGCGCGACAAGATCGCCGCCGACCACGAAGCGCTGGAGACCACGCTGAGCCGGCGCGACGCGCACCTGCACCGTGCGCGCCGCATCACCGACGAGGCGCGCGGCGCCTACATCAATGTGCTGCGCGCCACCGTGCGCCAATATGCGAAGAACCTGCGCGCGCTCGGCGAGCTGTCGGGCATCAATGTCGAGGTCGACCAGCCGGAACTCGCGAACGACGACGTCGCGCTGGCGCAGGCCGGACTCGGCGTGCGCTTCGATTTCGACCGCAAGGGCTGGATCGGCCTCGACGACGGCGAAGCGTCCGGCGGCCAGCAGGTCATGAAGTCGCTGCTGCTGCTCGTCGCGCTGCTGCGCGATGAAGC
Organism: Tahibacter sp.; assembly: GCF_035481375.1. Taxonomy (GTDB): domain Bacteria; phylum Pseudomonadota; class Gammaproteobacteria; order Xanthomonadales; family Rhodanobacteraceae; genus Tahibacter. Next base: position 82,445 of record NZ_DATIGT010000230.1, read on the forward strand.
GCATCCCGGCGGCTTCGTCTTCATCGACGAGCCGTTTGCACATCTGGACGTATTCAATATCGAGAAAGTCGGCAGCTTCCTGCGCGCGACCGAGGCACAGTACATCCTGACCACGCCGATCACGCACAACCTCAATGTTTTCCACCCGACGGATCTGGTGTTGACCACGACGAAGCGCCGGCCGGCGAGCGCCTGGGCGGAACCCGTCGCGGTGCTGAAGCGTGCCGCGTCTTCCGAGTTGCCGAAAAGCGGGAAATCGAACTAAGCGATCTCGAGATTTGTTCGCTATACGAAAAACGCTGTCAGAAATGCTGCCTTTCCGGCGTTTGTTACGGAACGGTAAGAAAACTACGTGCGCTCACGCCTTTGTAATCGGTTCGAAGGCTCGGAAAACACTCCGAAGACGGTGCCGCGATGCGGTTCCGGGTCGAAGGCGCGTTTGGCACCGGCGGACGATCGAATTTCCTCGGAGTGAAAATCTGATCTTGCGCGGTGTCTTTTCTGTTTTTCCTTTCATGAGTGGAACGGCGATCGCCGGCTCCGCTTTGTCCAATTCGCTGGCCACTATCGGCGACCAGCGTGAAGCTGTGGCGCAGTTCGACGAATCCGGCGACCGTCGCGTCGCTCACCGCCGTGAGCAGCGACGACTTCGCGGCAGCCAATGCGGCAGACCGCGGGCCGATCTCGGTCAACATTCCCTCGCAGCCCGTATTTGATCAGGTGCCGGTCTCGCTCCAGCGTTTCAACGCAGTTTGAGCCAGCAGGCAGGCGTGCCACGCCGTGGTCCTGCGGCGGCCGCTGGCCGGTTTCGGCCGTCGGCGGATCGGCCTGCCGGCGCACCGGCACCGGTCGCACCCGGTTCCGACAGGCATTTGCACGTGCGCCTGTGTTTCGGCAAGCTCAGCGCTCAACCGTGAGTTGCGTCACGTTTCGCGCCGTCTTCGCTGACGATGCGGCACCGTTTCGCGGCCCGTCCCCGCCGATCCAGGATATGTCCATGAACCGTACCGCTTGTGGTCTCGCGTTTGCGCTCGTTCTCGCCGGCGTCGCCGGTTCCGCCTCCGCCCAGCAGCTCAGCCGGTCGGGACTCGCCCCGGGATCGCAAGCCCTGCAGCCCTGGGGACCGATGGTCACGCAGACCATCACGCAGTCGGTCAGTCCGACGGTCACGGCGGCCAACTCGGTCTCCTGCAACGGCGGCTCGCCGACCTTCTTACACACCGACAACAGCTATTTCCGCGCGTTCACGCTGTCGACGTTCAAGAATCTGAGCCAGCCGCAGTTCCGCGTCGACCAGGTCAGTTTCGGCATCGAGACCGCGAACGATGCCGCCGGCGCGGGCCAGCCGGTGACGGTGAATCTGTACCGCAGCACGACCAACCCGCCGACGCTCGCCTCGCTGACGCCGGTCAGCAGCGATAACTTCACCGTGCCGGACCAGACGAACGCGATCTTCCCGGCCAACATCGCGTCGCAGCCGGTGTTCACGGTCGCCACCGATATTCTCGTTGTGGAGATCTTCACGCCGAGCGGCCAGGCGACGAACAACAGCTTCTTCCTCGGGTCGAACGCCGGCGGGCAGATCGCGCCGAGCTACATCGTCGCCACAAGCTGCGGCATCAGCGAAATCACCAACCTGGCGTCGATCGGCTTCGCGAACATGCACATCGTGATGTCGGTCACCGGCAACAACCAGGTGCCGGTCACGCTGCAGGGCTTCAACGTCGACTGATCGACGCATTGCGCGGGCGGCGGACACCTCCGCCGCCTGCCGGCCATGAACGGCGACAAGCCTTATTCCGCAGCATCCGAACGCAATCGCGAGCCGATACTCGCCGTGTTGCGCGATGCGTTTCGCGACTGCCGCAACGTGCTCGAAATCGGCAGCGGCACGGGCCAGCACGCGGTCCATTTCGCCGCGCAGATGCCATGGCTGCGCTGGCAGTCCTCCGACCGCGCCGAGAACCTGCCGGGCATCCGCGCCTGGCTCGACGAGGCCGCACTGCCGAACACGCCCGAACCGCTCGAACTCGACGTCGCGCAGCAGCCCTGGTCCGTGACGGCCGTCGACGCCGTGTTCAGCGCGAACACGCTGCACATCATGAGCTGGGACGAGGTCGGGCAGATGTTCGCCGGCATCGCCGCGTGCGTGCGCGCCGGCGGGCTGCTCGCGATCTACGGCCCGTACAACATCGGCGGCCGCTTCACGAGCGAGAGCAACGAGGCATTCGACCGCGCGCTGCGCGCGGCGGTCCCGCACCGCGGCATCCGCGATGCGGCCGAGGTGGATGCGTTGGCAGCGCGGCACGGATTCGTGTTGACCGGCGACCACGCATTGCCGGCCAACAATCGTTGCCGGCTCTGGAGACGCGCTGTCTGACTCGTGCTCAGGTTGCCGCGCGCGCCAGCACGAACTTCACGAGCAGCCACGCATACGCGTAAACGAGCAGCTTCTTCGCCGCGACGAAGACCACGCCGGCGAGCACGAGACGCCACCATTGCCGGCGCAGGTCGACGACGAAGAACTGCGACAGCGCGATCAGCACGATCGCGGGTTCGATCGCACCCATGTACCAGCCCGACCATTGCTTGTGCCACGCCAGCCATGCGGGCGTGCGCAGCACGAGCAGCGGCAGCTGGTTTGCGATGTTCGCGAGAATGATCACGAAGTGCGCGTACAGCGCGAGCACGAGATGCTCGACCGCGTTGTAGCCGAGGCGCTTGCGGAAGCCGGCCATCGATGCGCACCAGATTGCGACGAGGCCGAGCGAGAACGACCACTCGGCGTACTTGCGCACGGTCTCCATGACTTTCGAAACCTGCACGTTGGCCGAATTCAGATAGCGCGTCTGCGCCAGCACCACGAGCAACACCGCGATCGCGAGCAGCAGCAGCTTGAGCGGATGCGTGTGGCGCTTGCGCACTCCGAAGACGTAGTCGCGCGCGACCTTGCCCGGGCCCGCGACGAGCCGCAGCGCAGACTGCAGCTGGTCGAGTTCGAACAGGCGCAGCTTTTCCCAGATCTCGCTGCGCACCGAACCGGCGCCGATGCGCCCCGCCTTCTTCTGGCCGCACTGCGCGCAGTGCGGCCCGTGGAGCGCGGCGCCGCAGTTGCGGCATGTCGCCTCGGCGAAGAACGCATCCGACAGGAATACGGGTTTGGCGGGAACGGTCACGGCGGCGGTCTGCGAGGGAGGTCCTCCGCCGTACGCGAAACCGCAGCGATTTCTTCGCCGCCGCCGCGGCGCGGCTTCACTCGATCCCGTACAGCAACGGTCGGCGACCGTTCCGCTGAAAGTGATGCTGAAGGTTCACCTGATGCAGAACGGGTTCGGACCGAGCGACCGACGATGGAAGAGTCGCTGTACCCCGGGCGCGCGATTGAGTCAGCAGGCAGGCGGCTTCCGGGACGTGTTCAGACCGTCTCTGGCGGCGCCGCAATCAACGCTGGCCGACAGGCCGGCGCGGACACGACGCGTTCGCTCGCAGCGTAGCCGCGGTGTGCGCGGCAACCGGCCGTCGAGGCGAACCCCGGTCACGGCTCATTCGGCATGCAACTGCGGTCCGATTGCGCAGCCGATGCGCTGCAGCCAGACATGTCTCTCCGTTGCTCCGTGATCCCTGACATTTGCGCAGACCGTATATGTGGATACCGGTGCGATTGTCACATCGGATAGTTCGAAGCCAAGCCGGAGCAGATCCGTCGGTGGTTTCTCCACTCACCCATTTCAGGTACACGACCATGATCCCCAGAATTCTGTCTTCTTCGCTCGCACTGCTGATGATGGCCATCGGAACGGCGCAGGCCGGCAACGCCGACTATCGCGTGTGGTATTTCGACGACAACGGATTCCACCAGGAAGGCGACATCTCCGCCGGCCCTGGAGCCTCCCTGGTCCGCCCGGCTTGGGCCTGCGGCCGGCGTTTCACCAGTCCCGACTACTATCGCTGGGTCGATGAATACGGCAATACGATGTCCAGCGCGAACTTCAGCAAGGACGTGCATGTCTGGCTGCCCGGCGCCGGCTGTCCGTACAACGCGCTGACGATCGAGTACCGCGATCACAGCCAGACTTTTCCGCATCAGCTCGGCGCGGGCTATATGGAGATTTCCACGAGTTCCGGAGGCGGCTGGATTGACGCCCAGGGCAAGATCCCGGCGTGCAATTGCCTTCCGGACTTCCCCATCAAGTTTCACGCGAACTGGAGCCTCGTCCCGTCGATCAGCGTCAGCCTGCGTGCCGACCTGGCCGATCCGCGGCGGCAATCGGTGATACTGCCGGCGCTGCGTGATCTGCAGACACGAGTCGGCGACCTCGCCGCTTCGCTCGCAGACCGGGTCGCGCTGCGTCGTCGCACGCTGCTGGACGGCCGCGAAGCGAGCGTGCGGGCTCTGGAAGACGCCGCCCAGGATGCGCTGGCCTCGGCGTCGAGAGATGCGGCATCGTGCACGTCGGCGGCCGCAAACCGTCAGTACGCGACGGCCTACCTTGCCTGCGGCCGCGCCGAAGCCAACGTCGCCACCGCGTCCACGCTGGCTGATGCGATTCAGGACTCGATCGCTCCGCAGCCCGGCGAATGAACGTAGTGCGCGAAGGGCGGCAAGGTTGACGTGCAAGCTTGCCGTCCGTTGCACGATGCGCCGAAAGGTCGGGTGTCTTCCCTCGTCGTCGCGCTACTACGATCCGCTCATCGGGCGGTTCTTGAGCAACGATCCGGTAACGACCGACATGCAGTTGGGCGGCAACTTCAATCGCTACTGGTACGCCAACAACAACCCCTATAAGAACATCGACCCCGACGGGCGCGAAGTGAAGTACGTTGGGTCCGAAACATATGTAGCTAAAGTCAAAGCTGACGTAGCATATGGCAGGAAAATTGAGAAGGGATTTGCACAGCGCATGTTGCAACTCGAGAGTTCAAAGAACGTGCATACAATATCGGACGCCAAAGGTCCGGACAGCCCGAGTAATCCCTTCAACTCCTCCGCATCGGATGGTATCAACGAGTCGAACGGGATTGGGGAGGGGACAGACATTTATTACGATCCCTACAACAACACCCAGTCAAACGGCTACGAACGACCTGCACTTGCTGGACTTAGTCACGAGGTAAGCCATTCTGCGGAAGCAGATTCTGGCACCAAGAGTAGGAAGATCGAGTCAAATGGTCAGTCTTCCACGGAGAATAAGGCGGCTCGTGCTGCTGGGGACATGATCAAAGCAATTCAAAGGACGTCGCAGCCAACTGCTGAGATCGACGAAAAGAACCCTAAAGTTGATTGATCGTGACTAGTAAAAATAAATTTGTATGTTTTTTATTATTCATTTTTTATCTTGTCGCGGTAGCTGGATGCCGCCAAGCTGGGCCGAAGACGCTCGATTACGCAGTGTTCAATGTGCAGCTTGAGCGCGTGCCGGACTTGATCAATGCTTCCCGCTCTCTAGGCGAAGGTAATCCATCGTTGATAGAAGATGCGTTGCAAAATGGATTGAAAAACGGGAAGCAGTTGACCTTCCTTCGCGTAGTTCCTGGTGCGGTGTATGAGTATTACGTGTTTCAGACGCACGGCGTCGAGGATGTTTATGTCATTTATGCGGTGAAAAGCGGGCGGCTGCTTTATTCTTTCTCATACGCTGGCGAAGCTAATCCTCAGTTCTAGTGCACTAGATGACGGGTCGCTTTACACCCAGGCGATTCAACCGGGGTTTCTCAGTGATGGCCACTGCCCGTGGGGGGCTGTCAAACAAACTGTGTAACAGGCTTTTTCACAGTGCAGCCAACGGCACACGCTCTTCACCGAACATCACCTGGAAGCTCTGCAGTGCAGGCTTCCAGTGATGGATCGCCATCCAGTTTTTCGACGCTTCTCTGATCGCTAGAGTCAGTGACTTCAGCGCAAAATCGTCGTTCAGAAAGATGCGCCGGTCGCGCGTGTGTTCGGAACGAAGTACCGATGAACAACGACAAACCCCATTCCGCCGCCTGCGAACGCAATCGCGAGCCGATACTCGAAGTGCTGCGCGAGGCATTCCGCGACGTGCGCGACGTGTTCGAGATCGGCAGCGGCACGGGCCAGCACGCGGTGCATTTCGCGGCGCATCTGCCGCATCTGCGCTGGCAGACGTCCGATCGCGCCGACAACCTGCCCGGCATCCGTGCCTGGCTCGCCGATGCGACGCTGCCGAACACGCCGGCGCCGGTGGAGCTCGACGTCGCGCAGGACGACTGGCCGACACGCGCCTGCGATGCCGTGTTCAGCGCGAACACCTTGCACATCATGAGCTGGAACGAAGTCGAGCGGATGTTCGCCGGCATCGCCGCCTGCCTGCGCGCCGGCGGCGTCCTCGCGATCTACGGTCCGTTCAATGTCGACAGACGTTTCACGAGCGACAGCAACGAAGCCTTCGACCGCGCGCTGCGCGCCGCCGCGCCGCATCGCGGCATTCGCGATACGGCCGAGGTCGATGCGCTCGCGGCGAGGCATGGTCTCGTCCTCGTCGCCGATCACGCGATGCCGGCTAACAATCGCTGCCGCATTTGGCGCCGCGTTGCGGCATTGGATGAACCGGCGCGCGGCGGCTGAATCAGGCGGCCGCACGCGCCAGCGCGAACTTCACGAGCAGCCACGCATAGGCGTACACGAGCAGTTTCTTGGTGGCGACGAAGACGGCGCCGGCGAGGACGAGCCGCCACCACTGGCGGCGCAGGTCGACGAGAAAGAACTGCGCGAGCGCGAGCAGCACGATGGCCGGCTCGATGAGGCCCATGTACACGCCGGACCACTGTTTGTGCCAGGCCAGCCAAGCGGGCGTGCGCAGCACGAGCAGCGGCAGCTGGTTCGCGATGTTGGCCACGATGATGACGAAGTGCGCATACAGCGCGAGCACGAGGTGCTCGACCGCGTTGAAGCCCAGACGCCGGCGGAAGCCGGCCATCGACGCGCACCAGATCGCGACGAGGCCGAGCGAGAACGACCACTCGGCGTATTTGCGCACGGTCTCCATGACCTTGGAGACCTGCACGTTGGCCGAATTCAGATAGCGGGTCTGCGCGAGCACCACGAGCAGCACCGCGATCGCGAGCAGCAGCAGCTTGAGTGGATGCGTGTGACGCTTGCGCACGCCGTAGACGTAGTCGCGCGCGACCTTGCCAGGACCGACGACGAGACGCAGGGTCGACTGCAGCTGGTCGAGTTCGAACAGGCGCAGCTTCTCCCAGGCCTCGCTGCGTACCGAGCCAAGGCCGATGCGGCCGGCCTTCTTCTGCCCGCAGTGCGCGCAGTGCGGACCGTGCAGTGCAGCGCCGCAGTTGCGGCAGACGGCTTCGGCGAAGAAGGCGTCGGACAGAATGACGGGCTTGGCGGGAACAGTCACGGCGGCGCTCGGCGAAGGAAGTCCCCGGGCGGTACGCGAAACGGCGCAGTTTCCTCCGTGCGGACACCGGCCGAACGGCCGCGGCCGCTTCCGTCGATCGTCGTGCGCCTAAGGGGCGGACACCTGTCGAGCCCAGGTGTCACGAGACGGGAGGCATGTGTCATGTCGGATCGATGGGAAACGAATCTGGCGAGCGGCATGTCTGCGCGCGCGGACGATCACGACCTGCGTGCGGCACGCACTTGCGGGCTGGGGTGCACTGCTGCCGAAGCGCAGGCGGCGTCGCCATCGGCGCGCACCGGAGGGCGCGCGTGCGCAGCGCGCGCAGCGGTCCTCACGGTATGCCGGGCGCGCCCGACCGAGGTGAATTTTGCAGATTGATGATCCGTGAAGTTTGTCCGGATCGTACGTGTGGATACCGATGCATATGACGCACCGGACGGCCGGCCCGGCTGCGAAGCACGCCCGGCTCGCCCTTCCTCTCACCTTTTCAGGTACACGCCCATGATCTCCCGACTTCTTTCCTCCACGCTCACGCTCATGATGATGGCCATCGGAACCGCGCACGCCGATTATCGCGTGTGGTACTTCGACGACGACGGATTCCACCAGGAAGGCGACATTTCCGCCGGTTCCGGACCCGCGCTGGTCCGCCCGGGCTGGGCCTGCGGCCGGCGCTTCAGCAGCCCCGACTACTATCGCTGGGTCGATGGGTACGGCAATACGATGTCCAGCGCGAACTTCAATGAAGACGTCCACGTCTGGGTGCCGGGCAACGGCTGTCCGCACAATTCGCTGACCATTGAATACCGGGACCACAGCCAGACGTTTGCGCCTCCGCTCGGCGCCAGCTACATGGAGATTTCCACACACGCCGGCGGCGGCTGGATAAACGCCCAGGGCAAGATCCCCGCCTGCAATTGCCTGCCGAACTTCCCGATCAAGCTCCACGCGAACTGGAACCTGGTGCCGTCGATCAGCGCCAGCCTGCGTGCCGACCTCGCCGACCCTCGGCGACAGTCACTGATACTGCCGGCCTTGCGTGACCTGCAGACGCAGGTCGGCGATCTCAACGCGTCGCTGGCCGATCGCGTCGCCTTGCGTCGCCGCACGCCACTGAGTGATCGCGAGGCCAGCGTGCAGGCGACGGAGAACGCCGCGCTCGGCGCGCTGGCGTCGGCTTCGCGCGATGCCGCGCAGTGTGTCGCGGCGGCCGCGAATCGCCAGTACACGACCGCCTATGTGGCCTGCGGTCGCGCCGAGTCCGGGATCGCCGTCGCCTCCCGGTTGGCCGATGCGATTCAGGACGCCATCGACCCGCAACCGGGCGAATGATGTTCGCGGGCGGCCGGCCCGACTTCCGGGGCCGGCCGCTCTTTGCATGACGATCTAACGGCCGAGTGTCGTCACCACGCTCGCGTGGAGCGCGTGATGAAGCAAGGCACGCGGCGCCTCAGGACAGTGTGTCGAGCCGCAGTGCAACTCATTCGATCCCGAACAGCTCCGCCAGATCGCTCTCGTCGAAGCGCAGCGCCTGGGTCGTGCCGCCTTCGAGCACGGCCTGGGCGAGGTCGGCCTTGCGCTGCTGCATGTCCTGGATCTTTTCCTCGACGGTGCCGGTGCAGATCAGCTTGTAGACGAATACGGGCTTGTCCTGGCCGATGCGGTGCGCGCGGTCGGTGGCCTGGGCCTCGACGGCCGGGTTCCACCACGGGTCGTAGTGGATCACGGTGTCGGCCATGGTCAGGTTCAGGCCGACGCCGCCGGCCTTGAGGCTGATCAGGAACACCGGCACGGTCCCGGACTGGAACTCGTCGACGAGTTCGGCGCGATTGCGCGTCTGGCCGGTCAGGGTCTGGTAGCGGATGGCTTCGGCGGTCAGCGCCTGCTCGATGAGTTCCAGCATCTCGGCGAACTGCGAGAACACGAGCACGTGGCGGCCTTCGGCGACGAGTTCGCGCAGCAGGTCGAGCAGCAGGTCGAGCTTGGCCGACTCGGGCGCCTTGCGCGCGCGTTCGAGCTTGACCAGGCGTGGGTCGCAGCAGACCTGGCGCAGCTTCAGCAGCGCGTCGAGCACGACGATGCCCGACTGGGCGAGGCCGCGTTCGCGGATCGCCTCGCGCACGCGCTCGTGCTGCGCGAGGCGCAGCGATTCGTAGAGTTCGCGCTGCTTGCCGACGAGTTCGACGCCGCGCTCGATGATGGTCTTCGGCGGCAGGTCGAGCAGTACGTCTTCCTTGCGCCGGCGCAGCATCAGCGGCGCGATGCGCTTGTGCAGCTTGGCCTGGCGCTCGGCGTCGGCATGGCGTTCGATCGGCGTGCGGTAGTGGCGCATGAATGAGCGCTCGTCGCCGAGCAGTCCCGGCTCGACCGCGTCGAACTGCGCCCAGAGTTCGCCGAGATGGTTCTCGAGCGGCGTGCCCGTCATCGCGAGCCGGCGGCGCGCGTCGAGTTCGCGCACGACCTTGGCGGCCTGCGTGCGCGCGTTCTTGATCGCCTGCGCCTCGTCGAGGATCAGCAGCGAGAACGACTGCTCGACGAGTATGTCGCGGTCGCGCGCGAGCAGCGGATAGGTCGTGATGACGAGATGGTGTTCGGGGATCGCCGCGAAGTTCGCGTCGCGCGCGGCGCCGTGCAGGATCAGCGCACGCAGCTGCGGCGCGAAGCGGTGCGCTTCGGCGCGCCAGTTCCAGACCAGGCTGGTCGGTGCGACGACGAGCGCCGGCTGCTCCAGTTCGCCGCGCTGGCGCATGGTTTCGAGATGCGCGAGCACCTGGACGGTCTTGCCGAGGCCCATGTCGTCGGCCAGGATGCCGCCGAGTCCGGCCTGGCCGAGAAATTCGAGCCAGGCGAGGCCGTCGCGCTGATACGGGCGCAGCTGCGCTCCAAAACCTTCGGGCTCGGACACGGGCTGCCGCTCCGCGCGCAACTGCGCGAGCATGTCCTTGAGCCGGCTCGCGCCGCGCCAGGGCAGTGCCGCGGCGCCGTGCGACAGTTCTTCGACGATGCCGGCCTGGGCGCGGCGCAACTGCAGGCTGCCGCGCGCGGTGCCGAGCTCCAGCCATTCGAGCAGCGGCGCGATCAGCGCGCGCACGCGCGCGACCGGCAGCGGCACGCGGCGCCGCGCGTCGATCGGCGCGAGCCAGATCGCATCGGCGGCCTCCTTGGCCGGGGCCGTCAGCGGAAACGACGGATCGGTCAGCGCGCGCTGCAGGATCGGCAGCAGGTCGACGCGTTCGCCGGCGATGTCGATACCGAGCGACAGATCGAACCAGGCGTTGCCGTTGCCGCTGTCGCTGACATCGGCGTGCCAGGCGTCGGGCGCGGGCAGGATCTCGACCGGCGAGCCCGCGTCGAATTCGAGCTGGAAACCATCGGCCTGCAGGCGCATCGCGAGCGCGAGCAGATGATCGGGCGGCGCGAGTTCGCTGCGGCCGCGCTCGAGCACGAACACGCCGGACAGGACCGGGTCGCGCAGGCCGTGCGCGTAGGCCACGTCGTTGGCTTCGACGAGCTTGTGGCGGTCGAGGCGTTCGGATGCCGCGATCTCGGCGCTGCGGTCGCGCCGGATGTCGACGACGTGGCCGTCGACGAAGCGCCGCACGCGGGGCTGCGGCGTCGCGTATTCGATGCGATGGCCGGCGTAGTCGAAGCTCAGCTGCAGGCTGCCGGCGGTATACGGCGGCCCGCCCGCGCGCGCCGGCGGCCGCGCCTTGAGCGTGCCCAGGCGCAGAACCGGCGTCGGCGCGACCTGGATTTCCTCGATGTCGCCGTGATCGGCCGGCATCGGCAGGTCGGCCAGCGACTCGGTGGCTTTCCAGCGTTCGCGCAGCAACGGCGCCTGCTCGGGCTGCACCGACGGTGCACGCAGCAGGCGTTCGGCCATCGCCGGGTCGCCGTCGACCGGGCCGATCTCGCTGGCCGCGGGATCCCAGTACCACAGGCCTGCGATCTTCAGGAGCTCCGTACCCGTCGCAGCGCCGGTCACGATGCCCGCCATGCGCTGCGTGCCGTCGGGCTCGGCGCGCCAAGCCCACTCGACGCCGCGCCGCGGACCGAGCCGCAGCGCTGCACTGCCGGGCTTGCCGAAGTAGCAGGGCGTGTGGCCGAGCACATCGCTGAGCCACGCTTCGTGGCGCGGCGAGGCCAGCCGCTGCCAGCTGCCGTTGCGCAGATATTCGGTATGCGCCATGCGCAGTTCGGCGATGCGCTGGAACTCGTCCGGCGACAGGCCGACCCACGGATCGCCGCGGCCGAGCGCGGGCTGCACCGGGCGCGGCGACACGAGACCGCCGCGCTTGCCGTGGCGGAACCACATGGCCTGCGCGCAGAGTCCGTTCGGAAAGCCCGGCGCCGTCTCGAACAGGAAGCCGAGCACGCGGTCCTCGGCGACCTGGCCGGTCGGCGCGGCCGGCAGGTTCAAGGTCGACAGCCAGTGTTCCCACGGACGCAGGTCAGGCTTGGGCTGCGCCGGCGACGGCGGCGCGCTCAGCATGAACCCGGCATCGCCGTCGTCGTCGAGCTCCCAGTCTTCCCCCATGGCTTCAAGCACGAGCGCGGCGACATGCTTGCAGCCGGCGCCGTAGGGGCAGCTGCAGTAGGTGTCGACGAGGGCCTCGCGGCCCTGCGGCAGCAGGCGGAAGCCGCAGCGGTAGGGTTCGGTGGAATTGCCCTGGACGAAGCCGATCAGCATGCCGGCCGCGCCCTCGGTCACGTATTCCTTGTCCAGCACGCGGCCGCTGTCGACGTAGTCCGAACCGCGCTCGAGTACGGCATCGCTGAACACGCGGCGGAAATTCATGCGCGCTAGCAGCTGGATGAACTGCGACCGATCCATGGGCCTCCCGACGCTTTCGTCGCGACGACGGAAGCGTCGGCCGCGGCGACAGAGAAACGCCGATTATGCCGACAATCGATGCGCGCGAGTGCGGGTGTACCGCGCCGGCAAAGCCGGCGCGGCAGGGCGGTACGCGATCAGGCCACGAGCTTGACCGGCACCGCCTTCGGATTGCGCCAGATCGCGAGCAGTTCGTTCCAGCGCGCCTTGGCCTTGGCTTCGTGTTCTTCCTTGACGTGGCCGTAGCCGCGGATCTGCTCGGGCACGCTCGCGATGTCGACGGCGAGGGCTCGGTTGTCGTTGTCGAGCGTGCGCAGCAGTTCATCGACGGCGGCGAAGTAGTCGGCGATCCACTGGCGCTCCATGCGGCGTTCGGCAGTCTTGCCGAAGACGTCGAGCGCACCGCCGCGCAGGCCCTTGAACTTCGCGAGCAGGCGGAATGCGGTCAGCATCCAGGACCCGTACTCGCGCTTGACGAGATGGCCTTCGCTGTCGCGGCGCGCGAGCAGCGGCGGCGCGAGGTGGAAGTGCAGCTTGTAGTCGCCGTCGAAGGTTGCGCGGATCTGTTCGAGGAACTGCGGGCGGCTGTACAGGCGTGCGACTTCGTACTCGTCCTTGTAGGCCATGAGCTTGAACGCATAGCGCGCGACGGCTTCGCTGAGCGCGGACGCGCCGGGTGCCTTCGCGGCTTCGGCCGCCCGCACGCGCTCGACCAGGTCGCGGTACTTCTGCGCGTAGTTCGCGTCCTGGTATTCGGTCAGGAATGCGACGCGGCGCGCGATCACGCTGTCGAGGTCGGGCGAGATCAGGCGGTCGTCGAGCAGGCTGTCGCCGCCCTGGGCGAGTGCATCGGGCACTTCAGGCTGCGCATTCTTGCCCGTGGCGGCCAGCACCGCGGCGACGTCGTGCGCCGCCATGCGGCCCCAGTTGAAGGCGGCGCGGTTCTGTTCGATTGCCGCACCGTTGAGTTCGATCGCGCGGATCAGCGCATCGAGGCTCAGCGGCACCCAGCCCTTCTGCCAGGCATAGCCGAGCATGAACAGGTTGCCCATGATCGAGTCGCCGAGCAGCGTGGTCGCAAGACCCGTTGCATCGATGAGTTCGGGGGCCTCGTCGCCGAGTGCGACCTTGACCGCGGCGACGATCTGTTCCGACGGAAACTGCATGTCGGGGCGCGTCGTGAACGTGCCCGGCATCGCTTCATAGGTGTTCAGTACGGCATGCGTGCGGCCGGCGCGGATCTTCGACAGCGCCCAGTAGTCGTTGACGACGACCATGTCGCAGCCGAGCACGAGGTCGGCTTCACCCGCGGCGATGCGCACCGCATGGATGTCCGACGGATCGCGCGCGATGCGCAGGTGACAGGTTACGGCGCCGCCCTTCTGCGCGAGGCCGGTCTGGTCGAGCACGGTCGCGCCCTTGCCTTCGAGGTGCGCGGCCATGCCGACCAGCGCGCCGATCGTGACGACGCCGGTACCGCCGATGCCGGTCACGAGGATGTTCCAGGGCTGCGCGAGGTCGGAGGCGAACTGCGGCTGCGGCAGCGCATCGAAATCGACCTTGCCCACGCCCTTGCGCTTCTTCAGGCCGCCGCCGTGCACGGTGACGAAGCTCGGACAGAAGCCTTTGACGCAGGAATAGTCCTTGTTGCAGTTGGACTGGTCGATCTCGCGCTTGCGGCCGAACTCGGTTTCCTTCGGCAGCACCGAGACGCAGAACGACTTCTTGCCGCAGTCGCCACAGCCTTCGCAGACCTGCGTGTTGATGAAGACGCGCTTTTTCGGATCTTCCATTTTGCCGCGTTTGCGGCGGCGGCGCTTTTCGGTCGCGCAGGTCTGGTCGTAGATGATGATCGTGACGCCCGGCGTTTCGCGCAGGCGCTTCTGCACCGCGTCGAGCTGGCTGCGGTCGAGGAATTCGACGCCCTCGGGGAAGATTTCCGGGCGTGTCCATTTGCCGATGTCGTCGGACAGCACGACGATGGTCTTCACGCCCTCGGCGCGGACCTGATGCGCGATGTCCGGCACGGTCAGCGTGCCGTCGACGGGCTGGCCGCCGGTCATCGCAACCGCGTCGTTGTAGAGGATCTTGTAGGTGATGTTGACCTTCGCAGCGATGGCCTGGCGGATCGCGAGCGAACCCGAATGGAAATAGGTGCCGTCGCCGAGGTTCTGGAACACGTGCTTCGTGTCGGTGAACGGCGCCTGCCCGCACCAGGTCGTGCCTTCGCCGCCCATCTGCGTGAACGTCTCGGTGCGGCGGTCCATCCACGTGACCATGTAGTGGCAGCCGATGCCGCCGAGGCCGCGCGAGCCTTCCGGCACCACGGTCGAGGTGTTGTGCGGGCAGCCCGAGCAGTAGTGCGCGGCGCGCGGGAAGCTCGCGCGCGGCAGCGCGAGTTCCTTTTCCTTCGCGGCAAGGAACGCGAGGCGGTTCTCGATGGTTTCCGAGGTGAAGAAGCGCGACAGGCGCTTGGCGATCACGCGCGCGATGCGCGCCGGCGTGAGTTCGTTCGTCGACGGCAGGATCCAGTTGTCGGCCTCGTCGTACTTGCCGACGATCGACGGACGCGTGTGGTGATCCCAGTTGTACATGTGCTCCTTCATCTGCGATTCGATGAAGGAGCGCTTCTCCTCGACGACGATGATGTCTTCGAGGCCGCGCGCAAATTCGCGGATGCCGATCGGTTCCAGCGGCCAGGTCATGCCGACCTTGTAGACGCGCAGGCCGATGTCGGCGGCTTCGCGTTCGCCGATGCCGAGGTATTCCAGCGCCTGCAGCACGTCCAGATAGCTCTTGCCGGTCGTCACGATGCCCAGGCGCGCTTTCGGCGAATCGATGACGGTGCGGTCGATGCGGTTCGCGCGCGCGAACGCGACGGCGGCCTGCACCGCGTACTGGTGCAGGCGCATTTCCTGGTCGAGCGGCGGATCGGGCCAGCGGATGCTCAGGCCGCCGGCCGGCAGCACGAAGTCTTCCGGCATCACGATGTCGAGCTGATGCGGATTGACGTTGACCGACGCGGAGGACTCCACGGTTTCGGCGATCGTCTTGAAGCCGACCCACCGGCCGGTGAAGCGCGACATGGCCCAGCCGAGCAGGCCCATGTCGAGAATGTCCTGCACGCCGGCGGGATTGAGCACCGGCATCATCGCGGACACGAATTCCAGTTCGGAACCATGCGGCAATGTGGAGGAGCGGCAGGCATGGTCGTCCGCCGCCAGCGCGAGCACGCCGCCGTGCCTGGAGGTGCCGGCGGCGTTGCCGTGCTTGAACACGTCGCCGCAGCGGTCCACGCCGGGACCCTTGCCGTACCACATCGCGAACACGCCGTCGTATTTCGCACCCGGGAACAGATTGGCCTGCTGCGAGCCCCAGACCATGGTCGCGCCGAGGTCTTCGTTGAGACCCGGCGTGAACTCGATGTTCGAGGACTTGAGGTGCTTCTTCGCCTTCCAGAGTTCGAGGTCGAAGCCGCCGAGCGGCGAGCCGCGGTAGCCCGAGATGAAACCCGCCGTGTTGAGGCCGGCGGCACGGTCGCGCATCTGCTGCATCAGCGGCAGGCGCACGAGCGCCTGCACGCCCGACAGATAGATGCGGCCTTCGCTACGTGTGTACTTGTGCTCAAGGCTGTAGTCGCGATCGATCTCGACGGCTGGCTGGATGGCTGGCACGGACATGGGAAGGGACCCGGAAGGCGAGCGAGAGGGAAGCGCAAAGTTTAACCATCGTGACACAACGCCACGACGGGGGCAGGTCCGGACAACCGGCGGAAAATCCCCTTTTTCCGGCCGGGATTTAGCGTCGCCGGCGGTGCGCGCTCAGTTGCCGTCGGCTGCACCTGTCGCCGCGCGGCCGACCGCCTCGGGCGCATCGGCGATCCAGCGCGGCCATTCGGGCCAGAAAAACCAGGCGCTCGGCGTGAGACGGATCGCGCGGTCGAGCAGGTCGGCGAGTTTCTGCAGTGTGGCCGGGTCGGCCGGATCGAGCGGCTCGCCGATCACGAAACGCCGTACGCCGCGGGCGAGGTCGAACTCCATCCAGTACGGCACGACCGGCACGCCGGCGGCCCTGGCGAGCGCGAGCGTGCCGTCGGGAAAGCTCGCGTCCCGGCCGAGCAGGCGCACCGGCTGCTGGCCCCGCGGCGCCATTCGTGGCGGCATGTCGAGCACGCTGACGACGGTCGCGCCCTCGTCGAGCGCCCGCGCGAGCTGCGCTTTCGCGCCCGGCCGGAACACGACGGGCCGGCCGCTCAGGCGCTGCACGTCGCCGCCGCGCAGGCGGCCGTACCAGTAGCGCAGCGGCAGGCCGGGATAGTCGGCGCGGTCCCAGCGCGCGGAAACGAGGCTCGCGTCGAAGCCGGCGCGCGCCAATGTGCGGAACACCCAGTGGCCGTGGCCGTGATGGAAACCCGCCGCGATGAAATGCGAGTCGCGCGGCCATTCGCCGACCTGCTGCACGTGCCAAGGCAGACGTGCGCGGCGGCGGCGCAGCAGCGACAGGTACAGATCGGCCGTGTCCCAGAGGCAGTTCAGCCGCACGTTCGCGGCGAATGCGTCGCGGTCGTCGATCGCGAGATAGTCGGGTGCCGCCGCCGCCGCCGCCCGGGCCGGCTCGTCGAACGCGCTGCCCGGCCGGCGGCTCAGCCAGCGCAGCCAGCGGAACCCGAGCCTCCACGGAAGTACCGCGGCCAGCGCAGGCGCGATGAAGAATTGCCAGGCGTCGGGGAGCTGGGAACGTAGCTTGGCGATCACGGAATGCGGCGGCGGTCGGTCGAAACCCGAATGCTACACTCGCCGGCCCCGCGCGCCGCAGCGCGCCCGTCGCACTATCCCCATGTCAGAGATCCTTCACAGCCCCGGCGTGCTCGCGCTCGAGCTGTCGCCCGGCGCCACTCCGTCGTCGTTCACGCTGGGCCGCGAGGCCGCGGACGCGCTGGCACGCCACATCGCCGACGACCTGCTCCGCCTGTTGCCCGCCGAACGCGATGGCGCCGGCGCCGATCAGGCCGACCTGCTCGTGCTCGGCGCGCTCTATGACAGCGTGCAACTGCTGCATCCGGGCTGGCCGCTGTTCGCGGGCCTTTCCGAACTCGCGCATCACAGCCAGGCGCTCGCCGGTGCCGAAGGCGGCCGCATCGTCGCGTTCGGCAGTCATGCCGGCGCGATGCCGGGCGACGCACTGCAGCCGCTCGTGTCCGATCCGCCGAGCCCGCTGCTGCTCGTGCCGTGGACCTTCAGCGCGCCCGAAGCGCTCGCGACCGATCTCGGCGCGCGGATGGAGAGCGTGTTCATGGCCAAGGGCGAGGCCGGCCGCGCGACGGCCGATTTCCTCATGCGCACGCTCGGCGTGCGCCTGGAGCATGCGCGCTATCTGACGCGCCACGACCTCTGCGCGCTAATCTGCAGCCAGCTCGAACATGCGGGCTATTCCGCATTGTGGCAAATGCTGGAATTTGCGCTGTTATACCCGACGCGCAGCGGCGAGGCGTCGACCGCGCGCGGTCAGAAACTCGTCTTCCGGGACGGTGCGGTGCACTGCGCGTTGCCGGTCTACGCCGACTGGGCAGCAGCCTTCGGCGCGGGACGCAGTCGCGAAGAGCGTGTGACCGACTATGCGGGCTGGCTGTTCGAACTGCGTCAGTACGTCGCGCTGCTCGGTGCGCACGGCGTCGCCGTCCGTTTCGACGGCGACGCCGGCGCGACGTCGCTGCCGGCGCAGCGGCTCGCCGAGCCCGATCCGTCGCTGCCGCCGCCGACGCTGTTCTCGCACGAGGCGCGCGGCCTCGGCGTAGTCGTGATCAGCGTTGCGCAGATTGCGCCGGATCGTCGCGTGCGGCTGCTCGCGCATGCGTGGCCGCTCGATCAGGCAGGCTTCGATGTCGGCCTGCCGCAGTTCGCGGCGCGCTATGGCGCGTCGGAACAGCTGGTTCGCCTCGGCGGCATCGAACTCGATGCGACCGCGGACGATCTCGCGGTGACGCTGCCCGGCCCGGCGATGCATTGAGCCGGCGGCAGAAATGCGAAAGGGCGCGGTGATCCGCGCCCTTTCGCGTTCAAGAAAATCGGCGCTTCCCTGCACCGCGGCGCGCCGTGCGCATCCCGCACGCCAGGCCGGTCCTTTATGGTGTCCGCGTCCCTGCGGCACGTCCTTGTGCTGTGAAGCTCCGTGCGAAATCAGCGCGTCAGGTTGTAGGCCCAGCCGCGGGTCCAGTCGTCATTCGCGTCGCGGAACGCGCCGATGTAGGAGACCGGCGCAAACCAGACGCTGGTGGCGGACGCACCGCCGTCGAGCAGCGGCGAGCCGGCCTTCGGCAGGAAGCCCTGCAGCAGCGGTTCGCCGACCTTGTTGCCGCTCTGCGCGTTGTAGAACGCTTCCGTGGTCCACGGCGAACCCGAACCCTGGTTGAAGTTCGTCGTGCAGGAGACGAGGTTGTGGTCCATCGTCAGGTTGCCGCTGAGCGCGGTCGGCGTGCCGGCCGAGGTCCAGGTCGGGCCGTTGGTCAGGTAGACACAGCCGTTCTTGAAGCCGGTGATGACGGAGTTCTTGATGCGGCCGCCGGTACCTTCCTTCAGGTAGACGCCGTAGCCGCCGTTGCCGTTGCCGATGAAGGTCAGGTTCGAAACCGTCGGCATCGCGCGCGGCGTCGCATCCTGGTTGGCATTCTGATTCGACGCTTCGATGCCGTTGTCTTCGCCGAGGCCCGCGCCGTGCTGCAGCAGCACGTACTGGATGTTGCCGTTGTAGCCTTCGTCCCAGTCGAGGCCGTCGTCGCCGGCTTCGGTGACGATCGCGTACTTCACGTTGACGTTGCCGCCGAAGAACTCGAAGCCGTCGTCCTTGCCGCGGAAAGCCTGCACATGGTCGACGACGGTGCCGTCACCGACGGACTGGAACGTGAAAGAGTTCACTTCGCGACCGGTCTGGAAAATATAGCCGGCGTAGCGCGACTGGACGTACTGGATCACGCCCGAACTCTCGTGCGCATTGTTGCCGCCGTAGCGCAGGGTCGGATCGAATTCGCTGCGGCAGTCGAACGGCGCAGCGGCGCACTTGTTGTTCGGCGCATTGCCGGAGACGACCACGCCGCCCCAGTCGCCGGGCTTCGGCGCGGTCGTGCCGACGCCGTCGGCCGGGCTCGTGAAGATGATCGGCGCGTGCGGCAGGCCCTGCGCGAAGATCTGCGAGCCCGGCTCGACGTAGAGATAGTCCGCGGCCTGGCCCGAACCCGTGATCAGCGTACCCGGTTCGATGTTGAGCTTGACCCGCGCGCTGTTGTCGCTGCCGACCTTGACGAGACCCTTGAGCACCCAGGTCGTCTCGTTCGTCAGCGTCATGTTCGTGCCGATCGTGCCGGTGATCTGGCAGGTACGGTCGGCGACCAGCGTGCTGCCGGTTGGGCAGCTCGTGAACTTGCGCTTCTGCACGCACTGTTCATTGACCGCCGGCACACCCAGCGAACCGACGTAGTCGGCGCTCGCGACGAGCGTCTGGGTCGAGGTCGGCAGGCCCGTCGAGGCGTCCGGCTTGACCGTGATCTTGAGTTCGCCGCAGCTCAGCAGTTCGATGTCGAGCTTGCCATTGACGACCGGATTCACGGTGCCCGGCCAGGTGTCGCCGAAACGACCGCCGGTCGGCATCGCCATCGGCACGTCGGTCTTCTTGAACTCGAATTCCTTGATCTCGACGTTCGACGTGATCCAGGCCTGCTTGCCGGTTTCGTCGTAGGCGGCGCCGTAGAGATACAGGATGCCGCTGCCATCCTTGCGCGGGATGTAGTCGACGACCCAGCCGCGGCCGCCGTGCGTCGCATCGGAATACAGGCCGTCGGTCGCTTCGGAGAAGCGGATCGCGGCATTGGCGGCCGGCGCCGCGAGCAGCGCGGCAGCGAGAGCGCCTGCCAGCGCGCTCAGCTTGGAGATCGGGAATCGCATCGTTTCAACCCTCTGTTTGCACGGACGGAACGCCCTACGGCGCGGTAGTCGCAAAAAAGTAGCGGGCGGCGATGACGGTCTTTGTGCGGAAGGATGACGCTTCGAAGTCAGCATGCGTTTGCGCTCTCTCCCCCGAGCGGGCACGGGGGAGAGGGCTCATTTTTCACTGCGGTTTCCACTCGAAGGTCAGCATCAGCGCGCGGCCCTTCTTGAAATCGCGCGTGGTTTCCGGACCCTGCGTGTAGCGCACGGCCGGATCGAGCAGGTTGCGCAGCCGCAGCTTCATCGACCAGTCCTCGCCGAGCGCGCGGCGGTATTGGAAATCGAGCTGGCGGAAGGCTTCCTCGTAAATGTCCGGCTGACCTGCGACGCCGACCGCGGCGATGCGCCGGCCCGACACGTTGTAGAGGAGCGTGGCTTCGCTGGAATCGTCGCCGGCCTGATGGCCGATCTGCAGGTTCGCGACGTACGGCGACTGGCCCTGCATCGGCCGATTCAGGTTGGTCTGGAAACTCGCGTCGAGCGGATCGAGCTGGATCCTGGATTTGATGCGCGCGTAGTTGAAGCCGACCGACCAGTTCGCCCAGTCGCCGTGGATGTGGCGGAAACCCGGCCAGTCGGCGACGAATTCGAGCCCCTTGGACACGTCGAACTCGACACCGTAGTTGCGCGCGGACTGCGCGTTGTCGAGGCTCAGCAGGACGCCGCTGCCGGGCAGGCGCGTCTTCTCGATCGGATTCTCGAATTCCTTGAGGAATGCGCCGATCGAGATGGTTTCGACCGGCGAGAAGTAGTACTCCCAGCGCAGGTCGTAGTTGCGGATGCTCGCCGAGACGAGTTCCGGATTGCCGACGACCTGGACGTCGAGCAGCGGATCGAGGTACGGCGCCGGCGACAGCTCGCGGAAATCGGGACGCGACAGCGTCTTGGAGTAGCTCGCACGCACTTGCGCGTCGTCGCTGTAGGACCACGTGAACGCCGCGGCGGGCAGGGTCGAGCGCGTGTCCTCGCCGGCGACGACCGGCGGCGCATCGGGGTTGGACAGCGAGAAGGTCGTGACGGCCTGGTCGTTCTTCTCGCGGCGCGCGCCGAGTGCAATGCGATACTTCTGCGCAATGTTCGCATCGAGGCCGAGGAAGAACGCGGTCAGGTCCTGGCGCGCGAAATAATTGTCGGTCGGCAGCGTCGACTCGGTCAGTACGAAGCCGTCCTCGCCGATGTGGCCAGGGCTCAGCACTTCGTCGATCGGCAGCGCGAGCACGGCCGGATCGCGCGCGAGCGGCCCTGCGGCGCTGAAGGAGAAACTGCGCAGACTCGCGTCGCGGCTGCGCTCCATGCGCTCGCCGCCGAAGGACAGGTCCAGCGTGGCGGAGTCGAAATCGAAGGGCAGCTTGCCCTTCAGCGTCAGGTCGCGCTGGTAGTCGGCGAGTTCGGCCCAGGTCATCTGGTTCGAGTCCGAGCGCTGCGAGAACGACAGCGAACCGTCGAGCGCGCGGTCGTAGCGGTAGCGGCGCGTGTCGGGCTCGTCGCGGTTCGCGCGGGCCCAGGTGTACTGCCAGTCGACCGACAGATCGTGCGCGCCCGGAAACACATGGTTGCCGCCGAGCTGCTGCGCGAACAGCTGGTTCTCGGTCCAGCGCAGTTCGGTGAAGCGCGCCTGCTGTTCGTCCTGGACGCCTTCGGAAATCTTCGTGCGGTCCTCGGTCTGGCGCAGCAGCACGCTGGTCGCATTGAAGCGGTGCTGCGGCGAGAGTTCGTAGCCGAGATTCAAGAAAGCAGAGAAATCCACATTGCGGCGCGTGTCGTCGATCGCGAGCGAGTCGGCCGGTTCGAGGCCGGCCGACGAGGCCTGGAACGTGCGGCGGATTTCCTCGTTGCGGTCCCAGCCCTGGTTGTAGCGCGTTGCGGCGGTGAAGCCGAGCTTGGATCCGTCGCCGAGCTCCCGGCGATTGCCGATCGCGGCCGAGAAGCCGAGATCCGGTGCGAGCGTCTCGCGCTTGACGTCGTAGCCGCCGGCGGCGACGTCTTCGCCGTAGCGCTCGAGTTCCGCCGGCGTCGCGCCGGTCGGATTCAGCGGCGTCTGCGGACGCAGGACGAGGCCGCCGGCCGTCGCGGCGGCAAGCGAATCCGGCAGTTCGCGCGTGCCGTCGTCGTCGCCGGTCCAGTCCTGTCCGCCGCCTTCGTAGGTATAGCCGTCCTTGAAGCTCGTGCCGTCCTGATAGCCCAGGGTGCCGTTGATGCGCACGAAGAACTTCGAGGGCACGTCGCGCGTGCGCAGCAGCACCGCGCCGCCGCCGAATTCGCCGGGCATGTCCGGCGTATAGCCCTTCTGCACGACAACGCCGTCGAGCAGGTCGGTCGGAAACAGATCGAGCGGGACGACGCGGCGCGTCGGGTCCGGACTCGGAATCGGTGCGCCGTTCAGCGCGACGCTGGAATAGCGTTCGCCGAGGCCGCGCACGTAGACGAAGCGGCCGTCGACGAGGGTCAGGCCGGTCACGCGCTTGAGCGTCGTCGCTGCATCGGAGTCGCCGGTGCGCGCGATCTGTTCGGCGCCGAGCGTTTCGGCGACGACGGGAGACGCGCGTTTCTCATCGAGATACAGCGCTTCGCCGCCCCGCTGATAGCTGCCGCGTACATTGACGCCGCCGAGCTTCTGCGTGCCATCGGCATCCGCCGCGACCGGCGCGGAAGCGACGGCCGCGTCGACGGCGACGCCCGAATCCGTCGCGGCGCCGGCCGCGCCGAGCACGAGCTTCGCTTCGGCGGTGCCGCCGCTGCGGACCTGCAGGCCGTCCTGGATCAGCAGATCGTAGCCGTCGGCCTGCGCGGTGAGGCCGAACTCGCCGGCCGGCACGGCGGCCTGGAAGCGACCCTCGGCATCGGTGACGAGCTCGTGCGTCACCGACTGCACGGCATCGGAAAGTCCCTGCACCGTGACGCGGACGCCCGCGAGCGGCTGGCCGCCGGCGAGAACCGCCTGGCCACGAATCAGACCCTGGCTTTGTGCCTGCGGCGAAGCCGCCGGCGACTGGGCAAATGCCGGCGAGGCGAGGCCGGCGGCAAGAAAGACGGAAAGAAGAGTGCGGCGCAGCGGCAGGCTCGGGTACGACATCGGCATTCCAGGCAGCAATGGCCGGCCATGCGGCCCGCGCCCGCAGTACCGCCCGGCGGGCTGCGCCAGAGACTGCCGGGTTCGGGCCCCCTGACGCGGCGCGGTCCAAGGGCGGGTGGAGCGGCGCAGCGTAGGCAGTGGGGATTGCGCTTCGGTGACGGCCGTGCGTCAGCGAAAAGTCAGCTGGCGCACCGGCCGCAGCCATCGTCAAGTCCCCGCGGCGAGGTTATGCACAGCGCTGAACGGTCTCGCCGGCTGGGTCCGGCAGAAATGCGACCGGCGTCGCTGATGCGCGGCAAGTCGTTGTTTTGGAACAATCTACGAAAAGGACTCCGCGTGATTTGTGCCGGACTAAATCGCGGCGCGGCCCACGCTGCCGCGGATTGCCCACAAACTTATCCACAAGGCCGTCAACAGCTCCGAGTTCGGAATCCGGTCAAGCGCTTGCTGCGGGCTTCTGTCGCGAGTGCGAGATAGCCGGGCCAAGTCGCCGTCGGTTAACGATTTATTGCAGCGCGTCAGCGCGCAAACCCGCATCCTGGCTTGGGTCGTGGAGCCGGGCCGACTACAATCGGCTCCTTTTCCCGTTTCGGGCCCCCCGTGAAAGACTTTCTCCGCGACCAGCTGCTGCAGGCGCTGGCAGCGCTGCAGCGTAGCGGCAGCGTGCCGGCCGACATTCCCACCGGCTTCGTCATCGAGCGCACGCGCAGCAAGGAACATGGCGACTTCGCGGCAAACGCCGCGCTGCTGATGTCCAAGCCCGCCGGAATGAAGCCGCGCGATCTCGCGCAGGCGCTGGTCGCCGCACTGCCCGCCTCGCCGCAGGTCGCAAAGGTCGAGATCGCCGGTCCCGGCTTCATCAATTTCTTCCTGAGCCCGGCAGCGTATCGCGCCGAGGTGCGCAGCATCCTCGAGATCGGCGAGGCCTACGGCCGCAGCACCGCCGGCGAGGGACGCAAGGTCCAGATCGAATTCGTATCGGCCAATCCGACCGGCCCGCTGCACGTCGGCCATGGCCGCGGCGCTGCCGTCGGCGACTGCCTCGCGCGATTGCTGCAGGCCACCGGCTGGGACGTCACGCGCGAGTTCTACTACAACGACGCCGGCCAGCAGATCGCGAACCTCGCGCTGTCGACGCAGGCGCGTGCGCGCGGCCTGGCTCCCGACGACGAGGGCTGGCCGACGGACGGCTATCGCGGCGACTACATCGCGGAGGTTGCGCGCGCCTATCTTGCCGGCGAAACCGTGCACGCCGACGGCCACGATGTGGTCGGTGCGAAAGACCCCGACGACCTCGATGCGATCCGCCGCTTCGCCGTGGCCGCGCTGCGCCGCGAACAGGATCTCGACCTGCGCGCGTTCGGCGTGACCTTCGATGTCTATTACCTCGAATCGTCGCTGTATACCGAGGGCAAGGTCGACGACACCGTCGACAAGCTGATCGCCGCCGGCCATACCTACGAACAGGACGGCGCGCTCTGGCTGCGCACGACCGAGTTCGGCGACGACAGGGACCGCGTCATGCGCAAGGCGCAGGGCGGCTATACCTACTTCCTGCCCGACATCGCCTATCACGTGACGAAGTGGCAGCGCGGCTTCGGCCGCGTCATCAACGAGCAGGGCGCCGATCATCATTCGACCGTGATGCGCGTGCGCGCCGGCCTGCAGGCACTCGACATGGGCATCCCGAAGGGCTGGCCCGAGTACGTGCTGCATCAGATGGTCACCGTCATGCGCGGCGGCGTGGAAGTGAAGCTGTCCAAGCGCGCCGGCAGCTACGTGACGCTGCGCGATCTCATCGACGAGGTCGGCCGCGACGCGACACGCTGGTTCCTCGTCGGCCGCAAGCCCGATTCGCAGCTGACGTTCGACATCGACCTCGCGCGCTCGCGCGTCCGCGAGAATCCGGTCTATTACGTGCAGTACACGCATGCGCGCATCTGCCGCGTGCGCGAGCGCTTCGGCGAACAGGGCTGGACCTGGGACCGCAACAACGGTCTCGCTTCGCTCCACCGGCTCGACACGGAGTACGACCAGGACATGATGGTCGCGCTCGCGCGCTACCCCGAAGTGGTCGAGATCGCCGCGAAGAATCTCGAACCGCATCTGGTCGCGACCTATCTGACCGAACTCGCGTCGGCGTTCCACACGTGGTACGACAACAGCCACATCCTGGTCGAGGACGCGGACCTGCGCGATGCGCGCTTCGCGCTCGCCGACGCGGTACGCACCGTCGTCGCGAACGGTCTGGATCTGCTCGGGGTCGATGCGCCCGAGAGCATGTAAGGCAGGAGCAAGAACACGATGGCTGGCAAGCGCAAGCAAGCAACGCGTACCGGAACGGCGACCGCGGCCTGGCCGGCCTGGGTCTGGCTCGCCCTCGGCGTGCTGCTCGGGCTCGGCTTCGCGACCCTGATGCTGCTGCAGGGCTGGGCTCCGACGCTGCGCAAGCCGAACTCGCCGCAACCCAATCCGCAGGCGACCGCGCCGAAGGCCAGCGAACCGGCCGTCGCCGACGAGGCGAAGAAGCCTGCGACGAAGAAGAATTACGAGTTCTATTCGGTGCTGCCCGAAATGGAGGTCGTGATTCCGGACACCGAACTCAGCGCGAAGGCGCGCGCCGAACAGCAGCGCCAGCAGGCCGCCGCGCAGAATCCGGCCGCGGCCGGCACACCGCCGCCAGAGCCCTCGGTCTCGGCGAGCGGTGCGCGCTACATCCTGCAGGCCGGTTCGTATCCCGATCCGAAGGCGGCCGAGGAACTCAAGGCCAAGCTCGCGCTGTCGGGCTTCGTCGCCCGCGTGCAGTCGGTCAACGTCAATGGCAAGACCTGGCACCGCGTCCGCGTCGGTCCGTACAGCAGCGCGAGCGACGTGGAAACCGCGAAGGCGGCGCTGTCGGAAGCGGGCGTCAACGCGATTGCGCTGAAGGACGCCGGGGAGTAGCAGGAACAGGCAGGTTGGGCTTCGCCTGCGGCTCAGCCCAACCTGCACGCATTCACCACTTGTATCGAACCGTATATGTGACTTTCGCTTCGCCGTCGGCCGGAATGTCGATCGGGAAGTCGATCGTCGCGGCGTCGCGCTTGACGAATTCGCGGTTCTTCGCCGTGATCGTCCAGCCGCTCCAGCGGTAGAGGTATTCGCGCGCGATCACGCGCGCCGCGGTCTTCTTGCGGTTGCGCACGGTGACTTCGATCGACTCGTCGATGGTCTTGGCTGTCGTGTCGATGTTGAACGACACCTGCTTGCGCTCGCCGACGACGTCGAACGCCGTGCCGAGCTTGATGCGCAGCGTTTCGTTGCGCGGCGTGTGCTTGATGACGTCTTCGCCGATGAATTCGAGCGTGCCGTCGACCGAGGCCTGATTCACGCGCACGCGCCCCGCGGGAAGCGGCATGCCGAGCTTGTTCGCTTCCTTGTTCTCGAATTCGAGAAATGCGCCGACCGTGCCTTCGTTGGTCGCGCCGTAGCCCTGGTCGGAAATCGGCGCGGCCCAGTAGCTCCACGGCTGCGGCGAGGCGGTGAACACGAGCTGCTTGGTGCAGCCGGCCTTGCTCGCCGTGGGGAACAGTTCGAGCTGCTTGGTCGAATTGTCGGGCAGGTCGCTGCGCCGGCCGAGCGTATACAAGTGGTATTCGAACAACGACGATTCCTTGAAGCCTTCGTCCATCGGCGCTTCCGCGGCCGCGACCATGGACTTCATGCGCATCATCGGCGCGGGAGCGGGCGCCGGCGCGCGATTCACCTCGCCGGCGACGAGCTTGAGCTGCGCCTGCGGGTAGCTCGCGCCGGACTGGTTCACGATCGTCACCCAGGCCGACAGGTCCATGTCGCAGCCGCCGTCGTTCTCGCGCAATGTGATGTTGTAGTCCGACCACCAGGTCATGCCCTGGGTCTGATAGCTCACGCGCGTGTCGTGCGCACCCGCCTGTTTCGCGTTGACGAGCCAGACCAGCGTCGGCCGGGTGATGAGTCCGCCCGGCAGGCTCGGGAACAGCACGTTGCTGTAGGTGCCGATGCTGACGACTTCGCCCGAATCGCGCTGCAGGATCAGCGTGCCGTCTGCGGCGGAGAGCAACGTGCCACTGATGCGTTCGAGCGTGTCGCCGCGCTGCTGCTCGACCGTGATCGCCGCACCGACATAGCGCTCGAGCAGCTTGTCGCGATTGACGAGGTCGAACTGGTAGTTCTGCTCGACGACGCGCGTGCCGGCCGGGTCGGTCAGCGACTCGAACGCGACCGTCGTCGGATCGATGCGCTTGGCGACGTCGGTAAAGCGCAGCACACCGCTGCCGG
Organism: Tahibacter sp.; assembly: GCF_035481375.1. Lineage (GTDB taxonomy): Bacteria > Pseudomonadota > Gammaproteobacteria > Xanthomonadales > Rhodanobacteraceae > Tahibacter. The sequence goes on from NZ_DATIGT010000230.1 coordinate 110,003, forward strand.
ATTGCAGGGTCATCTTGCGGCCGTCGCGCACGAGCGCATAGCCCGGCAATGCAGGCCCGTAGTTGGCGAGGCTTTCGGTGCTGACCTGGCCCGGCTGGGCCGAGCTATAGACCGTCAGCGAGTAATCGGGCGTGTCGGCGGCGAGCGCGGCAGTGGTCATGGCGGCAGCGATTCCTGTGGCGAGCAAGGTGCGCATGAAAGGACTCCGATGTCAGGTGACGCGTCGAACGGCGATGCTTGTGAAGCAGGGTTACGGGAAGAAGGAAATAGAGGGAGCAGGTAGGAACCCGAGGGGAAGCGCAGTTCTCGGTTTACTACCTCCTTTTCACTGGTTGTTGTCCTGCGGTTCTTCCGCAAGTCCGTCGTCGCCGAGCAGCCCCCGGCTCTGTTCGCTGTCCAGCGACTCGACGCTGCGCAGCTTGCGCTCGATCGCGCGCGTGCGCACGCCGGCGGCGTCGATGCTGTTGCGCACCGAGTCGAGCTGGTTGCGGGTCTTCTCGAGCACGACGCCGAACTTGCCGAACTCGGTCTTCACGGCGCCCAGCAGCAGCCAGACCTCGCTCGATCGCTTCTCGATCGCGAGCGTGCGGAACCCCATCTGCAGGCTGTTCAACGTCGCGCTCAGCGTCGTCGGACCGGTCACGACGACGCGCAGGTCGCGCTGCAGTGCCTCGAACAGGCCGGGGCGGCGGATGATTTCCGCGTACAGACCCTCGGTCGGCAGGAACATGATCGCGAATTCGGTCGTCGCGGGTACCGAAATGTATTTATCGCGAATGCTGCGTGCCGCCTCGCGCACGCGGCGTTCGAGCGCCGCAGCGGCCGCGGCGGCGCCGTCGGCGTCGGCACGTTCCTGCGCATCGAGCAGGCGTTCGTAGTCCTCGCGCGGAAACTTCGCGTCGATCGGCAGCCAGACCGGCGCATCGCTGGTGCTGCCGGGCAGCCGGATCGCGAACTCGACGCGTTCGGTCGATCCCGGCACGGTCGCGATGTTGCTCGCGTACTGGTCGATCGTCAGCAGCTGCTCGAGCAGCGCGGCGAGCTGCACTTCGCCGAGCATGCCGCGCGTCTTGACGTTGCCGAGCACGCGTTTCAGGTCGCCGACGCCCTGCGCGAGCCCTTGCATCTCGCCGAGGCCGCGATGGACCTGCTCGAGCCGCTCGGACACGAGCTTGAACGATTCGCCGAGCCGGGTCTCCAGCGTCGCATGCAGCTTCTCGTCGACGGTCACGCGCATCGCATCGAGCTGCTTCGCGTTGTCCGCCTGGAGTTCCTTCAGGCGTGTCTCGAGCGTGCCGCGGACTTCGGCCAGGCGCAGCTGGCTGTGCTCGCCCTGTTCCTGCAGGCCCTGGCGCAGCAGGTCGCCGAAGCGGGTCAGCGACAGCGCACTCTCCTCGCGCGAACGCCGGGCATCTTCCTGCAACGCCTGGCGCAGCGCTTCGAGACGCTGGTCGTTGCGCTGCGCGCCCAGCTCGATGCGCTGGCCGAAGTCCTCGATGCGACTGTGCTGCTGCTGCGCGAGCTGGGCGAACTGCGTCTGCACGGCGTCGCGCAGTAAATCCAGTCGCTGCGATTGCTCGAGGCGGTCGGCGCGTTGTTCGTCGCGCAAGGCGCGCTCGAGCCGCGAACCGTCGTCGCGCAGGTCGCCGAGCATGGCGCGCAGCGGCTCGAGCAGGTCGCTGCGGCTGCGGCGCAGCAGCAGCAGCTGCAATACGAGCAGCAGAAGGAGCATGACGAGAGCGGCGAGGACGAGCAGTTCGAGCAGCGACATGAGCGAGATGGAAAGCGACGGCGATGCCGTCGAGTGTAGCCGCTGGGGGACCGCCGACCGTCCGCCGCGGCGCCCAAACGGCGCGCACAAAAAGAAACGGCGGCCCTCGCGAGCCGCCGCCTCATCCCCATTGCACCGTGTACCGCCAACACCCCAGACCGTTCGCCCGCTGCCCGAACCCCGTCGGCCGCGGACTGCGGAAGGACCGTCGTCGCAAACGCCGACGTGACCTTCGGCACTCCCTGGGCCTGAACGTAGTCAAAACGTTAAGACGCGTCAATAAGCAGTGCAGCGAAGCGGGCTCGGCACCGGACCCGGCACGCCCGGCTCAGCCGGCCGGTTGCAGCACCGATACGTCGGCGACCTGCAGGAACTGCTGACGCAGTTCGCGCAGCAGGCGCAGGCGGTTCGCGCGCACGGCCGCGTCGTCGACCATGACCATCACGTCATTGAAGAAGGCATCGACCGGGCCGCGCAGCTCGCCGAGCTCGCGCAGCAGCGTCACGTACTTGCGTTCGTGCGCGAACGACGCCGTGCGCGACTGCGCCGACATCAGCGCGGCGACGAGATCGCTCTCGGCACCCGCGGCGACGAACTGCGGATCGATGCCGCCGCCGGCGATGTCGCCGGCCTGGCGCAGGATGTTCGCGATGCGCTTGTTCGCCGCGGCCAGCGATTCGGCCTCGGGCAGCGCCGCGAAGGCGGCGACGGCGCGCACGCGCGCGTCGAAGTCGCCGAGGTCGGCCGGGTTCAGCGCGCGCACGGCCTCGAAGCGGTCGGCGCCGATGCCCGCGTCGGCGTAATAGCCACGCAGGCGGTCGACGATGAACTCATAGAGTTCGTTCGCAAGTTCCGCTCGACGTGCACCCGGGTCGAGCGCGGGCGTCTTGCCGTCCTTGCCCTTGGGCAGTCCGGCCGCGAGCGCGGCTTCGGGCAACTGCGCGAGCGCTTCGGCGAGGAGCGGCGGCAGTTCGATCGCGATCCCGCTTTCGATCAAGGTGCGTGCGAGGCCGAGCGCGGCACGGCGCAACGCGAACGGATCCTTGTTGCCGCTGGGCTTGAGTCCGACTGCGAAGATGCCGCAGAGCGTGTCGACGCGTTCGGCGATCGCGAGCACCTGGCCGACGCGTTCGCGCGCGATGCCGTCGCCGGCATAGCGCGGCTTGTAGAACTCGTCGAGCGCGAGCGCGACCTCGGCGGACTCGCCGTTCGCCGCGGCGTAGTAGCGGCCCATGACGCCCTGCAGTTCCGGAAACTCGCCGACCATGCGCGTCATCAGATCGCATTTGGCCAGCGCCGCCGCGCGCGTGGCCCGTGCGGCGTCGACACCGACGCGATTGGCGATCGTGCGCGCGAGTTCGCCGACGCGGACGACCTTGTCGAACACCGATCCGAGTTGCTGCTGGTAGGTCACGTTCTTCAGTGTTTCCAGCTGCGCGGCCAGCGGCGTCTTCAGGTCTTCGTCGTAGAAGAAGCGCGCGTCGGCGAAGCGCGGACGGATCACGCGTTCGTAGCCTTTGCGAATTTCGCGCGGATCGCGGCTGTCGATATTCGCGACGCCGATGAAGTGCCGCGTGAGCCGGCCCGCGTCGTCGACGACGGACACGAACTTCTGGTTCGTCTCCATCGTCATGATGAGCGCTTCCTGCGGCACGCGCAGGAAATCCTCGTCGAATGCGCAGGCGATCGCGACCGGCCACTCCGTCAGGTTCGCGATTTCCTCGAGCAGTGCGTCGCCGAGCTGGGTGCGGCCGCCGGTTTCGCCGGCGGCGCGCGCGACTTCGGCGCGGATGCGTTCGCGGCGCTCGGCCGGGTCGGCAAGCACGCGTGCGGCGCGGAGCGTCTCGAGCCAGCCGTTCGCGTCGGCGATCGTCACGGCTTCGTTGTGATGGAAGCGATGGCCGCGCGACGCGCGGCCGCTGCGCAGACCGAGCACCTGCGCGTCGATGACGCGGTCGCCGTGCAGAATCACGAGCCAGTGCGCGGGACGCACGAACGCGTAGTCGTGATCGCCCCAGCGCATGGGCTTGGGGATCGGCAAGGCCTTCAGCGATTCGCTGATGACGTCCGGCAGCAGCGTCGCGAGCGGTTGACCGGCTTGTTCGCTGCGGAACACGTACCAGGCGCCCTTGTCGGTTTCGAGCTTCTGCAACTGATCGACCGTCGTGCCGCACGATGCGGCAAAACCGGTCAGGGCCTTGCTTGGCTGGCCGTCGGCGCCGAACGCGGCGTTCGCCGCAGGGCCGCGGCGTTCGATGGTCTGGTCGGGCTGCGCCCCGGCCACGGCCGGCAGCAGCACGGCGAGGCGGCGCGGCGTGCAGTACACCCGGGCGGAATCCGCGGCGATCGCGAAGCCGCGTTTGTTCAATCCGTCGATCACACCGGCGGCGAAGGCCTGAGCGAGTTCGTCGACGGTACGCGTCGGCAGTTCTTCCGTGCCGACTTCGATCAGCAGCGCCTGATCAGCCATGCGCCTTCTCCTGGCGATTCTTCAGTCCCGGGAAGCCGAGCTTCTCGCGCTGGGCGAAATACGCTTCGGCAACGGCGCGCGCGAGCGTGCGCACGCGCAGGATGTAGCGCTGGCGCTCGGTCACGCTGATCGCGCGACGGGCGTCGAGCAGGTTGAAACTGTGCGAGGCCTTGCAAACCTGTTCGTAGGCCGGCAGCGGCAGCTGCGCATCGATGAGCTTCTTCGCTTCGCCTTCGCAGACATCGAACCAGTGCAGCAGCTCGGTCACGTTCGCGTGTTCGAAGTTGTACGTCGACTGCTCGACTTCGTTCTGGTGGAACACGTCGCCGTAAGTGACCACGCCGTGCGGCGCAACCGTCCAGACAAGGTCGTAGACGTTGTCGACGTTCTGCAGGTACATGGCGAGGCGCTCGAGGCCGTAGGTGATCTCGCCGGTGACGGGCCGGCACTCGAGGCCGCCGGCCTGCTGGAAATAGGTGAACTGCGTGACTTCCATGCCGTTGAGCCAGACTTCCCAGCCCAGACCCCATGCGCCCAGCGTCGGCGATTCCCAGTTGTCCTCGACGAAGCGCAGGTCGTGGGTCAGCGGGTCGAGGCCGAGCGCGCGCAGCGAGCCGATATACAAGTCCAGAATGTTGTCCGGGTTCGGCTTCAGCACGACCTGATACTGATAGTAGTGCTGCAGCCGGTTCGGGTTCTCGCCGTAGCGTCCGTCGGTCGGCCGTCGCGAGGGCTGCACGTAGGCCGCCGCCCAGGGTTCGGGACCGAGCGCCCGCAGGAACGTGGCCGGGTGGAACGTGCCGGCGCCCACCTCGGTATCGAACGGCTGAATCAGCACACAGCCCTGTTCCGCCCAGTAGCGGTTCAGAGTCCGGATCACGTCCTGGAACGTGGGCGAAGGCGTGGACATGGCGTGGCTCACGAAAGGCGTACGGTAAAGCGCGCTAGTATAGCCAGCGCTCTGCCGTACTACAGGAATCGTCATGGCCACACAGCCCCAGCGTCCCGTCGCGGTCATCGCTCCTGCCCCGGCGGTCGCGCCGGCGCCGGCCCGGCTCGGGTTGCACGGCCGGCTCGAACTCGACGAAACGCTGATGGTCCTCGTGCAGGACGGCGTGCTGGCCGCCGACGACGCGCGCCGCATCCGCGCGGACTCGCGCAGTACCAAGGAAAAGCTCGCGCTGCATCCGCTCGTGCTCGTGGCCAATGCCAAGGCCGTCGACCAGCGCAACGCCGGCAAGCCGCTGAGCCTCGAAACCCTGACGCAATGGCTCGCCGACAAGGCCGGCCTGCCTTACCTGCGCATCGATCCGATGAAGATCGACGTGGCCAGCGTCACCCAGGTGATCTCGCACCAATACGCCGCCCGCTACAAGATTCTTCCGGTGGCCGTTGCATCGGACAAAGTCACGATCGCATCGGCCGAACCGTTCGACACGCGCTGGGTGCACGACCTCGGCCATATCCTGCGTCGCGAGATCGAGCGCGTCGTGTCGAGTCCGCTCGACGTCAATCGTTACCTCACCGAATTCTTCGGCGTGCAGCGCTCGATCCAGCGCGCGAAGGACGCCAAGGGCGAGAGCGGCTACGACCCGTCGAAGCTGCTGAACTTCGAGCAATTGCTGGAGCTCGGCAAGGCCGGCGACATCGGCGCCGACGATCGCCACGTTGTCCACATTGTCGATTGGCTGCTGCAATACGCGCTCGACCAGCGCGCCTCGGACATCCATCTCGAACCACGCCGCGACGCGGGCAATATCCGCTTTCGCATCGACGGCAACATGATCAAGGTATTCGAGTTCCCGCCGCCGGTCATGACGGCGGTGACCGCGCGTATCAAGATCCTCGGTCGCATGGATCTGGCCGAGAAACGCCGCCCGCAGGACGGCCGTATCAAGACGCGGTCTCCCGGCGGGCGCGAAGTCGAACTGCGCCTGTCGACGATGCCGACGGCGTTCGGCGAGAAGATCGTCATGCGCATCTTCGATCCGGACATCGTCGTCAAGGAATTCCGCCAGATCGGTTTTTCGATGGACGAGGAGAATCTCTGGCGCGCGATGGTGGAACGGCCGCACGGCATCGTGCTCGTGACGGGTCCCACCGGTTCGGGCAAGACGACGACGCTGTACTCGACGCTGAAGCATCTGGCGACGCCGGACCTCAACGTCTGCACGGTCGAAGACCCGATCGAAATGGTCAGCCCGGAATTCAACCAGATGCAGGTGCAGCCGGCGATCGACCTCGATTTCGCCGCAGGCGTGCGCACGCTGCTGCGGCAGGATCCCGACATCATCATGGTCGGCGAAATCCGCGATCTGGAAACCGCGCAGATGGCCGTGCAGGCGTCGCTGACCGGCCACCTCGTGCTGTCGACGCTGCACACGAACGACGCACCGACCGCGGTCACGCGTCTGCTCGATCTCGGCGTGCCGCACTATCTCATCCAGTCGACGCTGACCGGCGTCGTCGCACAGCGCCTCATTCGCACGCTTTGTCCACATTGCAAAATTCCGCTCGCGGTCGATGCGCGGGCCTGGGACGCGCTGACGCACCGCTGGAATCTCGCCCTGCCGGAACGCACGCAGGGACCGGTCGGCTGCCTGGAATGCCGCAACACCGGCTTCCTCGGCCGTACGGGCATCTACGAGATGATGCGCGTCACGCCGAAGCTGCGGCAGCTGATCCAGGCCGATACGGATCTCGTGAAATTCAGCGAAGCCGCGCTCGCCGACGGCATGCGTCCGCTGCGCATCTCCGCCGCGGCGCAGGTGGCGCGCGGCGTCACGACGGTTGCCGAAGTCATGACCGTGCTGCCGCCGGTCGATTGATCGTGAGGCGCGTCCTCGTTCTGCAGACCGGCACGACCTTGCCGCAGGTCGCCGCGCGTCACGGCGACTTCGCCGCGTGGTTCATGCGTGCGGCCGGGCTGTCCCGGCACGATGTCGAGGTCGCACGCGTCGATCGCGGCGATCCGTTGCCTGCGGCGAATCGTTTCTCGGCCGTCCTCGTGACCGGCTCGGCCAGCATGGTGACCGAGCGCGAAGGCTGGAGCGAGCACACGGCCGAGTGGTTGGCCGCGGCCGTGCAGACTGCTGCAGCGCCGCTGCTCGGCGTCTGCTATGGCCATCAGCTGCTCGCGCACGGGTTGGGCGGCCGGGTCGACTGGAATCCGCGCGGCCGCCAGATCGGCACCAAGCGGCTTGCGACTGCGCCGGCCGCGACTGGCGACCCGCTGTTTTCGGGCATTGCGGAGTTCCGCGCGCAGACTACGCACCAGCAGTCGGTGGTCGTACCGCCGTCAGGCGCGCAGGTATTGGCTCATTCGTCCCTCGATCCGCATCAGGCGCTGCGCTTTGGTCCGCGTGCCTGGGGCTTTCAGTTCCACCCCGAGTTCAGCGCCGGCATCATGGCGGGCTACATCCGCGGCCGCGCAGACCGGCTGGCCGGTGAAGGGGTCGACCCCGCCCTGCTGCTGCGCGAATGCGGCCCCGCGCCGCGCGCCCGCAGCCTGTTGCGGCGCTTCGTGCGGCTCTCGCGTGAAGGACAGATCTGACCCTTGCTGCGTTTCGAACCGAGTAGCAATGTTCCGTATTCGACTTTGGTCGAATGTGGTCCTGAGGGTTATTCCAAATCCGAAATGCGGATAACCCTGATTTTTGAGTTCTGAAAAAACAAACGCCGCACGGCGGCGGCGTTTGGAGCGGTGGCGACCGATACAGTCGCCGATCGCGGAAATCGCGGGGCGCTTACTTGCGGCCCTTGCCGCCTTTACGCAGGCCGGCCAGCGGATCCGGCAGCTTGAGACCGCCCAGATAATCGTTGATCGCTTCGTTCGTGACATCGTACAGCGGACGGCCCATCACGGCCGCTGCTGCCTTGAGGCTGTCGCGCATGCGCTTGGAAACGCGCAGGCTGGCGTCGCGAGTATCTTCGTCAACAGCGGCTGCTGCGGCGGACTTTTTCATGATCTTCACCCTGAGTTAAGAAGTGCTGCTACGTGTACTGCGGGAATAGTATACGTGGCAGGTGCATGAAAAATACGCGACAGCGCCGCGGCGCTTGTTACGAATTGTAAATCTCAATCGCGCGTGAGCCGATCGGAAGCCCGTTTACGGGGTGACGATTTTCGGGGGCGCTTTGGAGACGCTCAGGTATCGGCGCCGTGCGATGCCGTGGGACGCGTGGCGATGGCACGGGCCGCGATAATACCGATTTCGTACAACAGACACATGGGAATTGCGAGCATGACCTGCGACACGACGTCCGGCGGCGTCAGTATGGCCGCCACGACGAAGGCGCCGACGACGACGTAGCCGCGGCTTTCCGTGAGCTGCGCCGGCGTCACCCAGCCCAGAGCGACCAGGATCACGACCGCGACGGGAACCTCGAAACACAGTCCGAACGCGAAAAAGATAACCAAAACAAAATCGAGATATTTCCCAATGTCCGTCATCATCGCGACGCCTTCGGGCGTGATCTTCGCGAGGAACGAGAACACCATCGGCAGGACGAGAAAATAGGCGAACGCCCCGCCGAGATAGAACAGGAATACGCTCGAGACGAGCAGCGGCAGGCCGAGGCGTTTTTCGTGGCGATACAGCCCCGGCGCGACGAAAGCCCAGAGCTGATACAGCACGACGGGCATCGCGACGACGAGTGCCGTACAGAAGGCGAGTTTCAGCGGCGTGAAAAACGGTGAGGCGACTTCGATGGCGACGAGCTGGCCGCCGGCCGGTAGATTGCGCAGCAACGGTTCGGCGAGCCAGGCATAAAGCTTGTTTGCGAACGGAAGCAGGCACAGCAGTACCGCGCCGACCGCGAGCACCGCCCTCAGCAGGCGCGAGCGCAATTCGACGAGGTGGGAAAAAAACGAGGCTTCTTCGCCGGGGTCCTGCTCAGTTGCGCTCATCGAGCTTCCTGCCCAGATCTTCGGTACTCTCGCGGACCTGTTCGGTGGTTTCGCGGAATTGCTCGGCCGCATTGCGCAGGTCGTCGCGCGGGTCGGCCGCGGCTGCGGCGTCGCGCATGCTGCGTTTGAGTTCCTCGGCGGCGAGTTCGCGTTCGACTTCGCTGCGAACGTTCGCCCAACTGTTGCGCGCGCGACGCAGCAGCGCGCCTACGGTGCGTGCGGCGCCGGGCAGGCGCTCGGGGCCCAGTACGATCAGCGCAACGACGCCGATCAGCACGAACTCGCTGAAACCGATATCGAACATCGTTCGGCGTTATTCGGCTTTTTCGCGCTTGGCTTCGCTGGCGGCCTTCTCGGCTTCGGGCGCCGGGTCGGCCTTGAGCTTCGGCGCTTCTTCGTCGCCCTGCAGGCCTTTCTTGAAGTCGCGCATCGCGCTGCCGAGATCGCCGCCCATGTTGCGCAGACGCTTCGTGCCGAACACGAGCACGACGATGAGCAGAACGATCAACCAGTGCCAAAGGCTAAAACTACCCATTACCCCACTCCTGCAGATGAGTCGCGTCGCCGGAAATGGCGAAGCGCGACAGTGTAGCCGCGCTTTGCGTTGGGGTCATGACTGGCCACGCTCACTCGGCTGATTGCGCAGTGTACTCCTCGAGGCGATCGCGGAAATCGACCACGACTTCCGGCACATTGCCGACGCCGCCTTCAAAAATGCGCCGCGGCGTGACGCCGTCGCCGAACACGGCCTGATTGGAATCGTGGTCGATCGCGAGCACGGAACCGTCGAGCGCGACGCCCGCAAACAGGCCGCGCGCTCGCGAATAAGAATAGATCTCGGCCTTGAGCTGCGCGTCGGTCGACGCCTGGGCGGAGCGGCCGACCGGACCGGCGGCCGCGGAGGCGTCGGCGCCCAGCGTGAACTTGCCGTGGACGATGGAATCGACGCCGCGCTGGCTGCGGAACACGAGCACGACATCGGTCGACTGGACGCCGGCCTGGAAGCCGACACTGCCGCCGGTCATCGTGATGAAGCTCGGATTCGACCAGGTGCCGTCGGTGCCGCGTACCGTGATGAGGCCGTGGCCGCGACGTCCACCGACGATGAGGCCGGCTTTGATGACATCGGGAATCACGGCTACCGCGTGCGCTTCGCGCAGCAGGTTGGTCGGGATGCGCCGATCGGGCGCCTGCATGATTTCGTCGAGTACGCGTGTCGCTTCGCGCGCGCGTTTGGCCTCGCTCTCGCCGGCACTGGCGCCGAACGCGCTCAGCAGGCAGCCGATGAACAGCAGGGCGCGCAGTATCGGTCGGTTCACGGAAACCTCGGATCGGAAAGGAGGGGGTGCCGGACGCGCGGCATCGTGAAGCCATTGCCGACGCGACGACGCGCCGGCATGGTGTCCGTCTTCGAGGGAATAGGCGCTTAACGCAGCGGGCGGCGCAGGCCGAATGCGGCAAGCAGCGCGAGCAGGCCCGCGAGCAGGCCGTAGCCCGCCGGCGTGGCGGCCGGAACCGCCTGCGGCGTGACCGTGCCGGTCGGACACGGTGCCGGCGGCGCGATCGCGAATCCGAACAGCGGCACGCTGCGCAGATCTTCCGGCCCGGTGATGGGGCCGAGCAGCGTCATTGAACCGGTCGCCGGATCGAGGCGCGCGAGGTCGCTCCAGTCCGGCGGAAATGCGTTTGCGGCGGGCGGCGGCGGCGGGATGTAGCTGACTGCGGCCCAGAGCTGGCCGGAAGCATCGAAGGCCGGCCATACCGAGCTGATCTTGCTGCTCGCGATATTGAACGAGCCGATCGCCGTTGCAGCGCCCGTGGCCGTGTCCACTCGGAACAGCGACGGGTTTTCGTAGTCGCCCGTGCCGAACAGTTCGCGGCCTCGTGCCGCGAGCCCCGTAACGCGGGCGCCGGTCGGTCCGACGTAGGTCGTGAAACCGGTATTCGTGTCGACTTTCCAGAGTTTTCGCGCAACGCCGGACGCCAGCCATGCCGATCCGTCGCAGGTCACCGCATAGGACAGGTCGAGTGCGTCGAGGCGCTGCGGATCGCCCTGGCCGGCGAGGCCGAGGCTGCCGACATAGTTTGGCGAGGAATTCAGGAAATCGAGACGGAACAGCGATTTCGTATTGTCGGACGAGGCCAGCAACGCACCGTTCGGTGCATAGGCCAAGCCTTTGATGACGATGGGCTGGCCGGCGAACAGCCCGGTTTCGCCGAGCAATGTCGCTGTGCGCGTCGCGATGTCGACGCGATAGATCTGGTCATAAGCCGGTGCAATGGCGAACGGCTCCGCCGTGGCTGCGGTTGCAGCCAGCGAAGCAAACAGTGCCGCGGCGGCAGGGCGTGCGCGCAGGCTCATTGTCCACCGTCTTTTGTTATCGTTTCTGGTAATCGTCGGCCGCATCGGGCGCTGACACGGCGGAGCCAGTCTAAGCACGTTCCGGCCGGGCCACAAGGTCGCAAGAACGTCAGCCGGCCGGGTTTCGGCGGCGTACCCAACCATTCGGGACACCATGTTCGGAACCAGGCAGTACCACGCGGCGCCGCCCGCCGCGCAAACCGGCCACGGCGGCGTTGCCGTCGTACTCGTCAATCTCGGCACGCCGGCAGCCCCCACGACACCGGCGGTGCGTCGGTATCTCGCCCAGTTCCTGTCCGATCCCCGCGTCGTCGAGCAGCCGCGATGGTTGTGGTGGCCCGTGCTGCATGGCGTGATCCTGCGGCTGAGGCCGGTTCGGTCCGCTCATGCGTATGCGAGCGTCTGGATGCCGCAGGGTTCGCCGTTGCTCGTCCTCAGCGAGGCTCTCGCGCGGGCGCTCGATCGTCGCCTGCAGCGCGACACCGGCGGGCGCGTCCGGGTGCGCCTCGGCATGACCTACGGCGAACCCGCGCTGCCTCGTGTCGTGCGCGGCCTCGTCGACGAAGGTTTCCGGCGCCTGCTGTTCGTGCCGCTGTATCCGCAGTATTCCGCAACGTCGACGGGTGCCGCGCTCGACGCGCTGGCCGATACCGTCAAGTCGTTGCGCTGGCCTCCGGAGCTGCGAACGGTCGGCGACTATCACGCTCAGCCGGCACATATCGAAGCGCTGGCGCGCAGCGTCGAGCGTCATTGGGCGTCGCACGGACGCGGCGAACGGTTGCTGCTCTCGTTTCACGGCATCCCGCAGCGCTGTGTGGAATCCGGCGATCCCTATGCCGCACAGTGCCGGGCGACGGCGGCGCTGCTCGCGACGCGGCTCGGCCTCGACGACGCTGCGCTGATCGTGAGCTTCCAGTCGCGCGTGGGTCGCGAGGAATGGCTCAAGCCCTACACCGACGCGACGCTCGTCGAACTCGCGCGTTCCGGCGTGCGTTCGGTGCAGGTGCTGTGTCCCGGCTTCGCGGTCGACTGCCTCGAGACGCTCGAGGAAATCGCGGTCGAGAATCGCGAGCGGTTTCTGCGAGCCGGCGGCGAGCGCTACGAGTACATAGCCGCGTTGAACGACAGCGACGATCAGGTCGGCGCACTGGCTGCGCTGATACATCCGCACCTGCAGGGCTGGCCGGTGCCGGGCACCGCTTCAGGAGAGACTCCGCATGTCGCCGCATGACATCGCGATCGAGCTGCCGCATCTGACGCTCGCGGCGCGGCGCTGGGGCGAACCCGGACTGCCGCCGCTGCTTGCCGTGCATGGCTGGCTCGACAATGCGGCATCGTTCGACGCGCTGGCGCCGCTGCTGGCGACCCGCTTCGAAGTGACCGCGATCGACCTGCCCGGCCATGGACGCTCTGCGCACCGCCCGCCGGGCGCCTGGTATCACTACGTCGAATATCTGGCCGACCTGCAGGCGGTCGCGGCGGCACTGGGCTGGACGCGCTTTTCGCTGCTCGGTCATTCGCTGGGCGGCGCCGTGGCCAGCATCTTCGCCGCCGCGCAGCCCGATCGGGTCGAGCGGCTACTGCTCGTCGAATCGCTGGGGCCGCTGACGGCCGCGCCCGAACTCGCGCTGGAGCAGTTGCGTCGGGGGCTGAGTCAGCGTGCGGATTTCGCCGCGAAGTCGTTGCGCGTGTTTCCGGATTCCGCCACGGCGGTTCGTGCGCGGATGCTCGCGAACGACCTCGGCGAAGCCGCTGCCGCCGCGCTGGTCGAACGCGGCCTTGCGGCAGTGCCGGGCGGCTGGTCCTGGTCTAGCGATGCCCGCCTGACGCTGGCGTCGCCGTTGCGCTACACCGAGGCGCAGATCCAGAACATCCTCCGCGGCATCGCTGCGCCGACCTGCGTCGTGCTGGCCGATCCGGCGACGTCGTATCTGCCGACAGCGATGATGCAGGCGCGCGCTGACTGCGTGGTCGACATCGAAGTGCGTCGCCTGTCCGGCAACCATCACCTGCACATGGAGCATGCACAGGCCGTGGCTGCGCTATTCCACGCGTTTTGCGACCGCGCGGACGGGCCTACTGATCGATGAGCCGCGACAGCTCGGCCTTGAGCGCGTGTCCCTTTTCGCGCAGCCAGTCGCGCTGGCCTTTCCAGTCCGGGTAGAAGCTCGCGACGAGATTCCAGTAGCGCGGCGAGTGGTTGCGGATCTTCAAGTGACACAGCTCGTGCACGACCACGTACTTCAGCGCCGCCGGCGGAGCGAGCGCGAGCGCGAGATCGAGTGTCATGCAATCGCGCGTGTCGAGGCTGCCCCAGAGACTCTTGAGCGGGCGCACGCGCACTGCGACCGGCGAGGCCTGCAGTTCGGAGGTATAGCGCGCGAGCAGGCGCGACACGTCGCGGCGGATCTGCGCATCGAGGAACGATCGCAGCAGCGCGCGGGCCGCTGGCAGTGCGCGCTTGCCGTGCGTCTGCGGCAGGGTCAGCACGAGCTTGTCGCCTTCCTGCGCGATGCTCGGAAACGCGCCTTCGCGCCAGAGCATCTGGGTGGTTTCGCCGCGCAGCGGAATCAGCGTCGGTGCGCCCGGCAGCAGCGGCGGCGGGCCTGAAGCGTCGAGCTGCAACTGGTCGAGTTTGCGTTCGAGCCAGTCGACATGCTTGCGCAGGAACGCGAACACCTGAGCGGGGTGCGTGCCTTCGGGGTAGGACAGGCGGGCGCCGCTCGCGGTCACGGTCAGGCGCAGCCGGCGCGCCTGCGGGTGCGCCTTCTTGAGCACCTTGATCGTCTCGCCGTTGGGCGTCGACAGTTCGAGGTAGTGGTTGTCGTCCGGGGCCATGCCTGTTCCTTACCCAGCGGTCCGGCGCGGGCGACGGACGCGGTTCAAACGGACAATCCCTTGCCGGAGCCGGTTCCGTCGTCGCCGACCGAACCGGTTTCCTCGATTCTCGCCGTGCCGTGTTTCAGCGGTCTGTCGGACGCGGCAGGCGGAACCATTCATCGAGCTTGCGGAGCAGGCGCTCGACTTCGAGCGTCATCAGCGCCATGCGGGCATCGAGTTCCGCGGCGGCCGATTCGGCGTCGGTTTCGTTCAGCTCGTCGAGCACCTGGTCGAGGAAACGCAGCTTGCGGATGACGAGATCTTCGCCAAGCACGAAGCTGACGCGGTCATCGAAGGTCAGGCCGAGCTGAAACACCTGCTTGCCGGTCTTGAGGTGCTCGCGCACCTCGTCGGTTTCAAGGTCCTGACGGCGGCAGCGCACGATCGCACCGGATTCGGCCGGATCGCGCAGCTCACATTCGTCCGCCAGGACCAGACCGGCCGGTAGCTTGCCACTAACTACCCAGTCCGTCATCAAGGTCCGCGGCGACTCCTCGGGCGCCATCGGCGTGGCCGGGAAGGTGCCGGTCGCCTCGCGCAATTCCGACAGCACCTCCTCGGCCGACTTGCGGCTCGACGTGTCGACGACGAGCCAGCCGTTCTTGAGATCGAGATAGGCCAGCATGCGGAACGGCTTCACGAACGCACGCGGAAGGAAGTCGGTCAGGATCTCGTCCTTCATGCGCTTGCGCTCTTTCGCGCCGACGCGCCGGCCCTGTTCTTCGTTGATCTTCTGCAGTCGGGCCGACAATTCCTCGTTGACTACCGAGCCCGGCAGTAGTTTGTCCTCGCCGCCGAGCGCCACGAGCGTGTACGGCCCGACCTTGTGCACGAGCGCGTCCGCATTGCGACCGTGCGGCGAGACGAAGCCGCGCGTGGACTGCTCGAGCGGGCCGCACGGGCGAAACCGCTTTTCGTCGAGATGGGTTTCGAGTTCGGCCAGGGATTCGGCCATGGCTTCGGAGAAGCGGAACAGCGTCAGATTGCGGAAGAACATGAAACCCCGAGGGGTGGGTCCTGGCCCACCGGTAAGTGAGTAGAGCGGAACGGGCTGCGGCAGGCGAGGCTAGCCGGCCTCGGTCTCATTTGCTGCGTCGGCGGGCTCGCCGCGCAGCCAGTCGCCGGCACTGGCACGCAGCTCGCTGCGGCTGCCGAGCGCGGCGAAGTCGAACAGCGTGCGGTCGGCAAGTTGAGACGGCGATATGTCGCCGATCGCGCGGAACACGTTCTCGACGCGTCCCGGGAACTGACGGTCCCAGTCGGCCAGCATGGCCTTGATCGCCTTGCGCTGCAGATTTTCCTGCGAGCCGCAGAGATTGCACGGCATGATCGGGAACGCCTTCGCTGCCGCGTAGTCGGCGATGTCGCCCTCGCGGCAGTACGCGAGCGGGCGAATGACCACGTTGCGGCCGTCGTCCGAGCGCAGCTTCGGCGGCATGGCCTTGAGCTTGGCCTGGTGAAACAGGTTCAGAAACAGCGTCTCGACGATGTCGTCGCGGTGATGGCCGAGCGCGATCTTCGTAAAGCCTTCGGCCGCGGCATGGTCGTAGAGGTTGCCGCGCCGCAGGCGCGAGCAGAGGCTGCACATCGTGCGGCCTTCCGGTATCACGCGCTTGACGACGCTGTAGGTGTCCTGCTCGAGAATCGTATGCGGCATGCCGATCGATTCGAGATAACCGGGCAGCGTCCGCGCATCGTAGCCGGGCTGCTTCTGATCGAGATGCACCGCGTGCAGTTCGAACGATACCGGCGCCTTGGCCTGCAGCTGGCGCAGCAGATCGAGCAGCGTGTACGAATCCTTGCCGCCCGACAGGCACACCATGACGCGGTCGCCGTCTTCGATCATGTGGAAATCGGCGATCGCCTGGCCGACCTGGCGGCGCAGCCGCTTGGCCAGCTTGTTGGCGTTGATTTCCTGCTTGCGGACGGCGGCAATGCTCATGGGCGGGACGGCAGACGTGAACCGCCATTGTAGCAGCGCATCCGCCGCGAGCCGTCCGCGGACTACGAGCCGCCGCCGAAGCCCGCTACACTCGGTCGACTCTGAACGCCGCGCGACGATGCACCAGGATCCTGCCGAAATCACGCGTCAGCTGATCGAGCTGCGCATCGAACACCGCGATCTCGACGCGGCTATCGGCCGCCTGTCGGCCGACAACGCAAGCGACGAGCTGCAGCTCAAGCGCCTCAAGAAGCGCAAGCTGCGGCTCAAGGACATGATCGCGTACCTCGAGAACCAGCTGATCCCCGATCAGCCGGCCTGAGTTGCGAGTCGCGGCTGCGTCGCCGCGTGCGGCAGCCCGAGCGCGATCGAAGCGAGTGCGGCGAGCGCCAGCAGCCAGCCGTAGTGCACCTGGCCGACGAGTTCGAGCGGCGACGCTTTCGCGATCGACGCAGCCAGCAGGATCTGAGCCCCGTAGGGCAGCACGCTCTGCGTCACGCAGGCAAACACGTCGAGGAGGCTCGCGCTGCGCGCCGGGCTCACGCCGTGGCGTTCGGCAATCTCGCGCGCTGTGCTGCCGCTGATCAACAGCGCGACGGTGTTGTTGGCCGTGAATACATCGGTCAACGTCGAAACGGCGGCCAGCGACAGTTCGCCGCTGCGCCGGCCCTGACCGCCGGCCAGCGCCGCGACGCGCGCG
>NZ_DATIGT010000231.1:0-18528 GCF_035481375.1 Tahibacter sp.
ACTTTGGCCTTGAACGCCGGCGAGTGGTTCCGGCGTGGTCGCTTGCTCATCGTTAGCTCCTTCTGAACGGGGCATATCATCGCCCCTGGGAGCAGACTTTCCACTTATCGGGCTGTTCAGATTTCCGGGGCCAGCTCTGCTGGCGCGATTGCAAACCGGTCGACACCGCCTGCGACGCGCGCACGCAGCTGCGCGTGCTGTTCATCGTCGGAGAAACCTTGACCTACGGCATTCAGCGCAAAGCACTGGATGCCGCACTTTGGCGCGCAACGGCAGAAGTGGCTAACACACAGAACGGCTGCTTCCCGCAAGCCACGTTCCTGCTGCGGCGCCTCAGCGCCAAACCCAAGCAGGATGCAGCGAAAACCACCTATACCACGAAGCAGCGTGACGAGAAATGGTGCGAGGGGTCTTCGGACCCACCCAATTTCAACGACCCGACCAAGCGGCACATTGACGCACTCGTGGTAGGGCCCTATTTCTCTGGCTCGGTGGAAGGTCTTTCGCAGGCAGCAAGTACCCTACATGAAAGACTGGCTCGACATGCATTGCTGCCGTTGACATGGAACGCCAAACTTCGGGCGCTACGCAGTTCCGTCGACGCGGAAGAAGCGCGCAATCGAAAGTACTCCGTCGCAGCAGACAGTTCCAAGACACGCGAGACCAGGGACTCGCTGGCCAGTCTTCGTACCTGTCTTGATGCACTGGAGTTGCAGAGCAGCGAGGATGGCCAGACGATCGATACCAAGAAGGCGTGTGGTATCTCCGCTGAAACGACGGCGCCCCCGTCAACAAAAAAGCAGCAAGGCGTCCACAAGCTGGCTCAGGAGCTCGAGCGTGCGCTCACTACCGCGAATGAAAAGATCGATACCGTTCGAGTGACAGTGCACGCACTGAGCGCTACCGCTACGGCAACTTCGAACGAAATCATCAACCGTACAACACAGGGCTATTTCGATCAGCAGACGATCGCCATCAACGATCAGTCAAAACTCTGTGCGGCTCTGACGCAGATCCACGCAGACCGCGAATCGATCGAGCGCGTCGCCATGATCTACGAGCCGACCGCGTTCGGCCGTGAAGCCTATCGGACGCTGCAGCGGATTGCCGAGCAGGGAGAGAGCAGTTCGAATCAGGGTTGCGGAATCGCCTCGGGAATCGGGAGCGTGACCGGCTTCGATTTTCCACCGAACATTTCCGACCTGCGCCAAAAGCTGCGCGACGGCGACAAACAGGCGCGAGAGAAACTCGCACTCGTGAGTCTCGCTACCGACAATTCGCACCTGCCCATCGAGGAAGGCGTGGAGAACGGCAACGAGTATCCGGACGGCGCCGGCTCGAAGCTCGCTGCCGTCGGTGCGGAACAGCGGCTGCGGTTTCAACTCAATGCGATCGCGAACGAAAAACCCACTGTCATCATCGTCGTCGCAAGCGACGTCCGTGACCGGCTGTATCTGTTCGACCGGCTGTCGCGCACGAACGCCGACGCAGCGCTCGTCGATCTCGAGGCCGACATTCTGCTTGCGCATCCCGACTATCTGCATGCCACGCGCGGCATCCGGATGGTGTCGTCGAGCCCGCTGTCTCACGTCGAGCCCACGAAGTCCAATGCGGTAGCCCGTAAAGCCAGCTATTTGCGTCAGTTCGATAGCGACCGATCGGCGCTGCTGTTCAAGCTGATGCACTCCGGCGAAGACGTGTCACCTGCGATGGAACCGTCCATCTATCGCGTTGGCCGACGCGGCCCGGTGCTCGACCAGGGGAACGATAGTCCGATGTGGAGCATTTATAGCGGCCTCGCCGACGGATTCGCATGGTTCGTCGCCCTGCTCGCGCTCGGCTATTGCGCCATGCAACTGTTCCAATCTATCCAAGAGACACGAACGGCATATACGCCGAATCCCGCGAATGCTCCCGTGATCGCACCGTGGTGGAGTTCAGGGCTGCTTCGCCCGCGCGACGCCGCCGGGTTGGCGACCACCGTTACCGCCACCGTTCTGATCGTCGCCATCGTCGTTCCGTTCAGTGAATACCGCTCGACCCACCTGGGTTTCGTCGGTCTCGCGCTGCTGATCCTACTCGCGGCAGCCGCACAGATTTTCTGGTACGTCATCGCACGCAAGCTACGCTACTGGACGCGCCACATCGAACTCCTCATGGCCGCGAGCGGCGCCAAAGAACTGGCCGACTGGGCCAGCGTGCCCGGCGCGAAACCGAACTTCGTCGCGACGCCGATTCTCGCCGGCAGCTACTGGGTCGACGACGGACTCGCGGGACGAACGAAACTTACGCCGACGCAGGCAATGCGGCAGCTAGTGATGCTCGAGTTCGGCTTTCAGGATTCACTCGCGCTGCGCTTCGCCCTACGTCGTCTGCTGTTGCCCGGTCTGCGCGCCACGTTTCGCCTCGCCTGCGTGAGCTCTGCCGCCTGCCTGGCCATCGTGCTGATCACGGTGCTCTATCCCGTGCCGCAACGCTCGACCGCGCTCGTTGCCGCCTTCGTGCTGTTGCTTTCCGGAACCTGGCTGCTCACGACCCACACCATCGCCTACGAGCGCAACGGTCTGCTCAGCCGGCTGTTCTGCGGCACGACGTCGGGTCTGCAGATCTCCGCGCAGTTCGTCACGACCCTGGCTGGCCCGGCAACATTGTTGATTCTTTCACTCATCCTCGCCGACCAGCCCGGCGTCATGGATACGGCGGGCGGCCTACTGAAGTGGCTCGCCACGGCCAAATAGCAAAGGAGCAACAGCGTCATGCGCTATTACACGATCGTCGACGGTGCGGGCGTCATCAAGGCCGACGACCAGAAAGACCCCATTCGCCTCGCGCTGACCGTGTTCGACGACGACGTTCGTCAATACGAGCGGCGTGACTGCGACACGGAGAACTCGGTCGACGAAGAAGCGTTTGCGAAGCAGATCGAAGGCAACGGCGGGTCCCCGCCCGAGGCAACCACGCTGATTGCCGTTGGCAGCGGCACGACGTTCGCGCTCGACACGCTCGCCGCGCTGGCCAAGCGCGCGTCGAGCGCGCTCGCGACGCGGAATTACGAGCCGTTCGTACAGCTCATCCTGGTCGCACCCGACTGCGCTACCGGCGAATTCATCGAGACCGCCGACGGCCTGTCGCGCGGGGCGCTCGCCGCACGCGTCTGTCACCGCATCGTCGTGTTGTATGCCGACAACGGCGGATTGACACCGATGCGCGGCGAGCTGG
Source organism: Tahibacter sp. (assembly GCF_035481375.1). Taxonomy (GTDB): domain Bacteria; phylum Pseudomonadota; class Gammaproteobacteria; order Xanthomonadales; family Rhodanobacteraceae; genus Tahibacter. The sequence continues at coordinate 3,220 of NZ_DATIGT010000231.1, forward strand.
CCGGCACACTGGGCCTCTGGGGACCCACGGGAAAGTCCTTCGACGGCGTGCTCGCGCTCGACGTATCCGCGCTGCTGATCGGGCATCGCTCCGACGTCGGCGCGTATCTGGAATCACTCGAAGTGCTCGGCATCATCGCTCGCGCCGCCGGCGGAGCCAGCAACGAAACGCTGCGCCGATTCGCGCGGCGCGGCGCGGATCAGTAGCCGCACTCGCGCCGGTCAACGATGCAATTGCGCCGCCTCGCGCGCGAGCGCCGCGATCGCGGTCCAGTTTTCCGCGGCGACGAGATCGTTCGGCGTGAGCCACGAACCGCCCACCGCGATCACGTTCGGCAGTGCGAGCCATTGCTTCGCGGTCTGCGCGGTAATGCCGCCGGTCGTGCAGAAGCCGACGGCGGGCAACGGCGAGGCGAGCGCGCGCACGAAGTCGATGCCGCCCGCAGGCACGGCCGGAAAGAACTTCTGCCAGCGATAGCCGCGCTCGAGCAGACGCATCGCCTCGCTCGCGGTCGACGCGCCGGGCAGGTAGGGCAACGCGCTGTCGTCGGCGGCGTCGAGCAGCGCCGGCGAGTGGCCGGGCGAGACGGCGAACCGCGCGCCGGCCGCAGCCGAGGCGTGCAGGTCCTGCGGCGTCAGCACGGTGCCGGCACCGACGGCGACGCCGTCGATTTCGGCCGCGATCGCACGGATCGCCTCGATCGCCACCGGCGTGCGCAGGGTGATTTCGACGGCGGGGATGCCGCCGGCGACGAGCGCGCGCGCGAGCGGCACCGCATGCGCGAGTTTCTGCACGACGACGACCGCGACGACCGGCGCGAGACGCAGCGTGGATTCGATCTGCGCCTGGCGCGCGGACAGCCGCTCATTCATTCGACGACTCCGAAAATCGTGGCGCCCGTATCGGCCGTGCTGACCTGGGCGCGGAAGATCGCGAACATCTCGCGGCCGAGACCGAACTGATTCGCGGCGAGATCGGCGGCAACGGGCGTGCGCGCATTCCATTCGTCCGCGTCGACGAGTGCTTCGACCTGGCCGTTCAGCGCACAGACGCGCACGCGGTCGCCATCGCGCAGCCTGGCGATCGGACCGCCGCAGGATGCCTCCGGCGTCAGGTGGATCGCCGCCGGAACCTTGCCCGACGCGCCGGACATGCGGCCGTCGGTCACGAGCGCAACGCGCAGGCCGCGGCCCTGCAGCACGCCGAGCGCCGGCGTCAATTTGTGCAATTCCGGCATGCCGTTCGCACGCGGCCCCTGGTTGCGCACGACGACGACGACGTCCTGCGTGAATTCGCCGCGGTCGAACGCTTTCTGCACGGATTCCTGATCGTCGAACACGCGCGCCGGCGCCTCGATCGTGTGGCGATCGTCGGGCACGGACGCCACCTTGATCACGGCGCGGCCGAGATTGCCGCTGAGCAGGCGCAGGCCGCCGTCGGCGCGGAAGGCTTTTTCCACGGGACGCAGCGTATTCGTGTCGAGACTCTCGCGCGTGCTCGGCGTCCATTGCAGCGTCGCGCCCGAGCCGAGCGACGGCGCATCGCGATAGCGTTCGAGCCCGCCGCCGGCGATCGTCGCGACGTCGCCGTGCAGCAGCCCCGCGTCGAGCAGCTGTGCGATCAGGAAACCCATGCCGCCGGCTGCGTGGAACTGGTTCACGTCGGCGCTGCCGTTCGGATAGACGCGCGCGAGCAGCGGCACCACGCCGGCCAGCGCATCGAAATCCTCGAGGTGCAGTTCGAGCCCGGCCGCGCGCGCGATCGCGACGAGATGCAGCAGGTGATTCGTCGAGCCGCCGGTCGCGTGCAGGCCGACGACGCCGTTGACGATCGCGCGCGCATCGACGACGTGCCCCGCGGGCAGCCAGTTCTCGCCGAGCGCGGTCAGCGCGAGCGCGCGCTCGACGGCCGCGTCGGTCAGCGCGTCGCGCAGCGCCGTGTTCGGATGCACGAAGCTCGAACCCGGCAGCTGCAGACCCATGATCTCCATGAGCATCTGATTGGAATTCGCCGTGCCGTAGAACGTGCAGGTGCCCGGCGCGTGATACGAACGCGCCTCGACGTCGAGCAGTTCCGCGCGCGTTGCCTTGCCTTCGGCATAACGCTGGCGCACGCGCGCCTTCTCGTCGTTCGTCGCGCCGCTGGGCATCGGACCGGCCGGTACGAATACGGCCGGGATGTGCCCGAAATGCAGCGCGGCGATCAGCAGTCCCGGCACGATCTTGTCGCAAATGCCCAGATACAGCGCCGCGTCGAACATGTCGTGCGACAGCGCGACGCCGGTCGCGAGCGCGATCGTGTCGCGCGAGAACAGCGACAGCTCCATGCCGGTGCGGCCCTGCGTGACGCCGTCGCACATCGCCGGCACGCCGCCGGCGACTTCGGCCGTCGCGCCGCGCGCACGCGCCGCGGCGCGGATGAGTTCGGGATAGCGTTCGTAGGGCTGATGCGCCGACAGCATGTCGTTGTACGCGGTGACGATGCCGAGGTTCGGCACGACGCCGTCGCGCAGGCGCTGCTTGTCGACGTCGCCGCAGCCGGCGAAGCCATGCGCAAGGTTGCCGCAGGACAGGCGATTGCGCCGCGGCCCCGCGGCGCGCGCCTGCGCGATGCGATCGAGATAGCGCTCGCGCGTCGCGCGGCTGCGCTCGTCGATCGCGCGCGTCACGGCGGCGAGAGTGGGGTTCAGTGCCATCGGTTGCTCCGACTACAAAACAGTGGAGAGTGAAGAGGAGTGAGAAACGAGCGAAGCGAGGCGGCTCGCGCACTCACTCGTTTCTCACTCCTCCTCGCTCGTTCCTGCACTTAAGGGCACCAATACATCCGCAACGGCTCGCCGGCGCATTTGACGACGGCGCGTATCGGCATGTCCTCGCCGCGCGTCTGCGGATCGAGCGCGCGTGCGAGCACGCTGCGTTTTTCGACGCCCTCGATATGCAGATACAACGCGGCGGTTGCAAGCAGGGTCGGCAGCGTCAGCGTGACGCGCGGCTCCGGCGCGGCCGGCGCGCTCAGCGCGAGCACGCGCGCGCGGCCGTGCGGATCGAGCGCCTGCGCGAGCGTGTCGCCGCCCGGAAACAGCGAGGCAGTGTGGCCGTCGTTGCCCATGCCGAGCACGACCGCGTCGAACGGCAGCGGCAAGGTGTCGATGCGCCGCGCGATGCGCAGCAGCGCGGCCGACGGATCGCGCGCGGGTTCGAACAACGGTTCGAAGCGCGCCGCGGCCGCGGGGCCTGAGAACAGCGTGTCGCGCAGCAGCCGCGCGTTCGAACGCGCGTCGTCGGGCGCGACCCAGCGCTCGTCGGCCAGCGTCACGACGACGCGCGACCAGTCGAGCCGGATGCGGCCGAGTTCGCGCAGGAACTGCTTCGGCGTCGAACCGCCGGACACGGCAAGGAGGCCGACGCCGCGCGTAAGGATCGCGTCGCGCAGGTCGCAGGCCACGGCCGAAGCGAGCGCGCGCGCGAGCGTCGCGCTGTCGGCATAGGCGTGCTCGATCAGGTTCGCATGCAGGTCGCGGCGGCGGATCGCAGGCTCGCGCACGAGGTCAAGGTGCATCTTCATGCCAGGTCCTTCCGTCTCTCTCGATCAGCGCAACGGCCGCGCTGGGCCCCCAGGTGCCGGCGGTGTAGGACTTCGGCGCTTCCTGCCCGGCCTCCCAGGCCGCAAGAATCGGATCGGCCCAGCCCCAGGCCGCCTCGACTTCGTCGCGGCGCATGAACAGCGTCGGATTGCCGCGCACGACGTCCATGAGCAGGCGCTCGTACGCGTCGGGATTCCGCACGCCGAAGGCTTCGGCGAAGCTCATGTCGAGCGCGACGCGGCGCAGGCGCAGGCCGCCGGGCCCGGGATACTTGTTCATGAGCCAGAGCTTCACGCCTTCGTCGGGCTGCAGGCGCAGCACGAGCTTGTTCGCGGAGATCGGCCCGGCATGCTCGCCGAAGATCGAATGCGGAATCCGGCGGAACGTGATGACGATTTCCGACACGCGCTCGGGCAGCCGCTTGCCGGTGCGCAGATAGAACGGCACGCCGGCCCAGCGCCAGTTGCCGAGTTCGGCCTTGAGCGCGACGAAGGTTTCGGTGCGCGATTCGGGCCGCCCGATTTCCTCGAGATAGCCCGGCACCGCGCCGCCGTTGGACGCGCCGGCGCGGTACTGGCCGCGCACGGAATGCTGCGCGGCGTTGCTTTCGTCGATGGGCTTGAGCGCGCGCAGCACCTTGAGCTTCTCGTCGCGGATCGCGTCGGGCGCGAGCGAGGCCGGCGGCTCCATCGCGACGAGACACAGCAGCTGCAGCAGATGGTTCTGCACCATGTCGCTCAGCGCGCCGGCGCCGTCGTAGAAACCGGCGCGCCACTCCACGCCGATGGTCTCGGCGACGGTGATCTGCACGTGGTCGATGTTCTCGGCATTCCAGAGCGGCTCGAACAGCGCGTTGCCGAAGCGCAGCGCGACGAGGTTCTGCACGGTTTCCTTGCCGAGGTAGTGATCGATGCGGAAGGTCTGGTGTTCGGCGAAGCAGCGGCCGAGCGCATCGTTGATCGCATTCGCCGATTTCAGATCGCGGCCGATCGGCTTCTCGACGACGACGCGCACGCGGCCATGGTTGAGCCCGTGCTCGCGCAGGCGCTCGCAGATCGGCACGAAGATCTCGGGACTCGTCGCGAGATAGAACACGCAGACGCGCTCGGGCGAGACGCGCATCGCGGCGGCGAATACGTCCCAGCCGGCGTCCTTGCGCGCGTCGAGCGCGTGGTAGGAAATCAGCTTGAGAAAGCCCTGCACGGTGGCTTCGGGCAGATCCTCGCCGAGCGATTTCGCGAGCGCGGCGCGGACCCTGGCGTGGTACTCGGCGTCGCCGAGCGCATCGCGCGCGACGCCGATCAGGCGGCTGCCGGGCTGGATCTGGCCGTCGGCGTAGCGGTGATAGAGCGCCGGCAGCAGCTTGCGCACGGCGAGATCGCCGGTGCCGCCGAAGATGACGAGATCGAAGGGGTCGACTTGGCTGGCGGGTGCAGTCACGGAACACTCCTGGCGCGGTCGGCAGGGACAATACCACTGAAATACCACCGCGCAACAGGGTGGCGGCGTGCCGGTATCGGGTCATGGTGCGGGAAGTGGCGGTAAGGGGGGCGTGATGGGCGGGCGAGCCGCGCGTGAAGAGGAGTGAGAAAGAGCGGTCCGGCTCAGCGGCAAATAACCGATGAAACAGGTCGGGTTGAGCGGTTCGCAGCCCCCGCGAAACCCATCATCACCCATGCCCTCGCTTGAACGGGCGGGCTTTTCCGCGCCGGCGGCATGGATGTCGCACGCCTTCGACATCACGAAACCGCGCCGCAGCGAACCTTTCCCTCGACCGGGAGGACATGGGCGGGATGGGTTCGCTTCCGCCGCCGGGCCCGGCCGGGCCGAAGCCTGAATGCCGCACTGCCGACCCCGCCGCGCGGGTCGCCGGACGCGACGACCACTCGCAACCGCTTTACGCCCGTGGTATCCGACTGGTATTGTCCCCGGCCATGTCCACCGCCCTGCTCAAGATCTGGCGCCGGCTCGGCCGCGAAAAGGCCACGCATCGCGAACTCGCGTGGATGCGCGTGCGCAATCTGATCGAGCGCGCGATCGCCGCGGGCGACCTGCCGCCGGGCTCGGCGCTGCCGAGCGAACGCGACCTCGCGCAGCAGCTCGCGCTGTCGCGCGTCACGGTGCGCAAGGCCATTGCCGGCCTCGTCGCCGACGACGTGCTGATCCAGCGCCAGGGCGCCGGGACGTTCGTCGCCGGACGCATCGTCAAGTCGTTCTCGCGGCTGACCAGCTTCAGCGACGACCTGCGCGCGCGCGGCATGAACCCGCGCTCGGTGTTCCTGGGCCGCGGCAACGGCGAAGTCACGCCGCAGGAGGCCATGGCGCTGTCGCTGTCGCCGGGCGCGCGCGTCGCGCGGCTGTACCGCCTGCGCTATGCCGGCGACCAGCCGCTCGCGATCGAGCGCACGGCCGTGCCGCTGAACCTGCTGCCCGATCCCGACCTCGTCGTCGATTCGCTCTACGAAACGCTCGACCGCTTCGGCCTGCGTCCGCAGCGCGCGCTGCAGCGCCTGCGCGCGATCAACTTCGACGCCGACCAGGCGCGCCAGCTCGACGTCGCGGTCGGCGCCGCGGGCCTGCTGATCGAGCGCCGCAGCTTTCTCGACGACGGCCGCGTCGTCGAATTCACCTGCTCGTGGTATCGCGGCGACATGTACGACTTCGTCGCCGAACTCACCGGCACCTGAAACCCTTCCGAGGACCGCATGACCGCCCTGCCCGCCGCAGAATCCACCTTGATGTTCCGCGAGGCCCAGAGCAGCGCCGCGCTGATCCGCGCGCAGCTCGACGCGAACGCGGCACCGGTCGCGCGCCTCGCCGCACGCCTGCGCGCGAGCGCGCCGCGCTTCATCGTGACCTGCGCGCGCGGCAGCTCCGACCACGCCGCGACCTTCGCGAAATACCTGTTCGAGACCCAGCTCGGCCTGAGCACCGCATCGGCCTCGCCGTCGGTGAGTTCGGTCTATGCCGCGCCGCTCAAGCTCGACGGCGCGCTGTTCGTCGCGATCTCGCAGTCGGGCAAGAGCCCCGACCTCGTGCGCAACGCCGAAGCGGCGCGTGCCGCCGGGGCGCAGGTGCTCGCGCTCGTCAATACCGAAGACTCGCCGCTCGCCGCGGTCGCGCACGACGTGATCGCGCTGCAGGCCGGCCCCGAGCGCAGCGTCGCGGCGACAAAGAGCTACTTGTGCACCTTGTCCGCACTGCTGCAGCTCGCCGCGGCCTGGGGCGGGCGCCGCGAACTGGCCGACGCACTGGACGACCTGCCTGCGGTGCTCGCGCGCAGCTGGGACAGCGACTGGTCGGCACTGACCGACGGCCTCGCCGGTGCGCGCAACCTGTTCGTACTGGGGCGCGGTCTCGGTCTCGGCGCCGCGCAGGAAGCCGCGCTGAAGTTCAAGGAGACCAGCGGCCTGCATGCCGAGGCGTTCAGCGCCGCCGAGGTGAAGCACGGGCCGATGGCGCTGATCGGCAGCGGCTTTCCGCTGCTCGTGTTCGCCCAGGACGACGGCACGCAGGCCGGCACGCTCGCCGCCGCCGCCGAGTTCCGCGCGCGCGGTGCGCAGGTGTTCGTCGCCGCCCCGGGCGATCCGGCCGGCAGCACCCTGCCGCTGCCCGAGCGCGTGCACCCGGCCTGTGCGCCGCTCGTGCAGGTGCAGAGCTTCTATCGCGCCTGCAACGCGCTCGCGCTGCGCCGCGGCCACAACCCCGACGTGCCGCCGCATCTCAACAAAGTGACGGAAACCGTCTGATGGCCGTCGCCCTCGTCAATGCGCGCGTGCTGACCGACGACGGCTTCCGCGACGATGTCGCCGTGCTCGTCAACGGCGACCGCATCACCGGCATCGTCGCCGCCAGCGACCTGCGCGCGACAACTGCCCTTCGGCGCGACCTGCACGGGCATTTCCTGCTGCCGGGTTTCATCGACTGCCAGGTCAACGGCGGCGGCGACGTGCTGTTCAACGACGCGCCGACCGTCGACACGATCCGCCGCATCGGCGCCGCGCACCGGCGCTACGGCACGACCGGTTTCCTGCCGACCCTGATCAGCGATTCGCCCGAGGCCATGGCCGCCGCGATTGCCGCGACCGACGCGGCGATCGCGGCCGGTGTGCCGGGCGTGCTCGGCATCCATCTCGAAGGCCCCTACCTCGCGCCGCAGCGCAAGGGTGCGCACGACGCGGCGCACTTCGTCCGTCCGCAGGCCGGGGACATCGCGCGCGCCGCCGCGCTGCGCGGCGGCGTCACGCTGCTGACGCTAGCACCCGAACAGGTCGACGACGCGGCGCTGATCGAGTTCGTGCGCCGCGGCGTCGTCATCGCGGCCGGCCACACCGCGGCGACGTACGAACAGCTCATGCATGCGTTCTCGCTCGGCGTTCGCGGCGTGACGCATCTGTTCAATGCAATGACGCCGCTGACCGGCCGCGAGCCCGGCGCCGTCGGCGCCGCGCTCGACCATGCCGACAGCTGGTGCGGCCTGATCAACGACGGCCACCACGTGCATGCGGCGAGCCTGCGCACGGCGATCCGCGCCAAGCCGCGCGGCCGCCTGTTCCTGGTGACCGACGCGATGCCGCCCGTCGGCGGCGAGCGCGACGAGTTCCTGCTCGCCGGCCAGCGCGTGCTCGTGCGCGACGGTCTCTGCGTCAACGAGCAGGGCGCGCTGGCGGGTTCGGCGCTCGACATGCTGACCGCCGTGCGCAACACGGTCGAGCGGCTCGGCCTGCCGCTGGAAGACGCCGCGCGCATGGCCTCGACCTGGCCTGCCGAGTTCCTCGGCCTGCGCGACCGCGGCCGCATCGCGGCCGGCTGCGCCGCCGACTTCGTCGTGCTCGGCGGCGACTGGACGATCCGCGAGACCTGGATCGCCGGCTGCAGCGACGCCACGTTGCGCTGATCGCGAATTGACGGGGTCGGGTTCACCTCCGGTGCCTGCGCCGGAAGTGAACCCGACCCCGTTTACATCGACACCATGTCCTTCGTCACGGGACACCGACGCATGCGCTGACCGAATATCGGGCGCCCCCGGCGTCTGCGCCCGCGTCCTGCTGCGCGCCGCCGCCTTTCAAGCTGCGCCCATCGGGAGAGAGAGTATGGACAGACGCGATTTCCTGCAGTTCGCCGGCGCCGGTGTCGGCGCACTGCTGCTGCCTGTGTACGGCCGCGCGATCGCCGCGGAAGAACTGCTGAGCAAGGTCGACGTCGCAACGAAGAAAAAGCTTGCCGACGCCGCCCTCGAAGCGGCCAAGGCCAGCGGCGCAAGCTACTGCGACGTGCGCATCGGCCGCTACCTGCGCCAGTTCGTCGTCACGCGCGAAGACCGCGTCGAGAACGTCGTCAACACCGAATCGGCCGGCGTCGGCATCCGCGTGATCGCCAACGGCACCTGGGGCTTCGCCGCGACCAGCATCGCGACGCCGGAATCCGTCGCCAAGGCCGCGCGCCAGGCCGTGACCATCGCCAAGGCCAATGCGCGGCTGCAGGCCAAGCCGGTCGAACTCGCGCCGGTCAAGGGCGTCGGTGAGGTCAGCTGGAAGACGCCGATCCAGAAGAACGCGATGGAAGTGCCGATCAAGGAAAAGGTCGACCTGCTGCTCGCGGTCAACGCCGCGGCGATGAAGGCCGGCGCCAGCTTCATCAACTCCACGCTGTTCCTCGTCAACGAACAGAAGTATTTCGCGTCGACGGACGGTTCCTACATCGACCAGGACGTGCACCGCATCTGGGCGCCGATGACCGTGACCGCGGTCGACAAGGCCAGCGGCAAGTTCCGCCTGCGCCAGGGCCTGTCCGATCCGCGCGGCATGGGTTACGAGTACCTCGAACCCAAGGCCGCCGACAAGGTCACCCTGCCCGGCGGCGCGGTGGTCTACAACAACTCCTACGACATGGTCGAGGACGCCGTCGCCGCGGCCAAGCAGGCGCAGGAAAAGCTCAAGGCGCGCTCGGTCAAGCCGGGCAAGTACGACCTCATGCTCGACCCGTCGCACCTGTGGCTCACGATCCACGAATCGGTCGGCCATCCGCTCGAACTCGACCGCGTGCTCGGCTATGAAGCCAACTACGCCGGCACGAGCTTCGCGACGCTCGACAAGTGGCGCGAGAAATTCCAGTACGGCAGCGACCAGGTGACGCTGTTCGCCGACAAGACCCAGCCGACTTCGCTCGGCGCGGTCGGCTTCGACGACGAAGGCGTCAAGACGCAGCGCTGGGATCTCGTCAGCAAGGGAAAGCTCGTCAACTATCAGGTCATCCGCGACCAGGCCCACATCCTCGGCCTCAAGGAGTCGCAGGGCTGCTGCTATGCCGACTCGTGGTCGAGCGTGCAGTTCCAGCGCATGGCCAACGTCTCGCTCGCCCCGGGCGAAGGCAAGATGAGCCCGGCCGACATGATCAAGGACATCGAGAACGGCATCTACATCGTCGGCGACGGTTCGTTCTCGATCGACCAGCAGCGCTACAACGCGCAGTTCGGCGGCCAGCTGTTCTATGAAATCAAGAACGGCAAGGTCACCGAGATGCTCGAAGACGTGGCCTACCAGATCCGCACGCCGGAATTCTGGAACGCCTGCGTCGCGGTCTGCGACAAGGACGACTACCGCCTCGGCGGCTCGTTCTTCGACGGCAAGGGCCAGCCGGGCCAGGTGTCGGCCGTCTCGCACGGCTCGTCGACGGCGCGCTTCAACGGCATCAACGTCATCAACACCGCACGCAGCCTCGGCTGATCCGAAGGAGAACTGATCATGGGTATTCTTTCCGAGCAGGAAGCCAAGGCCATCCTGGAGAAAGTCGTCAAATTGTCCAAGGCGGACGAGTGCAGCGCGCAGCTGACCGGCTCGATCACGGGCAACATCCGTTACGCGCTCAACAGCGTGTCCACGAGCGGCAGCGTCGACGACCTGCAGCTCGGCGTGCAGGTCGCGTTCGGCAAGCGCGTCGGCACCGCGACGATCAACGAATTCGACGACGCGTCGCTCGAAAAAGTCGTGCGCCGCGCCGAGGAGCTCGCGAAGCTCGCGCCGGAAAATCCGGAATTCATGCCGGCGATCGACAAGCAGGAATACAAGGCCAGCGAGACCTTCAACGCGAAGACCGCCGCTATCGCGCCGGAATACCGCACCGGCGTCGCCGCCGCCTGCATCGAGCCGTGCAAGAACGACAAGCTCGTCGCCGCCGGCTTCTTCGTCGACACGCAGAGCTTCATCGCGATCGCCAACAGCAAGGGCAACTTCGCCTACAACAAGTCGACCGGCGTCGATTTCACCTGCACCGTGCGCACCGAAGACGGCCGCGGGTCGGGCTGGGTCGCGCGCAACGTCGCCGACGTCGACACGTTCGATGCGAAGAAGGAAATCGCGATCGCGATCGACAAGGCCAAGCGTTCCGCCGACGCCAAGGCGCTCGAACCCGGCAAGTACACGGTGATCCTCGAACCGGCCGCGAGCGCCGGGCTGATCTCGTTCATGATGTTCGGCTTCGACGCGCGCCAGGCCGACGAAGGCCGCAGCTTCCTGTCGAAGAAGGGCGGCGGCAACAAGCTCGGCGAAAAACTGTTCGACGAACGCGTCTCGATCTACAGCGACCCGTGGGACAAGGTCGCCTCGGTCGCGCCGTTCGACGCGCAGAACGACGGCCTGCCGCGCGAACGCCTCGACATCATCACCAAGGGCAAGGTCGAGTACCTGCAGTATTCGCGCTACTGGGCCGAGCAGAAGAAGAAAAAGGCGCAGGGCCAGCCCGGCAACCTGATCATGGTCGGCGGGGACAAGTCGACGATGGACCTCGTCAAGAGCACGAAGAAGGGCATTCTCGTGACGCGCACGTGGTACATCCGCATGGTCGATCCGCAGACCGTGCTGCTGACCGGCCTCACGCGCGACGGCACGTTCTACGTCGAAGACGGCGAGATCAAATATCCGATCAAGAATTTCCGCTTCAACGAGTCGCCGGTCATCATGCTCAACAACATCGAGGAACTGGGCAAGCCGGTGCGCGTCGGCGACGACGAATCGCCGTTCGTCATGATGATTCCGCCGATGAAGATCCGCGACTTTACGTTCACGTCGCTGTCGGACGCGGTGTAAGAGCGAGAAACGAGCAGGAGGAGTGGGAAAAGGGCCGGCAAAGCGACGCTCCGCTTGCTCTCGTTTCTCACTCCTCTCCACTCTTTCCTGCCCATGACCCGCTCCGAATTCCTCCGCCTCCTCCTCGCCGCCGGCGCCGGTGCGTTCGCCGCGCCGCGGCTGCGCGCGGAGACGAAGAACTACGATTTCCGCTTCACGCGGCTCATGTACGAGTCGGGCGACTGGGACGTCGATCAGCGCATGCCGTCGAACGTGATCGACGCGCTGATCCAGTACACGACCCTGCGCGTCGATCCGGTCGAGCAGGTGCTGCCGCTCGCCGATCCGCGCATGCTGCAGGCGAGTTTCTGCTACCTCGCCGGCCACAAGCTCGTCGAGTTCAATCCCGACGAGAAACGCCATTTCGAGCGCTACGTACGCAACGGCGGCTTCGTCTTCGTCGACGACTGCAACCACGACATCGACGGACTGTTCGCGAAATCCTTCGAGGCGCAGATGGCGCAGATCTTCGGCGCCGACGCGCTGAAGAAGCTGCCGAAGAAACACCCGCTCTATTCGAGCTTCTTCCGCTTCGACGATCCGCCCGCCACGGGCTTCGAGCTCAACGGCTGGGGCGACGACCTCGTCCACGACTACCTGCGCGGCATCGAGATCGACGGCCGCCTCGGGGTGCTCTACAGCAACAAGGACTACGGCTGCGAGTGGGACTACGACTGGCGCAACAAGCGCTGGCTCGCCGAGGACAACACGAAGTTCGCGGTGAATATCGTGGTGTATGCGTTGACGGCGTAGACCCGAGCCGGCAGCCGCAGGGCGTGCGTCGTCGGACAGAAAACTCGTGGCCCGCAGGCAAGAACCCGAGAAAGCGGCGCGATCGCCGGAGGATGCGCGCTCTCGAGTGCTCACCTACTGACGTCTCGTTTCTGTTTCCCGCGCGCCGCCCGGACGATTCCCGCCGCCGTACCAACCAATGGCAGTACTGCCCTCGCATCGTATCGACGCACAATCCGTCCATCAGCACACGGGCGCTTCACGCGCCTGCGCCAACCGGATGACGACTGCATGAGTACGCCGCTTACCGAGCACTCCCTGCAAACCCAGCTCGACCGCCTGCAGGCCCTGCGCGATGCGATTGCCACGGCGATCGTCGGCCAGCAGACCGTCGTCGAACAGCTGCTGACGGCGCTGCTCGCCGGCGGGCACTGCCTGCTCGAAGGCGTGCCGGGGCTCGGCAAGACGCTGCTCGTGCGCAGTCTCGGCCAGGCGCTGCATCTGGATTTCCACCGCATCCAATTCACGCCCGACCTGATGCCGAGCGACATCCTCGGCACCGAAATTCTCGAGGAAGACCACGGCACCGGGCGCCGGCATTTCAAATTCCAGCGCGGCCCGATCTTCACGAACCTGCTGCTCGCCGACGAACTCAATCGCACGCCGCCCAAGACGCAGGCCGCGCTGCTCGAAGCGATGCAGGAACGCACCGTGAGCTATGCCGGCGTCACGCACGCGCTGCCGCAGCCGTTCTTCGTGCTCGCGACGCAGAATCCGCTCGAGCAGGCCGGCACGTATCCGCTGCCCGAAGCGCAGCTCGACCGTTTTCTGCTGCACGTGCGCGTCGACTATCCCGACGAATCCGAGGAACGCGCGATCCTCGCGCAGACCACCGGCCGCGCGATGGCCGACGTCTCTGCGGTCATGAGCGGCGACGAACTCATCGCGCTGCAGCGGCTCGTACGCGACGTCACCGTCGGCGAGGACGTGCTGACCTGGATCACGCGCCTCGTGCGCGCGACGCGGCCGCAGACGGCGACGTTGACGGCGGTGCGCGAGTGGGTGCGCTGGGGCGCGGGTCCGCGTGCGGGCCAGTCGCTCGTGCTCGCGTGCAAGGCGCGCGCGCTGCTGCACGGCCGCCTCGCCGCGACGCGCGAGGACGTCCGCGCGCTCGCCGCGCCGGTCATGCGCCATCGCCTGCTGCTGTCCTTCGTCGCCGAGGCCGAACGCCGCAGCGCCGACGACGTCGTCGCCGCCGTGCTCGAGGGCGTGGAGTTTCCGCGTTGATGGAATTCGCGTACGCGACGCCTCGGTGTTGGGCTTCGCTGCGCTCAGCCCGACACCGAGGTATTTCCGTGGAGAACACCGTTTCGCCGGCAGGAGCCGGCGCACGATGACCCACGAACTCGTCACGCCGGCACTGCGCGCGCGGCTGCGCGATCTGCGCCTCGTGCCGCGCCGCGCCGCGGGCGCGCAGGGGCTCGGCCAGCACAGCAGCCGCAGCCGCGGCGTCGGCCTCGAGTTCGCGCAATACCGCGCCTACGCGCCCGGCGACGAACCGCGCCGCGTCGACTGGAAGCTGTACGCGCGTTCCGACCGCTATTTCGTGCGCGAATCCGAGCGCGACTCGCCGCTCGATCTCTGGGTGCTCGTCGACGCGAGCGCGTCGATGGCGCAGAGCGACGCGGCGAACGCCTCGCTGTCGCGCCTCGACGCCGCGCGCACCCTGGCCGCCTGCGCGATCGAACTCGCGCTGCGGCAGGGCGACCGCTTCGGCATCGCCGCGCTGTCGTCGCAGCCGCTCGCGCTCGTCGCGGCCGATTCGGGTCCGCGCCAGCGCGACCGCTGCGTGCAGGAACTGCTGCGCTGGCAGGCCGAAGGCCGCTGGCCGGTCGCGGACCAGCTGCTGCCGCTCTGGGAACGCATCGCACCGGCCTCGCTCGTGCTGCTGCTGACCGATGCGCACGACGACGCCGCGATCGCGCTGGCCGAGCGCCTCGCCGCCGCGCGGCGCGAGGTCGTCATGATCCGCGTCCTGACCGCCGAGGAGCGCGATTTTCCATTCCGCGACAACCGGCGTTTTATGGATGTGGAAAACGGCACCGAGATCCTGGCCGACGGCCCCGGCGCGCGCGCCGCGTACCTGGATGCGTTCGCGCAGGCACACGCCGCGCTCGCGTCGCGGCTCGCCGCGAGCGGCATCCGCCTGGCCGTGCACTACCTCGACGAATCGCCCGACCGCGCGCTGCGGCAGTTGTTCGGCGCGCGTCCCGGGAGCGAGCCGGCATGAGCCTGGGCCTGCTGCTGCCGCTCGGACTGACCGCGCTCGCCGCGCTGGTCGTGCCGCTGCTGCTGCACCTGAACCGGCGCCAGGAACAGAAACCCACGCCGTTCGCGGCGCTGCGCTTCGTGCGCGGCCCGGCACGGCCGCGGCGCCGCATCCGGCTCGAGCAATGGCCGCTGCTGCTGCTGCGGCTCGCACTGGTCGCCGTGGCGGCGCTGCTGATCGCGACGCCGGTGCGCCGCGGCGAATCGGATGCAGGCGCGACCTGGGTCGTCGTCGTCCCCGGCGTCGATGCCGCGCAGGCCCGCGCCGCGCTCGCCGCGCCCGATGCCGACTGGCGCTGGCTGGCGCCCGGATTTCCGGCATTCGGCAGCGCGACTCCCGTTGGCGACACGCCGGCGACCGCGAGCCTGCTGCGCGAACTCGACACGGAACTGCCGCCGGCGACGGCGCTGCGCGTGATCGCACCGTCGCCGCTGCTCGGCCTCGACGGCGGCGCGATTCGACTGAGCCGCCCGGTCGACTGGCGCGTCGTCGACAGCGCACCGCCCGTGCCGGCCGCCGCACCGGCGCTGCCGCTGCAGCAC
>NZ_DATIGT010000232.1:0-9039 GCF_035481375.1 Tahibacter sp.
GACGTATCCTGCTCGAACTGCTCGCGGCCGGACTCGACGCGGTCGGCGCGGATCGCTCGCTGCCGATGCTCCGGCGCCTGCGCACGGATGCGGCCGCGCGCGGACTGACCGCGCACGTCGTGCAGACCGACCTGCGCGCGCTCGCACTGCACGGACGATTCGCGACGATCCTGCTGCCCTACTCGCTGATCACCTACCTGACCGACCCGCGCGTCGCCGCGGAAGTCCTGGCCGGTCTCCGGCCACTGCTCGCCGGCGACGGCCGCGTCGTCGTCGACGCCTTCGTGCCGCAGCCGGTCGAAAGCTTCAGCGATTTCCGCCTCGACTACCGCCGCGCCCACGACGACGGCGCACTCGAACGCCGCAAGCGCATCACGGCCCATGCCGACGGCACGAACCGCATCGAACGCTGGTATCGCGTACTCGGCGCCGACGATACGCTGCGCGAGGAATTCCGCACGGACGAGACGATTCGTCCGTATGCGGCGGCGCAACTGCGCGCGCTGGCGGAAAGCGCCGGCTTCGCGGTGCGGCAAGAAGTGTTCGACTACGGCGCTTCGTCGGGCGAACCGCCCCGGTTTGCGACGCTCGTGCTGGGTTGAATCCGGAACGAGTGAAGAGGAGCGAGAAACGAGCGGTGAAGCGTCGAGGCTCCGCTCGACGCGTTTCTCGCTCCTCGTCACTCGTTTCTGCAAAACGGATCACGCACCGACTGCAACACCGCCCGCAACTCGCCTGACAGCCCCGCAAGCCCGCCTCCGTCCTGGGGAACGCACATCCCTGACGGAGCTTCGCGTGAAACGCTGCCTTGCCCTGCTGCCCCTGTTTTTCCTTGCCGCGCCCGTTCATGCGCTGACGATCCGCGTCGGCGCCGACGCGGGTTGCGATACCGCATCGATCGCGGTCGCCCTGACGCAAGCCAAGGCCAATCCCGGCGCGGACACGATCCGTCTCGCGGCGAATCAGAACTACACGAACCAGGAGCTGTTCATCGATTCCGATGTGACGCTGCGCGGCGGCTACGCGAACTGCGATGCGGCGACGCCGGCCGGACGCACTGCCATCGGCGGCAGCGGCACCTGGGCCGCGGTGACGGCATGGACCGACGGCGCGAACGGCATCGCCGTGCGGCTCGAAGGTCTCGATGTCCGCAACGGCGGCGCGAGCGGCGACGTCGGCGATTTCGGCGGCATTTCGGTCGGCGGCCGCGCGCGCGTGACGCTCGCCGACATGCGGATCCACGACAACGTCGGCATCTACGGCGGCGGCGTCTCGGTGAACGGCACGAACGCGATCGTGAATGTCGAGCGCGACGTCGAAGTCGACAACAACCGCGCGAGCCTGGGCGGCGGCTTCGCGGTCGGCGGCGGCACCCTGCGCTTCAATCCTTACGGTGTCGTCGTGCGCGACAACCGCGCGGCCGCGGGCGGCGGCCTGTTCATCGATTCGGGCCTCGCGAGCGTCGGCGGCGATCCGGATCTCGCATTGCCGGCTGACGGCCTGCTGATCCGCAACAACACCGCAAGCAGCGAAGGCGGCGGCGTCTACGTGCGCGGCTCGACCGGCAAGCTGCTGGCCGAATCGACGGTGATCCGCGACAACACCGCGGGCACCGAAGGCGGCGGCGCGTATGCGACCGACGGCGGCTACGTGCAGTTCGTGCGCTATGCGATGGGGCCGCAGCGCCCGTGCAGCGCCGAGCGCGAATGCCTGCGCCTGTCCGGCAACACCGCGCCGCGCGGCGGCGGCATCGCGCTGGCCGGCGGCGCGAACGGCGCACTGTTTCACAGCCTGATCCGCGACAACACCGCGAACGACGGCCCGGCGATCTCGGTGCGCGGGCAGACGAGCGAACTGCGCCTGCTCGGCAGCGTCGTTGCGCGCAACCGTTGCAGCGGCAGCAACGTCGTGTGCGCGCCGATCCGCACCACGGCGGGCAAGCTGCGTTTCTCCTACACGACGATCGCCGACAACAGCGCGGGAACGTCGATGCCGTCGCCGATCTTCGCCGACGGCGCCAGCGGCGATTCGGCGACGCGCTACGAGTTCTATTCCACGCTGATCAGCGGCCACGCCCAGCTCTACGCGCAGAACGGCGCGACGATCTCGCATGCGGGCGACTGCCTGATCATGAGCGCCGGCCAGATCTGGAGCGGACTCACGCGCAGCGACATCGCTCCGATCGACTTCGTCGACGCCGCGCGCGGCAACTATCGTCTGCGCGCGGGCAACGCCGCGATCGATTACTGCACGGCGAGCCAGGCGCCGACCGAGGATCCCGATATCGACGGCACGCCGCGCGGCCTGGAAAGCCCGGGCAACGCGAACGACTTCGGCACCGTCGATGTCGGCGCATATGAATACGAGCGCATCTTCGGCAGCGGCTTCGAAGCCGCGCGCTGAAAAATGCGACGGCCTGCGCGGGAATGCCGCGCAGGCCGCTTCGGCGTCGCGCGAAAGTCACGCCCCGGCTTGATTGCGGCCGGGCTTGCGGCGACCATGACAGGTCCCCTGTCACGCCCGTACCCGCGCCGGTCCCCATGAGCAGTCGCTACAACGCCGCCGATATCGAAGTCCTGTCGGGTCTCGACCCGGTCAAGCGCCGTCCCGGCATGTATACGGACACGGTGCGACCGAACCATCTCGCGCAGGAAGTCATCGACAACTCGGTCGACGAGGCGCTGGCCGGCCACGCGAAGAACATCGACGTCACGGTCCATGTCGACGGATCGGTCAGCGTCGCCGACGACGGCCGCGGCATGCCGGTCGACATCCATCCCGAGGAAGGCATTCCGGGTGTCGAGCTGATCCTTACGCGCCTGCACGCCGGCGGCAAATTTTCGAACAAGAACTATCAGTTCTCCGGCGGTCTGCACGGCGTCGGCGTCTCGGTCGTCAATGCGCTGTCCACGCGCGTGGAAGTCACGATCAAGCGCGAGGCGCAGATCCATCGCATGGAATTCCGCAACGGCGATCGTTCGAGCCCGCTCGAGGTGATCGGCAGCGTGCCGAAGAAGCAGACCGGCACGACCGTGCGCTTCTGGCCCGATCCGAAATACTTCGACACGCCGAAGATCCTGCTGTCGCGGCTCAAGCACGTGCTGCAGGCCAAGGCCGTGCTGTGCTCGGGACTGACCGTCAAGCTGACCGACGAAGCCAGCGGCGAGAAGGACACCTGGTACTACGAGGACGGCCTGCAGGACTATCTGCGCTCGATGCTCGGCCAGAACGAGTTCATTCCGTCCGACCTCTACGTGCACGAACTCAAGCGCGACACCGAAGCCGTCGAGTTCGCGCTGGCCTGGGTGCCCGAAGGCGAGCTCGTGCAGGAGTCGTACGTCAACCTGATTCCGACCGCGCAGGGCGGCACGCACTGCAACGGCCTGCGCACCGGCCTGACCGAAGCGTTGCGCGAGTTCTGCGACATCCGCAACCTGCTGCCGCGCGGCGTGAAGCTCGCGCCCGAGGACGTCTGGGACCGGCTCTCGTTCGTGCTGTCGCTGAAGATGCAGGACGCGCAGTTCTCGGGGCAGACCAAGGAGCGACTGTCCTCGCGCAGCGCCGCAGCCTTCGTCGAAGGCGTCGCGCACGACGGCTTCTCGCTGTATCTGAATCAGCACGTGCAGATCGGCGAGCGCATCGCGCAGCTCGCGATCGAGCGCGCCGCCGCGCGCCTCAAGGCCGAGAAGCAGATCGTCCGCAAGAAGATCACGCAGGGCCCGGCGCTGCCCGGCAAGCTCGCCGACTGTGCGTCGAGCGATCTGTCGCGCACCGAACTGTTCCTCGTCGAAGGCGACTCGGCCGGCGGCTCGGCCAAGCAGGCGCGCGACAAGGATTTCCAGGCCATCCTGCCGCTGCGCGGCAAGATCCTGAACACCTGGGAAGTCGAATCGGGATCGGTGCTCGCCTCGCAGGAAGTGCACGACCTCGCGGTCGCGATCGGCTGCGATCCCGGCGTGGATCGCATAGACGGCCTGCGCTACGGCAAGGTCATCGTGCTGGCCGACGCCGACTCCGACGGCCTGCACATCGCGACGCTGCTCTGCGCGCTGTTCCTGCGCCACTTCCCGTCGCTCGTGCGCGAAGGCCACGTGTTCGTCGCGATGCCGCCGCTGTTCCGCGTCGACGTCGGCAAGCAGGTGTTCTACTGCCTCGACGAGAACGAGAAGCGCGCGCTGCTCGAACGCATCGAGCGCGAAAAGATCAAGGGCCAGGTCTCGGTCACGCGCTTCAAGGGCCTCGGCGAAATGAACCCGTCGCAGCTGCGCGAATCCGCCGTGCATCCCGACACGCGCCGCCTCGTCCAGCTCACCATAGAAACCGACGACGGCACGAGCAAGGTCATGGACATGCTGTTGTCCAAGAAGCGCGCCTCGGACCGCAAGAGCTGGCTCGAGGAGAAGGGCGACCTGGCTTCGCTCGAAGTCTGAGCGAGGAGAAGCGTGTCGAGGAGTGAGAAACGAGCAAGCGCGGCCGGCGACTCTTTTCCCACTCCTGCTGCCTCATTTCTGCTTTTCCTTCTCCTGCCCTTGTCCCTGCTGCTGTCCCTGCTGCGGATTCTGTTGCTGCTGCCGGACTTCTTCCTGCTTCTTGTCGTCGTTCTGCGCCGGCGGCGGCGCGCGGCGGCCCATGCCGGTCTGGGCGAAGGCCGGCGACGGCAGGGCGACGGCGGCAACGAGTACGAGGGTGGCGGCGAGTGTCGTGCGCATGAGGCGATCCTCGGTAACGCGGGTGAGCCCGGATCTGCGGGCGATCAGCTTTCGAGCGCGGCTTCGAGCAGTCGCCGGATCACGGCGGCGGTCGGCTCGGCGCGCTCCGGAAGATACGAAAAATCGTCTTCATCCATGTAATTGAGCTGCGCGAGTTCGAGCTGGATCGCTTCGATGCGGTCGGCCGGACGGCCGTACCGGCGTGTGATGTAACCGCCCTTGAAGCGCCCGTTGACGACGTGACTGTAGCGCGACTGCGCCGACAGTACGGCGTCCAGGCGCGCCTGCAGCGCCGGCGAGCAGCTCGCGCCGCCGGCCGTGCCGACGTTGAAGTCCGGCAGCCGGCCGTCGAACAGGAACGGCACGACGCTGCGGATCGAATGTCCCTCCCAGAGCACGACGCGGCCGTGCGCCTCATGCAGCCGTGCGATCTCCTGCTGCAGGGTTTCGTGATACGGCTTCCAGTAGGTGTCCACGCGCGCGGCGATCTCCGCGGGCGCGGGTTGCCGGCCGTCGAGGTACACCGGTTCGCCGCTGAACTGAACGATCGGACACAGGCCGGTCGTGTTCTGCCCCGGATACAGCGAGACATCGTCCGGCGGCCGATTGAGGTCCACGACATAGCGCGAATAGCGCGGCACGAGCACCGATGCGCCGAGTTCGCGCGCGAACGCATAGAGCCGGCTCACGTGCCAGTCGGTATCCGGCGCGCGCTGCGCCGCGGGGGTCAGCCGCGCCGCGATGTCGGGCGGGATCTCGCTGCCGTCGTGCGGCAGCGAGATCAGCAGCGGTGCGGTGCCTTGATGAAGCGTGCAGACAGTCATGGGTTTGCCTCGACGCCGAACAGCGCCGTGAAAAACCCTCCCCTCGATGAGGTGAAAGGCCGTCGCCCGGAACCGCCAGGTTCAGACGGCCTTGAACGCCCGACGGGCGGGAGGGCATGGATGGGGATGGTTTTCTCGCGTGACTCCGTCAGTTCCCGTCTGCGCCATTCACGGAGACGGCGACCCTGCCGGCTTCCTCTCTGCCGCAATCGGCACATACAGCGCGGACGGATGCTGCGCATCGTGCAGCAGCTCCACCGTCACGGTGCGCGCATCTTTCGCGCTTTCGGTATTCACGACGCCGCCGCTGTTGTAGTTCTTCTGCAGATTGAACGTGTTGATCGGCCCGAATACGAGGCGCAGGCGGCTGCCGCGCTTGAGCTGGCGCGCGACGAACGTGAAGCTCTGGAAGTCGTAGCGCTCGACCTTGCCCGGCGTCACGAGCTTTTCCTCGCGCAGACTCTCGCGATGACGCGCGCGCATCACGTCGTTGGTCAGGAAGAGACTGCTGCCGTCCGGCGCGATCGCATAGACGTCGACGCTGAAATCCGTGTCGCGCTGGTCGAGCTTCAGCCAGGCGCTCAGGCGGAAAAATCCGGCGATGTCGGTGTCCTTCGCGAACGGCGCCGTGTGATAGACGAGGTGCTTGCCGGAGCGGCGCAGCAGGCCGCGCTGGTCGGTCAGCTCGCTGCCCGATTCGTCGGCCGCATCGTCGGCTGCCGCGCTGACGTCGAGCGGATCATAGACATAGCGGTCGGCGCCGCCACGCTTGCCCTTGCCGGTTTCGAGCCGGCCCGACGCGTAGACGTCGTTCGCGCGACCGCCGTCTGAGGCCAGGAAATATTCCTCGTGCCGCGCGGTCACGGCATCCAGCGTGTCGGCATAGCGCCACTCGTCGGGGCCCGTCACGTAGTAGGCGACGCGCGCCTTCAGGAAATCGGGCTTCCTGCCGCTCTTGAGCGTCCAGTCGTACCAGTCGCGGTGCAGCGCGTTCATGTCGAGCAGGCTCGCACTGCCGAGCTTCAGGCCCGCGTATTCGGCGCGCGGCGTGCGCGTGCCGGCATGATCCCAGGGACCGATGATCAGATAGTGGCGCTCGCGCGCGGCCGGCGTGCCGTGCTTCATGTGACCCGCATAGAACGCGAGCGCGCCGGGCTGATCGCCGTCGTAGTGGCCGGTGATCGTCAGGATCGGCAGGTCGAGCGCGGCGTACTGCGCCGCGGTCGGGTTGTAGCGGTCCCAATAGTCGCCCTGCATCGGATTCGCGATCCACTGCTGGAACGCCGGCGACGGATTGCCGAAGCGCGCGTCGATCGTGTTGAACGGCGCGTGCGCCTCGTGCGCGCTCTTGAACAGCGTGTTCCACATCTTCTCGTCGCCGAACAGCTTGTCCTGCGTCGCGCGTCCGCTGACATAGGTCAGCCAGCGCATGTCGTAGGGATAGAAGATGTTGCTGCGCATCGGAAAGTCGAGGCCCGGCATCACGGCCGCGACCGGCACGATCGTCGCCAGATGCGGCGGCTTTTCCTTGGCCGTCGCCCACTGGTCGTAGCCGCCGTAGGAACCGCCCCACATCGTGATCCTGCCGTTGCAGTAGCTCTGCTTCGCGAGCCACTCGACGACGTCGTGACCGTCGTTGGCCTCCTGCAGCAGCGGCGTGAACGTGCCGCCGGAATTGCCGCGCCCGCGCACGTCGACCGAGGCGAACACATAGCCGTGCGCCGCGAAATACATGCCGCGGTCGTGATAGTTCTGCGCGATGTACGGCGTCAGCGACAGGATGCACGGCAAACCTTCGCGCTGGCCCTGCGGCCGGTACAGCGTGGCCTGCAGTTCGACGCCGTCACGCAGCGGAATCTTCACGCCCCACTGCAGGTCGACCGGCGTTTCCGGTGCGGGCGCGGCGAATACCGGAGAAACGACGAGGGACGAAGCGAGCAACAGCAGACGCCAGGCGGATCGCAGCACGGCTATTTCCTCACAGGTGGAAACGTTGCGGACTATACGGCGCGGGGTCGAGCGCCGGTGTTGCGCCGGTCATCGTCTGCGCGACCAGCTCGCCGCTGGCGAGCGACATGCTGACGCCGAGCATGCCGTGGCCGGTCGCGAGCGTCAGGTTGTTCCAGCGCCCGCTGCGGCCGAGGATCGGCAGATCGTCCCAGGTCATCGGACGCCAGCCGAACCATTCCTCGATGACGCGCGGCCCTTCGGGTTCGTGCAGATAGCGCGCGGCGCCGCGGCGCAGCGCATCGAGACGCAGGCGATTCAGCCGCTCGTCGTAGCCGGCGAACTCCATCGTGCTGCCGAGGCGGTAGCCGTCGGCCCAGGCCGTCACGCAGACGCTGTCTTCCTTGAGCACGAGCGGAATGCGCGGCGCGAGCGCCGGCCGCTCGTAGGTGATCGAATAGCCCTTGCCCGGCTGCAGCGGAATGCGCAGGTCGAGCCGGCGCGCGAGCGGCGGCGACCAGGCGCCGAGCGCCAGCACGATGTCGGCGGCGCGCCAGACGCCGCGCGTCGTCGCGACGGTGTCGATGCGCGCGCCGGCCGTCGCGAAATCCTCGACCGCGCAGTCCTCGAGGATCTCGCCGCCGGCCTCGCGCACGAGCCGCGCGAGTTCCGCGACGTAGCGGTCGGGCCGCAGCTGCGCGTCGCCCGGATGGAACACGCCGCCGATGACGCTGTCGCGCAGGCAGGGTTCGAGCGCGCGCAGCTGTGCCGCGCTGCGCTCCTCGACCGGAATGCCGACGTCGCGCAGGCTGTCGAGATGCCAGCCGAACGCGTCGAGTTCGCGCTGCTCGCGAAACACGTAGAGCGTGCCGGTCGCGGCGAAGTCGCAGTCGAGCCCGTGCGCGGCGACGAGATCGCCGATGAGTCCGCGCGAGTGCACGAGGATCTTTGCCTTCGCGCGATTCGCCGCGTGGAAGTCGCGCCAATTGCAGCGCCCGGCGAACCGCAGCATCCAGCCCAGCAGTTCGACGTCGGGCCGCGGTGCGACATGGAACGGCGCATCCTTGCGCCACATCATCTGCAGCGCCTTCGTGACCATTCCCGGCATCGCGAGCGGTGCGGAATGGCTCGGCGTCAGCGTGCCGCAATTGCCGTGCGACGCGCCGCCGCCGACCCGGCCGCGATCGAGGATCGTCACGCGGCGTCCGCACTGCAGCAGATACCACGCGCAGGACAGGCCGATGACGCCGGCCCCGAGAATCAGCACGTCGGTGTTGGATTCTTGCATTCGCCGATCGTAACGATTTTCCGGTCCCGACCGCCACGCGGGTATTGCCAAGCCGCATCGTCGTCATTAAGATGCGCAGCTCCCTCGGGGTGTAGCTCAGCCTGGTAGAGCGCTACGTTCGGGACGTAGAAGTCGCAGGTTCAAATCCTGTCTCCCCGACCAAATTCAGATGGTCACCAAAGGCCCGCCTCGTGCGGGCCTTTGTCGTTTCAGCACCTGCGCCCGCCTCGTGCGGGCCTTTGTCGTTTCAGCACCTGCGCCCGCCTCGCGC
>NZ_DATIGT010000233.1:0-11833 GCF_035481375.1 Tahibacter sp.
GTAGTTGCCGCTCGCCGCGGCGACGTACTGCTGGCCGGTCGCGCCGCCGATCGGGTTGCCGTCGAGATACCACTGATTGCCGCTCGCGCTCGACGAAGTCAGCGTCACGCTGCCGCCCGCATAGAACGTGGTCGGGCCGCCCGGCGTGATCGTCGGCGTGGAGGGCGACGGGTTGACCGTCACCGTCGTGGTCGACGACGACGCGCTCGCGCACTGGAACTCGTTCGTCACCGTCGTCGTGTAATTGCCCGACGCGGTCGCAATGAAACTCTGCGACGTGGCACCGCCGATCGGATTGCCGCTGAGGCTCCATTGATTGCCGCTGGCGCTCGAGGACGTCAGCGTCACGCTGCCGCCGGCGCAGAACGTCGTCGGGCCTCCCGGCGTGATCGTCGGCGTCGGCGGCGCGATGCACGGATTCGTGAAGCACACCGTGACGTCGTTGAGCGTCGGCGACACCGCGCTGTCGGTCGTCGCGAAGTACGCGCGATAGCGCAGGTAGCGGTTGTTGTCGAACTGGCTCAGCGAAGCGCCGCTCGTCGTGAAGTAGGTTCCGGCCGTGCCGTCCGGGCCCAC
The DNA here is from genome assembly GCF_035481375.1 of Tahibacter sp. GTDB lineage: Bacteria > Pseudomonadota > Gammaproteobacteria > Xanthomonadales > Rhodanobacteraceae > Tahibacter. The sequence continues at coordinate 577 of NZ_DATIGT010000233.1, forward strand.
GAAGTTGAACGGGCCCGTGATGGAATTGCTCGCGGCGACCTGGAATTGCAGGCTCGTATTCGCCGGTACCGTCGCGTTCCACGACAGTGTCGACCACGTCGGCATGTGACCCGGTGCCGGGTTCGCGTCCTTGACCGACGAGGTCAGGTCGCCCGACGCGCGGAAGCCGGTATCCATGTACACCCTGAAGCCGCTGTCGGTATTCACGCCGCCGGTCAGCGGAACCGACCAGACCGTTCCGCTCGTCGCGCCCGCGACGCGCGTGCCGCCGGCATAGACGTCCGCCCCCGCCGTGGATGTACCGCTGCGTGTCAGCGCATAAGTGCCCGGCGCCGGGTTCGCCGTCGGACGCACGACGAACGCGTACTGCGTGCCCGCGTTCAGCGTGATCGGCACCGCGAGCGTCGCCGTGTGATACGCGCTCGCGCCGCTGTTGAATCCGGTGATCGTTGCGGTCGCGAGATCGGCACCCGTCGGCAGGCCGCCGCTGGTGGCGCGGATGCTCAGCGTCAGGTTCGGAGTCGTGCCCGTGCAGCCGCTGCAGAACAGATTGACGTCGACACGCGTGATAAGCCCGGTGACCGACGGCGTGAACGTCTGGCCGCCCCAGGTCGCGACGGTGATGCCGACGCCGCTCGTGCCGAGCGTGCCGTTCTGCTGATCGACAACGGGACCGCCGGCCAGCGTGACATCGCCTGGCGTCGTGGAGAGGTCGACGTTCGTCAGCAGCCCAGCCTGGAAATCTGTCTGCGCCGTGTCGGTCAGGCAGGCGCTTTCCGGCGCCGAAGCCAGCGCAAAATTCTGCGTTGTGGTGTTTGAGTCAATGACCACAATGTTGCTCGCCGCGCCGTTCGTGCAGCCCGGGAAGCTCGCGCTGAGGCCGGGATAGGTGCCGGCCGGAATCGACGTGAACGAATAGACGCCGGATGCGTCGGTCGTCGTCGTGCGGCTGCCGAGCGAGACGGTCGCGCCGCTCAGCGGCGCGCCGCCGACCGCGGCGGTCACCGTGCCCGACACCGTGCCGCCCGCACCGACCGTCGTGCACGACGGATACGAGAACGAGCCGATGCGGGTCTGGTAATTGAGGCCGTCGGCCGCGTAATACTCGCCGGTCATCCAGAACGTGCAGCCGTCCGGGTCCAGGCTCATCGCGCTGTATTCGCCCCAGCGCGTACAGGTGACGCCCGCGCAGGTGCCGACCTGCGTGCCGTCGCCCTGCACGAGCGTCTGTTCGGTCTGGCTGAAGGTGTTGATCGGATCCGAAGCCAGGCGGCCGGCATACTTGAGCGCCGGCTTGGTCGTGCTGCTCGACGTGGTGTAGCCGAGTGCCATGTCGCCCGCGCGGTTGATCGCCAGGCTCGGAATGAAACGATGCATCACGTTGGCAGCGTCCGGATCCCAGGTCGCCGCCTGCGGCAGATTCGCAGTCACGCTGCCGCCGGTGACGTTCACCTGATACCAGCGCGACGCCGCGAAGCCCGTCGTGTTGGCGCGCCGGACCGTGTGCGTCGCCCAGACCGATTCGGCGCCGCCGAGGTTCGTGTACTGCGCCTGCGCCATCGCGCGGATCTGCACGACGTCGAGATTGTTGCCGCCGAGCGACGGCGCCGCCGGGACGGTCGCATTCGGCCAGCTCGTCGCCGCCAGCGGCACGTCGGGGCCGGTGAAGGTGGACAGCCCGATGCGGTTCCAGTCGACGTGGAACTTGTAGACCGTCAACGCATTGAGGTACTGCCACGAGGACACGAAATAGTTCGGCGTACCCGCCGGCGGCGTGCCGGTCTGCAGGCGCGCGTTGCTCGGCAGCAGCGAGAAATCGGCCGTCGGCGCATCGAACGAAACGATCTGCACGGACGGAAGACCGGCGTACATCTGCGCCTTGTTGAGCGCGTAGACGCGCGGCGCGATGAAGGCGTTCGGCGACAGATAGTTCAGCAGGTTGGTCGACAGGTAGATGCCGTCGGTCCAGATGCCGAGCTTCGGCGCGTCGTTCAGTCCACCCGCGACCGCGATCGAGTAGAAGTTCCAGCCGCCCTTCAGCGGGTCGCCGGTTTTCGAGACCGCGAAGCACTGGAACGCGCCCGGCGGATTGATGACGTTGTTCGAGCCGTCGCGCGCGTAGGCGACGTCCGTGATGACCCAGCGGTCCTCGAACGTGTCGTACAGGACGACGGCGTCACCCTGGTTGTTCGTGTCGCACAGGTTGCCGAAGCTGCCCTGGCTCATCAGCGTGTTCAGCGTGAAGGCCGCGACGCGGAACCCGTCGGACTTGCGGAAGATGCCGACCGACGAGTTGATCGCCTGGATGTAGTAGACCGGACCGACGTCGCCGTTGGCGTCCGGCGGATAGGTCGAGCCGAAGGTCGCGAAATCGAGACCCTCGAACGTGATGGTCGGCGCCCGTGCCGCTGAGCCGACGACCGGCACGGCACTCGCGGGACCGGCCGTTGCCCCGCTGGCCAGCTCGCGCGGATGGGACTCGGGATCGGCCGGCCTGGCCGCGTTGCCGCGGACCGGCGTCCCTCCCGACAGCGTGCGCAGATCGATCGTCGTCGAACCGGCCAGGCGCATCCGCGCCTCGGTCGGCTTTCCGGCCGATGCCGGCGCCGATCGCGTCGCGTCGTATTCCGTCGGACTCTGCGCGGCTGCGCCGACCGCGAACGCGGACGACAGCGCAAAGACGAGTGTTGCGAGCATTCGATTCATCGGATCTTTCCCCCTGAGAAAAAAGCGGACCCAGCAATGCATCAACGGTGCCATCAAGAAACGGCACCGAACGGATGACCTGCTTTCCCCTGTGTCGCCCGCCGGAAGCATTGCCAACGAGGCGCGGCGCGCCTCGTTCGAGACCCAACGGCGTTCCGGTGCCGCATCGCTTCCGGGCGTTACACATCGGCTAGCGGATTCCCGTGTCAATGCACATCAATTCCGGTCCGGATGGTGTTCGGCGGCTTCGCACTGTTGATGACACGAGCCAGTCACCGCCTGGCGACGATCCTGATATCCGTCGCAACAGCGAGCCCTCACAAACGTGAACGGCCGGCGGGACGCGCGGTGAAGGAAAACGCCGGCACACCCGCGACTCGGTCGCCGGATCGCTCCGACGACGATCGGGATAGCCGCACCGATCGCAAGCCCCGCGTCGCCTTGACGCCCACGGCCGCGAGTGGTGTGCTCGGCCCCGTCGCGCGACAGCGGCGTACGCAGGAACGGCGCCCGCGCCGACGCATACAGCAACGGCCAGTTGATCGGAGGATTTCCGATGCGATCGATTCCGAGTGGACTGCGTTACGGACTGGCGTTCGTGCCGCTCACCCTGCTGCCGCTCGCGGCCGCCGGCATCCACGCCGGCATCCCGGCCGCGCTGGCCAGCGCATTCCCGCTGCTGTTCCTGTTCGTCATCGTCCCGATCGCCGACACGTTGATCGGCACCGACCGCGCGAACGTCGCGCCCGAGCAGGCCGCGTCGCTGGAAGACGACCGGCACTATCGATGGCTGACCTGGCTCATGGTGCCGATATGGCTGAGCCACCTCGCCTGGGCGCTGTACGTCTACGCCACCGCGCCACTCGGCGGCGCCGCGGCAGCGATGTGGATCGTTTCCCTCGGCGTCGTCGGCGGCGTCAGCGCCATCAACACCGCGCACGAGCTGATCCACAAGACCGGCCGCCTCGAACCCGGCCTCGGCGGCCTGCTGCTCGCCAGCGTGATCTATGCCGGATTCAAAGTGGAACACGTGCGCGGCCATCACGTGCACGTATCCACGCCGCTCGACACCTCGTCGGCCCGACTCGGGCAATCCGTCTACGACTTCCTGCCGCGTGCGCTCGTCGGCAACGCGGCGCACGCGTGGTCGCTCGAAGCGCAGCGATTGCGCGCCCTGAATCTACCGGCGCTGCATTGGCGCAACGAACTGATTGCGTGGTACGCGCTGAGCGTCTTGATCGGTGCAGCGGCGTTCTTTGCACTGGGCTGGGGAGGCGTGATCGGGTTCGCGATCCAGGGCTTCGTCGCCGCCGTGACACTCGAAGTCATCAACTACATCGAACACTACGGCCTCGAGCGGCGCATGACCGACAGCGGACGCTACGAGCGCGTCACGCATCATCATTCGTGGAATGCCGCGCAGACACTGACCAACGCGATGCTGTTTCAGCTGCAGCGGCATGCGGATCATCATCCAAATCCGCGAAGGCGGTATCAGGCGTTGCGGCACCATGAGGACAGTCCGCAGTTGCCTGGGGGCTATGCCAGCATGTTTGTGTTGGCGTTGGTGCCGCCAATTTGGCGGAGGGTGGTTGATCCGAGGGTGAGGGAGCGGCGCATTGTTGGTGTTGCGGATGCGTGAACCTATCGGGGAAGGCAGGCGGCCGTCTTACGGCGCGTGCACTCCTCGCGACCGTTGTCGCCACAGCAAACCTGACGCCGTTCTCTTGCCACGTGAGAGGTCGGCCGTGCCTGCGGCAGTGCTCTTCGAGCGAACACTACTGCCGACGGAGAGCGACCATGAAACCCATTCTGACACTGCTGATACTCGCGCTGGCGATTGCGATGCCGTTCATCGCGTCGGCGTCCGGTTTCACGGCCTCGTCCACCTCGACGGCCCGGCTGGGCTCGAAGGTCATCAGTGCCGGCGATTCGATGAGCCGCGTGCTCGAGGCCGGCGGCGAGCCAGTACGGCGAACGGACCTCGTCAATGGCTACGGCGTGAAGGTCGGGGAGCGCTGGATCTACAAGACGGGTAACGCGCGTCATACCGTCATCGAGTTCACGACGGATGGCACGGTGTACGGCGTTCGCGATGTTGTGGGGCAATAGGGCCAACTTAGGGGCAACGATCCTTCGCCAGTAGCAAGGTAGTTCGCGGGATGGACCAGCGCTCGCGCATCGACTGCTGCGCGAGCGGGGCCAAGTCCGAACCTGACGCCGTTCTCTGCAAGTCGCGCCGCGCGAACCAAACAGCAAAGCATTTGTACTGGCTGAAAATGCCGCAACGTAATTTGTGGACGAGCTATCATCGGACGATCCGAAATTCCAGGGTGGTTCGGCGGTGTGATCGTGTCGTCGAGCGCCGTCGACCCGCGCATACAGGGAGCGCCATGCGCGCGCTGCTTTGCTTCCTGCTGCTTTTCGTCATCACCGGCATTCACGCGCAGCCGGCGCCGGGCAGTGTCTACACTTACAACGATCGCGGTCAGGTGCTGTCGGTGTCGGATGCAGCGCATCCCGAAGCGGATGTCGCTTTCACCTATGACGAGAACGGCAACCGCGAGACGCGTCTTCAGTCTGGAGTACTGATCCGCTATGACTGGCATGCGCGCGACCGCCTCGTCACCGTCTGGCGCAACGACGTGCTGATCGTGCGCTATCGCTATCACTGGAACGGCTTGCGTGCGGAGAAGGAAACCTTCGGCCCAGCGGCAATACTGGTGCGCTACCAGTACGACGGCCCTTGGCTGGAATCCGAAACCAACGTCATCGGCAACACGCTTGTTCGCTATTCGCGTGCTGCTGACGGTCGCATGCTTTCCCTCAAGCGTAACAATCACATTCGCCACTTCGTCACCAATGCCTTGGGCACGCCGACGGCGCTGGTCGATCTGCAGGGCGCCGTCGTAGCGCGCTTCCGCTACGACGCATGGGGCAATCAGATAGGCCACGACGGCACGGAAAACACGCCCATTCGGCACACGGGTCACTACTTCGACGAAGAGATCGGCCTGTATTACGTCGCCGCGTGCTACTACGACCCTGACCTTGGCGCATTCATCAGCGAAGACTCCGCGCCCGGTGTCCCCGAGCGCCCCATCACGTTCAATCCGTATGTGGCATTCAACGCCAACCCGACGACGTACGTAGACCCGGTCGCAGCGGCGCGTCTTCGCGTGCTCGTTTTTTAGGGGTTTTCTTGCTCGCCTTGACGCGCTTCTTCGCTAGCGCCTCTGCTCGCTTGCTGTCGCGTGGCGGCGCCGCGTTCGACGGACGCATCGACGGCGAGATGCCGGCCCAGACGGTGCGCGGCGGTTCGGTAGCGGTGATCACGAAGTGATCGAGTACGCGGACGTTGACGAGGTCCAACGCGCGGGCGAGTTCGATGGTGAGGACGACGTCTTCGCCCGATGCGATGGCGTTGCCAGACGGGTGGTTGTGAGCGAACAGGACAGCGGCGGCGTTGTGGCGCAGCGCGGCCTTGACGATTTCCCGCGCGGGGACGGTGATTGCGTCAAGGGTGCCGCGAAAGAGTTCTTCGAAGGCGAGCAGGCGATTCCGGTTGTCGAGCCACGCGGCGGCGAAGACTTCGTGCTCGTAGTCGGCGAGCTTGAGGCGGAACCAGTCGACCGCTTTAGCGGTGCTGGACAGCGCGGTGCCGGGTCTACGTGCGCGGGCTTCGACGGCGGCAATCGCGGTCGCAATGAGTTGCTTATACGCCGTGTTCGAGAGGTCTTGCGCGGTCGATCGGCTCATCGGAATGACTTCCCTGTTGGTCGCTTGCTCGTGGCGCGAAGCCGTCCTTGGCAATCGTGCTCCTGCTGCAAAGGTACACGTAACGTTTTCTACAGTCAACGCATCGAAAGCGACACGCGGGGGATCGATCGGCACACTCGGCCGATGAAAACCTTCGCGAGTCGCCTCAAGGAATTCCGGAAAGCAAGCGGGCTCACTCAGGAGCAGATCGCGCTCGAACTCGGGTTTACGAAGGCTGCTGTGTCGGCCTGGGAGCTCGGCAACAACGAACCGAGTATCGCGGCGCTGAAGGTACTTCGCGATTTGCTTGGCGTTTCCGTCGACGAACTGGTCGGAGAAAGTTCAGATCGTTCCAGCGGCACTGTCGTGCTCTCGGCGAAGGAAAAGCAGCTCATCCAGTTGTTCCGGAAGTTATCTCCGGCGAAGCGCACGGCGCTTCTTTTGCTTCTGGACCAATAGCGCAACGGCGCTTTTCGGCCGACCTGGTTCGAATTCTCTGTTCATTTCTCTCGGCGTTTCCGGCTGCTCGATTGTGGCTGACGCACGGCGTCGGAGGCGTATAGATACTCGCCACACCGTTCGCGCCTTCAATGCGCGACTCGCGATCGATTGATGAAATCCTTTCGCGTACATTCCGCGAACCGCCCTCCCCCTGATCCGTTCGCTTCCCATGCAGCCCATCTCTGCCGCACAGCTTGAACACGTCATCGCCATCATCGGCACCGATGGCATTACCGACGCCGAGATCGAGGCGAAAGTCGCCGCGCTGTTCCCGGATCCGATGTCGGCGCGACGTGCGATCGACTGGCTGCCGGAGGCGTTCGGGCTCGTACTCATAGGCCATATGGCCAAGGTCACGCTGCCGACGACGTTCCGCGCCAGATCGAAGCACGGGCAGTGGGTGGAGTTCGCACTGGACGCCGAGCCGGTGTTCAAGGATTCACTTCGACTCGGCACGGACATGTATCACTCGGGTCCGCGCAACGTTTTCACTGCTGTTGCCCAGCGCAGTTCGCTGGTTGCCGCGGTCAACAAGGCGCTGCACGCCGGACACTCGATTGACGGAGCGACGCTTTCGGGGCCTGCGCTGATCGGGATACCGGCCGAGGTCTATCGTCCGGAGCCGCCGTCGTTGTGGCGTCGGTTGTTCGGCTAGCGCCGATGGTTGAGCGTACGCGCGCTTGCACGATCGTGCCGCCGCGCGACAGAGCGTGCAGCGACGAGACCACAGCCGGTTCCGCCGGCCTCGCGATGGCGAGACAGGGGCTCCGCGCAGGAAGGTTCGGCGACGCGAATGCCGGCAATGAGGAAGCGACAGGGTGGATCCGCGCGAGGGCCGCCCCACCCTGCGCGCGAGATCAGTCAACGATCCACAATGAGTAAAAGTCGTTTTTGTCGCTCTGCGTCCCGTCCGTCAGCGCGGTCAGCATGATGGTGTGCTGGCCGAAATCGAGCGTGGTCGCGAAGAACTGTGTCGGCAGGGTCATGTGCTGCGTCACGGCGTTGAAGAAGAGCGGCACGTCGCCGAGCTTGTTGCCGTCGAGGTAGACGCTGACGCCGCAGATGGCGCCGGCGAATTTGCTCCAGCAGGTACCGGAGAACGCGATGGTCACGTCGCCGCTGATCGGCACGTCGAACGGGATTTTCAGCGGCAAGGGGCCGGTCTGGTTCTGGGCAATCGGATAGGTCACGGCATTCTCCTGCGGGTCGGGGAACGCGGGCGCACGGCGCCCGTCGGGGCGACGCCGGCGCGACACAGGAATGGCAAGTCGCGGCTTCCCCTCTGTCGCGGCGACGTGCTGGATATCCGTAGCGGGAAAGTGGGGCCGGGCCATCATTCTCGAGTGCGGCGGCCTCATATCGCTCTCGCGCCGTCGCGCTTCCCACGCGGCTGGATCTCGCCACCACCCACCGCAGCCTGCTCCAACAACCACTCACGAAACGCCCGGATCTTCGCACTGCCCTGCCGCGCGGCCGGATACGCGAGCCAGTAGTCGCGGTCGTCGCGACCGACCGTGTCGAAGGGCTGCAACAGCCGTCCCGCAGCCAGATCCGGCGCGAACAACACCGGCGAGCTGATCGCCACGCCGTGTCCCGCGATGGCCGCGGTGACGGCGTGCTGCTCGATGTCGAGTTCGACGCCGGGCCTTGCGCCGAGATCGGCATCGGGCAACCCGGCCAGCGCGAACCACGCGCGCCACCAGCGTTCGCGGCCGAAGCGCGGCAGCCCGAGCAGGTCGCGCGGCGTGCGCAGTTGGATGCGCAGCGCGGGACTGCACAGCGGCGTGAACAGGTTCGGCAGCAGGAAGTCGGCGTGCAGGCCGGGCCACTGGCCCGCGCCGATGCGGATGCCGACGTCGAAGTCGCTGTTCGCGAGATCGACCAGCGGCACGCCGGTGTCCAGGCGCACGGCGAGTTTCGGGTGCGCGAGCTGGAACGCGCCAAGCCGCGGGACGAGCCAGGTCGCCGCGATCGTCGGCAGTGCGGTGATCGCGAGTTCGGTTTCGGCGCGGTCGACGGCCTGGGCGAACGCGGACTGCAGTTGCTTGAACGCGTCGATGACGACGGGCGCGAGGCGCTGGCCGGCCGCGGTCAGCACGACCTGCCGCGGCTGGCGCTCGAACAGGCTGAAACCCAGGCGCTGTTCGAGCTGCTTGATCTGATAGCTCACGGCGGCCTGGGTCATGTGCAGTTCGTCGGCGGCGCGCGTGAAGCTGCGCAGGCGCGCGGCGGCTTCGAAGGCGCGGATGGCGGACAGCGACGGCAGCGACAGTGCCATAAGTTTTCCTTATCTATCGGAGCCGTTTTTCGCATTGTGGCGCCGCGGGGCCGCTGCCTAGCATCGCGGCCATGCAACGCTTCTCCGCCACTACCGCGCAACGACTCCCGACTGCGGCCGACTATCTGCCACAAGTGTCCCTAGGGCAAGGCGGCCAGCCATGAATGCCGCGGCGGGTCTGCTGTTCGCGACGACGCTCGCGGCTGCCGTGGCGACGCCGGGGCCGAGCACGGCCGCCGTCGTCTCGCGCGTACTCGCGCGCGGCTTCGGCGCGGCGCCGCTGCTGTGCATCGGACTGATCGCCGGCGATCTGTTCTGGCTGCTCTGCGCCGTGTTCGGCGTGGCCGCGCTCGCGGACGGTCACGCGGCGCTGTTCGATGCGGTCCGCTATGCGGGTGCGGCGTATCTGCTCTTTCTCGCCGCGACGCTGTGGCGTGCGGAGCCCGTCGCGGCCGCGGAGGCCGGCCGCGCACCGTCGCGCGCACTGCTCGCGGGCCTCGGGCTCGCACTCGGCAATCCGAAAACGATGCTGTTCTACCTCGCGCTGCTGCCCGGCATCGTCAGCCTCGACGCGGTGTCGGCGCGCGATGTATCGACGCTCGCCGCGCTCGTCGCCGTCGTCGTCGGCGGCGTGCTGTTCGCCTATGCGCTGCTCGCCGCGCGCCTGCGCGACACCTTCCGTTCCCCGGCCGCGCTGCGCCGCATCAACCGCGGCAGCGCGGTGCTGATGGCCGTGGCAGCCGTGGTCGTCGTCACTCGCTAGCCCCACCGGAGTCCGTCCATGCGCCTGTTCGCCCTGCCGTTCCTGTTGCTGTTCGCGTCGCCCGCGTTCGCCGTCGAAGCCACCGCCGACAACGCCGAGGAAGCCGTCGTGCTCAAGGATTCGGCCGCGCTCAACGCGGCCGATGTCGATGCGCTGCTCGCCGTGCTGTCGCCGTCGCTGCGCATCTACAAGCGGCCGACCGACCCGCATGCGCTCGCCGGTCCGCAGTCGGACAAGATCGGCACCTATGAACAAGTGCGCGATTTCTTCGGCGAGACCTTCAAGCAGGGGCCGCAGGGACGTCACGACGTGCGCGCGATGGTGTCGCTCGGCGATCTCGTGCTCGCGCAGGTGGAGTTCCGCCTTCCGAATGAAACCGCCGTCACGCGCCAGCTCACGGCGTTCCGCGTGCGCAACGGACTGATCGAGGCGATCTGGCACGTCGCGCGCGTCGAGAACGCGACCGAGGATTCGGGCCAGGCCGCGCAGGACGTCATCCGCCGCTTCAATGCCGCGGCCGACCGCAGCGATGCCGATGCGTTCCTTGCGCTGTTTTCGCCGGAAGCGCGCAATTTCCACTTTCGCAACGCGCCGGACGTGCTCGGCGGCGGGCCGTCGAAGAGCATCGTCGATGCGGCCAGCCGCGAGCGCGTGTTCCGCACGATGTTTGCGGAGCGGCCCGCGCGGATCGAAGCGCTGGACGGATTCGCGGTCGGCGAGTTCGTGGTCAGCCACGACCGCGCGACGCAGAAGGACGGCGCGGTGAACGAGGGGCTGTCGATCTATCGCGTGCAGAACGGCCTGATCGTCGACGACTGGTACATGGCCGAGCGCAAGGTGAAGTGACGGTGCAGCGCGGCGCTCAGCCGTCGCTGCGTTCCGCTTCGTCGCCGGCGCGCGTGCGCGTGCGGCGCGTCGGTGCGCCGCCGTGACGCTTGCGCCACGCGTGCGAGAACGCGGACAGGCTGCGGAAGCCGACCGCGTGCGCGATTTCGGAGACGGTGCCTTCGCCCGCATCGAGCAGCACGCGCGCGCGATCCAGGCGCAGGCGCTGCAGCGCTGCGGCCGGGCTTTCGCCCGACGCCGCGGCGTAGCGGCGATACAGCGTCGCGCGCGAGACATGGACGGCCGCGGCGAGCGATTCCATGTCGACGGTTTCTTCGTGCAGGTGAACGTCGAGCCAGGCCGTGACGCGCGCGACGAACGGATCGGGCGATGCCGCGGATTCGCCGGCGGCCGCCGCGTTCGTT
>NZ_DATIGT010000234.1:0-7833 GCF_035481375.1 Tahibacter sp.
AACGACTGCGGCCGCGGCACCGGCCGCGGCGCCGGCGATATCCGCCCCGGGGCAGTGGCAGTATCGCGAAGGCACGGCGAATGCCGCACCACCCGACGCCGCAAAGACGGAATCGCCGAAAGTCCTTCGCGGCGCGGTCTACAAGATCAGCAAAAGCAACGGCATCACCGAGTACACGAACATCCGGCCGGCCGGAAAGCGCTACCAGGTGCTGTTCACCTATATCTCGACCTGCTTCGCCTGCGACGTGCATTCGAGGGTCAACTTCGCCTCGACCAAGCTCAATCGCGACGCGTTCCGAGCCGAGATCGCCGCGGCCGCGCTGGAGTTCGGCCTCGACGAGGCGCTGCTGCGCGCCGTCGTGCATGCGGAGTCGGCGTTCAATCCGAACGCGCTGTCGAACAAGGGCGCGCAGGGGCTCATGCAGCTGATGCCGGGCACGGCCGACGATCTCGGCGTCGACAATCCGTTCGACGCGACGCAGAACATCCGCGGCGGCGCGCAGTACCTGGCGCAGCAGCTCAAGACCTTCCAGGGCGACGTCCGGCTTGCGACGGCCGCCTACAACGCAGGGCCGGGCAACGTGTCGAAATACGGCGGCGTGCCGCCGTTCGACGAGACCCAGGTCTACGTGTCGCGTGTCGCGACGCTGCGCGACCGCTATCGCCAGGCCAACTGAGCGGATCAGCCGTTCGGGATCTGGATGCGGTTGAGCACCGGACGCTGCACGAGTTCGGCGTCGGCGTCGAAAGCGATGCCGGCACGCAGGCCGGACACGTGCACCTTGGTCCCGGGCGCGAGCGCGGCTTCGTGTTTGCGCAGCTCGAGCGGGTCGTCGATTTCCTCGCCGTCGAAAGTCAGCAGCACGTCGCCGGGCTGCAGGCCCGCCTGCGCGGCAGGGCTCTGCGGATAGACGGCGAGCACCTGCGCGCCGCGCGCGATGTTCGCCTGCGTGGTGTTCGCCGGAATCGGCATGCGGCCGTATTCCACGCCGAGCCAGCCGCGCACGACCATGCCCTTTTCGATGATCTGGTCGAGCACGCCTTTCGCGGTTGCAACCGGAATCGCAAAGCCGATGCCTTCGGCGAGCTGGCGCTGCGGTACGTTGGCCGTGTTGATGCCGACGAGTTCGCCGCGCGCGTTGACGAGCGCGCCGCCGGAATTGCCCGAATTGATCGCGGCATCGGTCTGGATGAATTCCTCGTACGCCCACTGGTCGAGTTGGCGGCCGATCGCGCTCGCGATGCCCATGGTCACCGTCTTGCCGAGGCCGATCGGATTGCCGATCGCGAGCACCACGTCGCCGACATTGACCGGCGGCGCTTCGTCGAGCTTCATGGTCGGCAGGTCTCCCGCATCGATCTTGAGAACGGCGAGATCGGTGTCCTCGTCGCCGCCGACGAGTCGCGCGGTGGCGATGCGGCCGTCGTAGAGCAGCACCTGGATGTCGTTGGAGCGCGCGATCACGTGATTGTTCGTGAGCACGTAGCCGTCGGCGCTGACGATCACGCCCGAACCCAGGCTCTGTTCGCGCCGATAGGCCGGCGGTCCCAGGCTGATGCCGCCGAGCATGCGCTGGGTCAGCGGGTCGACCGACACGATACGACGCTGCGACGCGACGACCTTGTTCGCGTAGATGTTGACGACGGCCGGCGCGGCGCGGGCGACGGCGTCGGCGTAGGAAACGGGGCCGCTGCCGAGGCCGCCCACGGCGGCGGCCGGTGCCGACGGTGTCGGCGCAGAGGCCGCGGCCGGAGCCGGATCGTCGCCGCGCAGACGGGCCGGTGCGTCGGGCCAGAGACGGGTGACGATGAAGGCGATGGCGAGTCCGAGAGTGGCGAATTGCAGCACGAAGGCGAGCGCGCGGAACGCGGGTTTCATGTCGTGTCCAAGGGAGGCGCCGCGAGTGTGCAACGCGCCGAAGCGGGCGGCAGGTTTGATTGTGCGCTGCCGGTTCAGTCGCTAAACTAACACGATTTTTGGGGCCAGCCGTCACGTTGGCCGGTCATCCGGCAGCAGGCTTCGTCTTCAGCGGCACGCAGCGACGGCCGGCGCGGAATCCCTTCCGCCGCCGTGACGTTTCGCGACAGCCGGTGCAGCCGGGCGCGACGACCCCGAACGTATTCCCAAGTATTGAACCGGAGATCCGGATGGCGAACGAAGGCGTCAATCATGGCCGCCGTCGGTTCCTCACGGCCACGACTGTAGTCGTCGGCGGTGCAGGTGCCCTCGCAGCGGCAGTGCCATTCATCAAGACCTGGCTGCCCAGTGCAAAGGCGAAATCCGCCGGCGCGCCGGTGCAGCAGGACATCAGCAAGATCGAAGTCGGCCAGATGGTCATCACCGAATGGCGCGGCCAGCCGGTGTGGATCGTGCGCCGTTCGCCCGAGCAGATCGGTGCACTCGCTTCGCTGAACGCACGTCTGCGCGATCCCGACTCGAAGAACGAAGATCAGCAGCCGAAGTACGCGCAGAACCTCTATCGCTCGATCAAGGAAGAATGGCTCGTCATGATCGGCGTCTGCACCCATCTGGGCTGCTCGCCGAAGTTCCATGGCGAGATCAAGCCCGAGCCGTTCGACGCGGAGTGGAAGGGCGGCTTCTTCTGCCCCTGCCACAAGTCGCGCTTCGACATGGCCGGCCGCGTGTTCGAGGGCGTGCCGGCACCGACCAACCTCAAGGTGCCGGACTACCACTTCACCGACGACAAGACGCTGGTCATCGGCGTCAAGCCGGAAGGAGCCGCGTGATGCAGCCGAGCCGCCTCAATCGCGCCGTCACGGATCTCCAGGAGTGGTTCAACTACCGCGCCAAGGCTTTCGGCCCCGTGTACCGCAAGCACATGTCGGAATACTGGGCGCCGAAGAATTTCAACATCTGGTACTACTTCGGCTCGCTCGCGCTGGTCGTGCTGGTCAACCAGATCCTGACCGGCATTTTCCTCACCATGCATTTCAAGCCCAGCGCGCTCGAAGTCGCGCCGGGAATCTCCGAAGCGTTCGCGTCGGTCGAGCTGACGATCATGCGCGACGTCGAGTGGGGCTGGCTCGTGCGCTACATGCACTCGACCGGCGCCTCGGCGTTCTTCATCGTCGTCTACCTGCACATGTTCCGCGGCCTGATCTACGGTTCGGCGCAGAAACCGCGCGAACTCGTCTGGCTGCTCGGCATGCTGATCTATCTGGTGCTGATGGCCGAAGCGTTCATGGGCTACGTGCTGCCCTGGGGCCAGATGTCGTTCTGGGGTGCGAAGGTCATCATCTCGCTGTTCGGTGCGATCCCGATGATCGGCGACTCGCTCGTCGAGTGGATCATGGGCGACTACCTGCCTGCCGATGCGACCTTGAACCGCTTCTTCGCGCTGCACGTGATCGCGCTGCCGCTCGTGCTGCTGCTGCTCGTCGTGCTGCATCTCGCCGCGCTGCATGAAGTCGGCTCGAACAATCCGGATGGCGTCGACATCAAGAAGGTCAAGGATGCGAACGGCAAGCCGCTCGACGGCATCGCGTTCCATCCGTATTACACGGTCAAGGATCTGTTCGGCGTCGGCTTCTTCCTGACGATCTGCGCGTTCGTGCTGTTCTTCGAACCGACGTTCGGCGGCTGGTTCCTGGAACACGACAACTTCGTCGCCGCGAACAAGCTCGTGACGCCGGAACACATCAAGCCGGTCTGGTACTACACGCCGTACTACGCGATGTTGCGCGTCGTGCCGGACAAGCTCCTCGGCGTGCTCGTGATGTTCGGCGCGATCGCGGTGCTGTTCTTCGTGCCGTGGCTCGACCGCAGCCCGGTCAGGTCGATCCGCTACCGCGGCTGGATCTCGAAGGTCGCTTTCGGCGTGTTCGCGCTGTCCTTCATCTGGCTCGGCAAGATCGGCGCCGGCCCCGGCACGGATCCGACCGAGACCATCATCGGCCGTGTGCTGACGTTCCTCTATTTCGCGTTCTTCATCACCATGCCGCTATGGACGAAGATCGATTCCACCAAGCCTGTTCCGGACCGGGTGCCCGCGCATGATTAAGAACGCCATGACCAAGGTCGGTCTGACGCTGGCCGTTGCGTTGGTTTCGATCGCGCCCGCCGCTGTCGCCAGCAGCGGCGGCGCGCTGCAGCACGCCAATACGCGCCCCGACAACATCGCCTCGGTGCAGCGCGGCGCCAAGCTGTTCATGAATTACTGCGTCGGCTGCCACTCGCTGCAGTTCGTGCGCTATTCGCGCCTGTCCGAGGATCTCGGCCTGACCGAAGAGCAGGTCATGAACAACCTGAACTTCACCGGCGCAAAGTTCGGCGACACGATCGTCTCGTCGATGCCGGCCGCCGATGCGGCGGTATGGTTCGGCAAGGCGCCGCCGGATCTCTCGCTCGAAGGCCGTTCGAAGGGCCCGGACTGGATCTACACCTACCTGAAGTCGTTCTACGTCGACCACTCGCGTCCGCTGGGCTGGAACAACAGCCTGTTCCCGGGCGCGTCGATGCCGAACGTGCTCTGGGAAATGCAGGGCCTCCAGCACGCGAAGATGGGCCACGCGAAGGAAGGCGGCGACGCGCACATCGAGGGTCTCGAACTCGTGCAGCCCGGTACGCAGACCGCGCAGCAGTTCGACGAAACCGTGCGCGACCTGACCTCGTTCCTGCAGTACGCGGCCGAGCCCGCGGCGCTGAAGCGCCAGAAGCTCGGTGCCTGGGTCGTCCTGTATCTCGCGTTCTTCACGTTCCTGGCCTGGCTGCTCAAGAAGGAATACTGGAAGGACGTGCACTGATGCGCGCGGCGCGGCGGGAACCCCCGTCGCGCCGGCCGTTCCCCGGCGTCTAGGCGAATCCCTGGGCGCGTAGTAGATTCGGCGCAGGCGACCGGGGACGGTCGCCGCACCGTGTCAGGGGAGAGGCATGGCCTTGAGTACCCGTTCGCGCACGATTCTCACGCTGTATTCGGCCCGTGATTGCGTCCAGTGCCATCGCGTCCGCCTGATCCTCGCAGCCAAGGGCGTCACTTACGATCTGGTTCTGGTCGACCCGGCCAAACCGCCGGAGGACCTGATCGACCTGAATCCGACGCAAAGCGTCCCCACGCTGGTCGATCGCGATCTCGTGCTGTACGAAACATCGGTCGTTGCCGAATATCTCGACGAACGCTATCCGCATCCGCCGTTGATGCCGATCGACCCGCTGTCGCGGGCTCGGCTGCGTCTGGCGATCGTGCGCATGGAGCGCGACTGGCTGCCGCTGGCCGAGCAGTGTTCCGGCAGCGGCAAGAATTCGGAGTCGGCGCGCAAGAAGCTGCGTGAGGCATTGATCGGCGCGCTGCCGTTGTTCAAGGCTGCGAAGTTCTTCCTGAATCCGGAAATGAGTCTGGCCGACTGCGCGCTGTCGCCGCTGATCTGGCGGCTTCAGGCGCTCGGCGTCAGCCTGCCGCGCGAAGCGCAGCCCATCATCGAGTACGGCGAACGCATCTTCCGCAATCCGGGCTTTACCCGAAGCCTGACTCCAGACGAGAAATTGTTGCGTGACTGACAATGACGCCGGCACCGCCGGCATGACCTCCAACCGACCGTATCTCGTCCGCGCGATCCACGAATGGATCAGCGACAACAATCTGACGCCGTACCTGCTCGTCGATGCCGCCTGGCCGGGCGTGCTCGTACCGCCGCAAGCGGCCAAGGACGGGCGCGTCGTACTGAACATCGCGCCGCGCGCGGTCGCGGGACTCGAGATCGGAAAGGACTGGATTCGTTTCAACGCGCGTTTCGGCGGCGTCAGTCATCGTGTGGAAGTGCCGCTCGGCGCCGTGCTCGCGATCTACGCCCAGGAGAACGGGCAGGGCATGATGTTTCCGGCCGACGATGCCCCGCAGGCGCCGCCGCCGGCCAGCGGCAACGGCGATACCGAAACGCCGGGCGCCAAGAAAGGCAGCCATCTGCGCGTCATCAAGTGATCGGCGGTTCGATATCGATCTGCGTTCGTGTGCGCTTCGCCATGCGCGCGACGTTCATTCCAGCCGGGCGACCCCCGCGAGCGCCACATCGTCGGGGCGCAGCGGCAGGCTGAAATTCTCGAGTCGGGCGCCGTCGAACTGCAGGCTGCCCGGGTGGCGGTTCGTGCCGTCGGTGCTCACGTCGAAACTGTAGTGCCGGCGCAGCGCGAAACCGCCGGAGCGCTGCCGTACGAGGGCAATGCGGCGCAGGCTGACGGACTGGTCCAGCAACTGGACGCCGGCGCGGCCGCAGAGTTCGCGGCTCGCGCGGACGGCGCGGTCGCGCGCGCGCAGCGCCGACTGCCAGACCAGTGCGGCGGCACCGAGGATCATCAACAGCAGCATGGCTTCGATCATCGGCCGAGTGTGGTGCCGGTTGCGGTGAATCTCAACGGTTTCGGCGACGCGGGCACGGTGGTGATGCGGAGCACGACACGTCCACGTCGCAGTTACAGTCCTTACAATACCGCCGCAGCTGGATTCGCCAAGTACAGGGGAGTGCGAAGGCCGTGATCGAAATACCCGGTTACCAGATCAAACGCGAGATCGGCCAGGGCGGCATGGCCAGCGTCCATCTTGCGGTGCAGACGTCGCTGGAGCGCCAGGTCGCGCTCAAGGTGATGTCGCCCGCGCTCGCCGCCGATCCGACCTTCACGCGGCGTTTCCTGCAGGAGGCGCGCACTCTTGCGTCGCTTGCGCACGCCAATATCGTCCAGGTGTTCGATGTCGGCGTGACGCCGAACCAGCTGCACTATTTCTCGATGCAATACCTGCCGGGCGGCGATTTCGTCGCGCGCGTGCAGCGCGGACTCGACGAAACCGAGCTCAAGCGTGTGCTGACCGGCGTTGCAAAGGCGCTGGCCTATGCGCACGAGCGCGGCTACGTGCATCGCGACGTCGCGCCGGGCAACATCCTGTTCGATTCCGCCGACAACCCGGTGCTGACCGATTTCGGCATCGCGCTGGCCGCGAGCCAGTCGACCCGGATCACGAGCACGGGATTCTCGGTCGGCACGAGCCACTACATGAGTCCCGAGCAGGCGCGCGGCGGCGACATCGACACGCGTTCCGACCTTTACAGCCTCGGCGTGCTGGCCTGGTACGGGTTGACCGGAAAACCGCCCTACGACGGCGCCGACGGATTTGCGGTCGCGTATGCGCACGTCTTCGAAGCGATTCCGCGCCTGCCTGCATCGCAGGCGCATTGGCAGGAACTGATCGACCGCTGTCTCGCGAAGGATCCGAAGGATCGCTACGTCAATGCCGACCAGCTGCTCGCGGCGCTCGACACGGTACCCGTGCCGCAGCGCGCGAAGAACGGCAGCGACGCCGGTGCGCGCAGCGCCGAACCGGCGCCCCCCAAGCCGGTGCCGCCGACGGTTGCGGCGCCGCGGCCGGAAGCGGCCAAGCCGGCTCCGGCGAAACCGGCACCGCCCGCGCGCAGCGCGCCGGCGGCAGCGCCGAAGCCGCGCGCCGACTCGTCCGGTGAAGCGCGTCGCGGCGGCGGCATCTGGCTCGCCGTCGCCGGCATCGGCGTCGTCGGTGCCGCGGCGCTCGGCGGCTGGGTCTGGTTTTCGTCGCGTTCACCGGCACCGGTCGCTCCGGCGACCGCCGCCGTGACCGCGCCGACGACCCCGGCACCGACGTCGGCACCGACACCGGTCGCCGCCACGCCGACGCCTCCCCCCACGGACCCGGCGCCGGCCGCCGCGACTCCGCCGCCGACTGACGTTGCGACGGAATTGCCGGCAACGCCCGCGTCGGGCGAACCGGTTGCCGACCCGCCGGCACTTGCGTCGATCGATGCGAGTTCGGTTCCGGCCGACGCGTCGGCCGTCGGCGAGCCTGCCATGGCC
>NZ_DATIGT010000235.1:0-16876 GCF_035481375.1 Tahibacter sp.
TGCCGACGAATCTCGAATTCGATTTCGTGCTCAGCGGCGAATTCGACGGCGACGGTCATGCGGATCTGGTCTGGCTCAACCGCGCAAGCGGCGAACTCGAGGTCTGGCTCATGGACGGCGACAAGCCGTGGCAGCGTTACATGCTGAAGCGTCCGACCAAGGATTCCGACCTGTTTGCCGCGGTCGACGTGAACGGCGACGGCTATGAAGATCTGGCCTGGCGCGACGGTTCGACGACGCAGATCATCGTGAGCCAGATGCTGGCCGGCGTGCCGCGGCGCGATCTGGTCGGCCAGATGCCCTCGCCGACCGCACGGATTCTCGGCAGCGCGCACTTCGGCCGTCCTGGCCAGCGCGACTACGGTTTCGGCCAGATCGCCTTCCACGATCCCGCGAGCGGCGAGCTGTTCGTCTGGCAGGACGCACGCACCGGCGCCGGCCAGATCCGCGGCACGCCGCTGGTGCTGTACGTCGATCGCAGCGTTGAGCCTGAGCGGTTGCGCTGAGCAGAAGAGCCGGGAATGGAGTATCGGGAATCGGCAAGGCCGGAGCGCGGCAACCGCTCACGCCGGTGATGCTATCCCGCTGCTCCGGCGCGACGCACCTGCGCGATGGCCGCCACGGCCTCCACCGCCAGCCGGCAGACTTCGGTCGCCGGCAGGCGCGCGTCGATGGTCAACGCGCCGGGCGGCGGCGGTTCCATGCGCGCGAGCACATCGCCGACGATGTCCGGCGTGCGGTCGCGCGCGAGATGGCGGTTTTCGGCGACGTCGCGCGCGATGCGTTCGCGCGCGAGCTCCGACGGGCAGTCGAGGAAGATCGCAACGGGCGTGCAGGCGTGCTGGCGCACGATCTGATCGACGCGCGCGAGATCGGCGCGGCGCGAGAACGTGCAGCCGTCGATGACGCTGGACTCGCCGAGCATGCAGTTCACTTCGAGCGCGAGCAGCACGCCGCGGAACGACGCGCGCTTCTCGACGAAGCTGTAGCTGCAGCGCGGAAACATGGCGTGACGGATCGCGTCGCGGTCGACGCGGCGGAAGTCGAGCTGGTCGGCCAGCGCCCGCGCGACGAGGCTCTTGCCGGATCCGGGCAGGCCGATCAGCGCGACGACGACGGGGGAACCGCCCCGCGGTGCGGACACGGGAGAGCGGGCGGCGGGAACCGGTGTCGGCGCGGAACTCATGGCCGGACTAGCCTGCCACGCGCCTCGTCGACGCGCCAGCAACGACTTTTCGTATGCACGCAACCATTCCTATACATCGCTTCCGATAGAATGCGCGTCGTTCCTCCCCTGTCTCCCACGGCCGATGACCGCCAATCCGGGTATTCCGTTCGAAATTCCCGGGTACCGCATCACTCGCCCGCTCGGTCAGGGCGGCATGGCGACGGTCTATCTCGCCGTCCAGACGGCGCTCGACCGCGAGGTCGCGGTCAAGGTGCTCGGTGCCGATCGCGCGCCCAGCGAAGACCTCATCAAGCGCTTCGAGAACGAAGCCCGCCTGATCGCCCGGCTCGACCACCCGCACATCGTCAGCATCTATGAGGTCGGGCGCGCGTCGAGCGGACACCTCTACTACACCCTGCCCTACCTCCCGAACGGCGATCTGTCGAGCCGGACCGACGCGAGCGATCCACAGCGGATTCTCGAAATCCTGCGCTGCCTGGCCCAGGCGCTCGGCTACGCGCACCAGCACGGCATCGTGCATCGCGACGTGAAGCCCGAGAACGTCTTGTTCGACAAGCTCGACCGCCCGCTGCTGACCGATTTCGGCATCGCGCTCGCGCGCCATTCCGACGTGCGCGTGACGCGCGAGGGCGCAACGCTCGGCTCGACCGGCTACATGAGCCCCGAACAGGCGCGCGGCCAGGTGCTCGACGGCCGGTCCGATCTCTACAGCCTCGGCGTCATGGCGTATGAACTGCTGACCGGGGACCTGCCGTTCCACGGTCCGGACGCGCTGTCGGTCGCGCTCGCCCATGTCGAACAACCCGTGCCGCGGCTGCCGCCGACGCGGCGCGCCTGGCAGCCGCTGATGGACAAGCTGCTGGCCAAGGACCCGGCGCAGCGCTATGCGACGGCCGAGGAACTGCTCGCGGCGCTCGATCAGGTCGAGCGCGAGCTCAGGCAGCGCCGCAATGCTCCCGCGGTCAAGGCCTGGGGCGAGCGCGTGCGCGAATGGCCGGCCAGCATCTGGGTCGGCGTCGCCTCGATCGCGGGCACGCTGCTGTTGCTGGCGATGCTGCTCTGGCCCAAGGGCGACGAATCCCCCGAATCGCGTTTCGTGACGGCGCCGTCGCTCGGCGGCATGGCCGAAGCAACCGCGGCCGGCGACGCCGGGCAGACGCCGCCGGCCGATCCGGAAGCGGCGGCCGCTGCGGCCGCGGCGCATGTCGCGGCGCTGCTCGACACGGCCGTGCGCCAGCTCAACGCCGGCAAGATCGTGACACCGGCCGCCGACAACGCAGCCGAAACCTATCTTGCCGTGCTCGCGCTCGACGCGGACAACGCGACCGCGCGCGAAGGCGTGAACGGCGTGTTCGCCGCGCTCGGCGAGCGCGTCGATCAGGCGCTGGAAACCGGCGATGGCGAAAGCCTGCGCAGCCACTACGACCAGGCGCGCCTGCTGGCCGACCGCGCGCAACTGCGCGAAAGCCCGGCCTGGACCGGTTTTCTCGCGGGCCGCCACGCCGTGTTCGAAAAGCGACTGCGCACGGCAGGCTCTGCCGAGGCGCTGGCTGCACTGAAGCCCGCAGCCGAACTGCTGGCGCAGGATCAGGCCGTGCTGCTGACCCGCTGGCAGGACGCCGAGCGCGCGCTTGCCGCCCGCACGCGCAAGGCCAGCGAGCTGGAGCCGCCGCTCGTCTACGTGCCGGTCGACGTCGACGGCCATCGCATCGACCACGCCTTCGAGCTCGGCCGCACCGAAGTCACGCGCGCCGAATATGCGCGCTTCGTCCGCGCGACCGGCCGCCCGGCGGCGCGGTGCCGGGAACCGATGCGTCCGCTGTCGCGGCTCAAGAGCCTCGAATGGCGCGACCCGGATTTCCCGCAGGACGAGGACGAACCCGTCGTCTGCGTGAGCTGGGACGACGCGAACGCCTATGCGCGCTGGCTCAGCGCCGAGACCGGCGCGCGTTATCGCCTGCCGACCGAATCGGAATGGACGCACGCCGCCGGCAGCCTCGCGCGCGGCGGCGCCTGCGAGCAGGGCAACGTCGCCGACGCAAGCATGGGCACGCGCTGGACGCTCGCGAGCCGGCACAAGTGCTCCGACGGCCGCGCGCACACCTCGCCGGTCGGCCGCTACAAGGCGAGTTCGCTCGGCCTGCACGATCTCGCCGGCAATGCGAGCGAATGGACCGCGGGCTGCGGCGCCAAGAACTGTTCCGAGCGCATTTTCCGCGGCACGTCGTGGCGCGACGGGCCGGACGAAACCGCGGCCGGCCGGCGCGGCGAGAGCGACGCCGACATGGGCTACACGACGATCGGCTTCCGCCTCGTGCGCGAACTCGACGGCGCGCCCGCCACGGCGGCGACGCCGTGAACACGACAGGCCCACCGCGCCGATCATTGCACCTGCAGCGCTACCTGATCACCGGCATTCTCACCGTCGTGCCGCTGTGGATCACGTTCGTCGTGTTCCGCTTCGTCGCCTCGCTGCTCGCCGAATTCGGCACGCCATTGATCGGCGCGCTGTTCGCCTGGCTCGGCGCGCTGTTTCCGCGACTGCGCGTGCTGCTCGAGGAAGCCTGGCTCATCAGTGCGATCAGCTTCGCGGCCACGCTCGTCATCCTCTATCTGATCGGTCTCGTCGCGAACCGCGTACTCGGCCAGCGCCTGCTTGGCGCGTTCGACGCGTTCATGGAGCGCATCCCGCTCGTGCATTCGATCTACGGCGGCACCAAGAAGCTCATGGCGCTGCTGCAGAACAAGCCGAACGGCACGCAGCGCGTCGTGCTGATCGACTTCCCGTCGGCCGGACTCAAGTCGATCGGTTTCGTCACCCGCGTGTTCGACGATGCGGACGGCCGTCAGCTCGCCTCGGTCTACGTACCGACGACGCCGAATCCGACCGGCGGCTATCTCGAGATCGTGCCGGTCGACCGGCTGATCGCCACCGACTGGAGCGTCGACCAGGCCATGGCCTTCGTGCTGTCGGTCGGCGCGGTCGCGCCCGATGCGCCGTTCCCGGCCGTACCGCCGCCGCGCGACCAGGCCTAGCCCGTACAATGCGCGCCCCACCGCCTGCCGCACGCCGATGACCCACGTCGTACACGAACTGATCGACCTGCTCGCGCTCGAGCGCCTCGAAGACAACTTGTTCCGCGGCCAGAGCCGCGACATCGGCACGAAGTACGTGTTCGGCGGCCAGGTACTCGGCCAGGCGCTGTCGGCCGCGCAGAAGACCGTCGACGGACCGCGCCACGCGCACTCGCTGCATGCCTATTTCCTGCGCGCCGGCGACATCGACGCGCCGATCGTCTATTCGGTCGAGCGCACGCGCGACGGCAGCAGTTTTTCCGTGCGCCGCGTCGTCGCGATCCAGCACGGCCAACCCATCTTCACCTGCTCGGTCAGTTTCCAGATCGAGGAGGACGGCGTCGAACACCAGCTGTCGATGCCCGAAGTGCCCAAGCCCGACGATCTCGCCCCGCCCGCGGCGATTCCGCCGGAGCAGCTCGAACGCGTGCCGGTCAAGCTGCAGCGCTGGCTCGGCATGAAGGGGCCGTTCGAATTCCGCCACGTCTATCCGCGCGACGAATTCAATCCGCCGAAACGGCCGCCGTATCAGCAGGTCTGGTTCCGTCTCGCCGACCGCGTACCCGACTCGCCGGAGCTGCACCGCACGCTGCTCGCCTACGCCTCGGATTTCCATCTCGTCGGCACGGCCACGTTCCCGCACGGCATTTCCTACTTCCAGCCCAACGTGCAGATGGCGAGCCTCGACCACGCGCTGTGGTTCCACCGCGCGTTCCGCGCCGACGACTGGCTGCTGTACAGCTGCGACAGCCCGACCGCGCAGAACGCGCGCGGCCTCGCGCGCGGCCTGATCTACGACCGCAACGGCGTGCTCGTCGCGAGCACCGCGCAGGAAGGCCTGATTCGCCTGACGAAATGAGCACGGCGCATGCTGTGCCCCCACGGAACGCCGGACCATGAGACAGATCTACACCTCGCTGCGCCAGGAAAACATCGATCGCGTCGTCGCGCTGATGACCGAGCACGCGATCGAAACGACGGTCACGAACCGCTCGAACTACAAAGGCAGCGACTGGAAGCGCTTCAGCTACACGAGCCGTCCCGAGGCGAGCACCTGGCCGCAGGTCTGGGTCGTCAACGCGAACGACCAGACGCGCGCGCGCGAACTGCTGCGCGAAGCCGGCATCGAGCCGCCGGTGCGCTATGCCGACGAGCTCGCCGCGTCGCGCGAACCGCTGGCCGGACCGGCAAAGCATCGCGCCGTCGCGAGCCGCCTGCGCATGGTGACGCTGTGCCTCGTCGGCGTCGCCGCGCTGCTGCTGTCGCTGCATACCTGCAGCACGCGGCAGGCCGAACCGCCCAAGCCCAAGCCGCAGGTCATTCCGGTCACGACGCATTGAGTCCGCGCGCCGCACGGCGGCGCCGCGAAGGACGCTATACATGTGGAATCTGTCCGAACCGTGGTGGGAACTGCTGCTGCGCGGCAGCCTCGTCTATCTCGTGCTGTTCGCCCTGCTGCGCTTTTCCGGCAAGCGGCAGGCCGGACAGATGACGCCGTTCGATCTGCTCCTGCTGCTGATCATCTCCAATGCCGTGCAGAACGCGATGATCGGCCAGGACACGTCGGTTCTCGGCGGCCTGATCGTCGCGGGCGTGCTGGTGGCCTGGAACAATCTGCTCGGCTGGCTCACGAGCCGCCATCGCCGCATCGAGGCACTGCTCGACGGCAGGCCCGAGGTACTCGTCCACAATGGCCGCGTGTTCGAGGACGTGCTTGCGCGCAACCGCATGTCGCTCGAGGAACTGCAGTCGGCGCTGCGGCGCGAAGGCTGCTTCGATCTGAACGACGTCGGTTTCGCCGTGCTCGAAACCAACGGCGCGGTTTCCGTAAAGCGGCGCACCTCGGCGTAGAATCGGCGCCGACGGCCCCCGGGATGCGCCGATGAAATCCGATGTCGTCCGACTCTTCCAGACCCTGCCGCACGACTGCGGCTACTTCGCGGGCCGCATCGCCCAGAACCTCGTCATCGACCCGAGCGCGCCGCATCTGGCCGGCGTCTACGGACTCGCGCTGACGCGCGGCTTCCGCCGCGCCGGCGGCCACGTCTACCATCCGCACTGCGGCAGCTGTCGCGCCTGCGTGCCCTGCCGCGTCGACGTCGCGAAGTTCACGCCCGACCGCAGCCAGCGCCGCTGCCTGGCGCGCAACGCCGACCTCGACCTCCATGTCGAACCGGCGCGCTATACCGAGGAATATTTCGAGCTGTACCAGCGCTATCTGCTCGGCCGCCATCGCGGCGGCGGCATGGACGCGCCGCAGCAGGAGGATTTCGCGCGCTTCCTTTACACCGAATGGAGCCCGACGCGGTTTCTCGAGATCCGCCGCAACGGCCGCCTGCTCGGCGTCGCCGTCACCGACGCCTGTACGCCGGGGTTGTCGGCGGTGTATACCTTTTATGATCCGGCCGAGACCGCGCGCGGCCTCGGCACGTTCGCGATCCTGTCCCAGCTCGCCTGGGCTGCGCGCGAACGCCTGCCGCACGTCTATCTGGGCTACTGGATCGCAGGGCATCCGAAGATGGACTACAAGCGGCGCTTCCGACCGCTCGAACTGATGGTCCACGGCACCTGGAGCGCGTTCGAGCCCGACGGACACTGAAACCTGTTCGCACGCAGTGGCGTGCGTCGTTCTGCTGGTGGCCTTCCACCGAACCGGAGTTCGTATGTCGCGCTCGTCCTTCCTGCTGCTGACCCTTCTGCTCGCCGCCGCCGGCAGCACCCACGCGCAAACGTCTGCCAAGGACGCCGCCGTAACCTGCAAAGGGCCGTTCAAGGCCCTGCTTGAAGCCAGCGCAGCCGAAAAGCGCGGCGTCATGCTGTACTTCAACGGCCAGACCCTGGCGGGCGTCGTCACCGCCTGTCACGACGACGGCCGCATCGAACTGAAGAGCCAGCAGTACAGCCGCGTGATCGTGCTCGCCGACCGCGTCGACGGCGCGGCGATGTAAAAGACACCGGTAGGTTGCGGTGAGCGCAGCGAACCGCAACATCGGCATGCATCACGTCGCCGCCATGGCGATCGGTGCGATGCCCCCGCGCAACGCCGCGAACCGCGCCGTGCGGTTCGCCGCGCTCGCCGCAATCGACGTCCATCTATTCGTCAATTTCCGTTCGTGTGCTGCGCGAACCCGATGCCATGCTCGCTGTGCACGGACATCACCAGGCGCACCATGCCGTGCGGAATCATGATCTCGAGTTCGCTCGGCATGCCGCGCGCATCCTTGCCGACGAGGGTCATGCCGAACAGCGGTCCCGAGGTGTCGACTTCCGCGCAGACGATATGCGGGCCGCCGGGACCGTCGAGCAGATAGGGCTTCATCGGTTCGCCGAGCGCTTCGATCGCTTGCGGAAACAGGAAGACGGCGTATTGCGTGTCGCTCACGGGCGCGCTCCGGCGGGGTCGGTGGCATAGGGATACAGTTCGTCGAGCCGGCGCGACAGGCCGTCGTCGCCGACGACGCGCGCGTGCCAGCGGCGCAGTTCGCGCGGCTCGCGCACGCCGCAGGCATGCGCGATGACGCCGACTTCGTACATCAGATTGCGTGCGTAGTGCGCGACGCGCTCGGCCTTGTCGGTGACGACGAGGCCGCGCTGCAGGCGCGGATCGTGCGTCGTCACGCCGGTCGGACAGGTGTTGCGGTTGCACTGCAGCGCCTGGATGCAGCCGAGCGCGAACATGAAGCCGCGCGCCGAGTTCACGAAATCCGCCCCCATCGCGAGCGCCCAGGCGACCTCGTAAGGCGTGATGCACTTGCCCGAGCAGACCACGCGGATGCGCTCGCGCAGGCCTGCGCGCGTCAGCGTGTCGACGAGCAGCGGCAGCGCTTCGCGCAGCGGCAGTCCGACGCCGTCCATCAGCGACTGCGGCGCAGCGCCGGTGCCGCCTTCCGAGCCGTCGACGACGATGAAGTCCGGTGCGCTCGCGACGCCGCGGCGATGCACCTCGACGCAGAGGTCGGCGATCCAGGCCACGTCGCCGAGCGGCGCCTTGAAGCCGGTCGGCTTGCCGGTGACGTCGCGGATATGGCCGATGACGTCGAGCAGATCGGCGACGCAGTCGATCTCCGGATGCCGGTTCGGGCTGATCGAATCGGCGCCTGCCGGAATGCCGCGGATCGCGGCGATTTCCGGCGTGACCTTGGCGCCGGGCAGCACGCCGCCCTTGCCGGGCTTTGCGCCCTGGCCGAGCTTGAGGTTGAACATCTTCACTTGTGGATGCGCGGCGATCGCGCGCAGCCGGTCGTCGTCGAGCCGCCCCTCGGCGTCGCGCACGCCGTACTTCGCCGTGCCGATCTCGAACACGAGCGCGCAGCCGCCTTCGAGATGATACGGCGACAGGCCGCCTTCGCCGGTGTCGACCCAGATGCCGGCGCCGAACGCGCCGCGCGTCAGCGCGCGCACGGCCGGCGCCGAGATCGCACCGAAGCTCATCGCCGATACGTTGAAGAACGCCGCGTGCGCATACGGCTCGCGCGCATGCGGGCCGATCACGAGCGGCTGCGGCGCGACCGCGTCCTCGTCGAGCGTCGGGAACGCCGTGTTGACGAAGAACACCGTGCCTTCGGGACGCAGGTCGCGCGTCGAACCGAAGGCGCGCGTGTTGTCGATGTTCTTGGCCGCGCGATAGACCCAGGTGCGCTGCGCGCGGTTGAACGGCAGCTCCTCGCGATCCATCGCGAAGAAATACTGGCGGAAAAATTCGCCGAGGTGCTCGAACCAGTAGCGGAACCGGCCGATCACCGGATAGTTGCGCAGCACCGCGCTGCGCGTCTGGTTGCGGTCGACGACGAAGAACACGAGCGTCGCGAGCACGAGCGAACCGACCACGACGAGAAACAGCGCAGCCATCAGCTCGATCGTGCCGATCACCCAGCCGGCCAGCGTGGTTTGCATGCGCGCCTGCTCCGCGAGTCGAGGGGTGGATAGTAACCAGAGGGAAGTGTCCAGGAGCTAGCGAAAGCGTGCAGCGGCCTTCTCCATTTCCTGTCTACTCTTCTCTATTTCCTACATTCACGCTGATCTTCGCCGCTGCCACGCGCGCCTTCGCGCGCGCCGCATCGACGTCGTCCGCGCGCGCGAGCGTCACGGCCATGCGGCGGCGCCCGCGTACCTCGGGCTTGCCGAAGATCCGCAGCATCGTGTCGGGCTCGGCCAGGGCGTCGGCGATGCCGTGATAAGTCGGGGCTGCGCCGTCGCCGTCGACGAGCACGGCGCACGAGGCCGACGGACCGAACTGGCGGATCTGCGGCACCGGCAGGCCGAGGATCGCGCGCACGTGCAGCGCGAACTGCGGCAGATCCTGCGCGATCAGCGTGA
Source organism: Tahibacter sp. (assembly GCF_035481375.1). Lineage (GTDB taxonomy): Bacteria > Pseudomonadota > Gammaproteobacteria > Xanthomonadales > Rhodanobacteraceae > Tahibacter. Next base: position 9,581 of record NZ_DATIGT010000235.1, read on the forward strand.
CCAGGCCGGTATCGTGCGGGCGCGGGCTGACTTCGGAAAAAATCACTTCGTCGCCGCGCACGAACAGCTCGACGCCGAACACGCCGTGGCCGCCGAGGTTGTCGGTGACCGCGCGCGCGATCGCTTCGGCGCGCTGCAGCGCGAGCGATGACATCGGTTGCGGCTGCCAGGATTCGCGATAGTCGCCGTCGACCTGCAGATGCCCGATCGGCGCACAGAAATTCGTGCCGTCGCGATGGCGCACCGTCAGCAGCGTGATCTCGTAGTCGAACGCGACGAAGCCTTCAACGATGACGCGGCCCTGTCCGGCGCGTCCGCCGCTCTGCGCATAGTCCCAGGCCGGGCCGATGTCGTCGTCGCCGCGGACCACGCTCTGCCCCTTGCCCGAAGAGCTCATGACGGGCTTGACGACGCAGGGCAGCCCGAGCGCGCGGACGGCGTCGCGGTACTCGTCTTCGGTGTCGCAGAAGCGATAGGGCGAGGTCGGCAGGCCCAGCGTTTCGGCCGCGAGGCGGCGTATCCCTTCGCGGTCCATCGTGAGCCAGGCGGCGCGTGCCGTCGGGATCACGGTGAGGCCGGTCTGTTCGAGCTCGACCAGCGTCGGCGTGTGGATGGCCTCGATCTCGGGCACGACGAGATCGGGCTTCTCCAGTTCGATCACGCGGCGCAGTTCCTGCGCATCGAGCATGTTGATGACGTGGCTGCGATGCGCGACCTGCATGGCCGGCGCGTTCGCATAGCGGTCGACCGCGATGACCTCGACCGCATAGCGCTGCGCTTCGATCGCGACTTCCTTGCCGAGTTCGCCCGAGCCCAGCAGCAGCAGACGCAGCGCGCCGGGCGAGCCCGGAGTACCGAACGGTTTCATGGGGTGTTCCGAGGAAGATAAAGACCGCGATTGTACTTGGAGCTTTTCCCGCACTGGGAGGACCGGCATGCATTCCCCGCCCGCGGCTCTGGCAAACTCACGATCGCGCCTCCCCTACCCCAGCCGGTCCTGTCCCCTCATGCGCCGATCCGTTCGCGTCGTCCGTTGGTTGCTCGCCTCGCTGATCACCCTTGCCGCCTGCGGCGCCGTCGCACGGGCTGCGGTCGAGGAAACCTGGATGACCGTCACGCTCGACGGTCGCAAGATCGGCCACATGCTGAACCAGCGCGAGGCCGGCGCCGATCGCATCGTGACCACGCAGGCGATGAACCTCAGCATCGAGCGCGCCGGCATCGTCGTCGCGCTCGAAGTCAGCGAGACGCACGAGGAAACGCCGACCGGCAAGCCGCTCGCATTCCGCACGCATTCGCGCATGTCGGGCGTGGAGTCCACGAGCGAAGGCACGGTCGATGCCGACGGCACGATCCGCGTGACGAACAGCGTCGGCGGGCTCAGTCAGAACAAGACCGTGACCTGGCCCAAGGGCGCGCTGTTCAGCGAAGGACTTCGGCTCGAAGCGATCGGGCGCGGACTCAAGCCCGGCACGCGCTATGAAAGCCTCGCATTCCAGGCGTTGAATCTCGAAGCGTTTCCGCTGACGACGACGATCAAGCCGGCCGAATACGTCGACGTCCCCGGCGGCCGGCGCGAACTGTTTCGCGTCGAGCGCGAGCTGAAGCTGCCCGGCCTGCCGCTGACGAGCACGGACTGGATCGACAAGGATTACCACGTGCGCAAGGTGACCATGTCGCAGCTCGGTCTCAAGCTCGAAGTACTGGCCTGCGACAAGGCCTGCGCGCTCGCGCCGAATCAGCCCGGCGACGCGCTGCAGCAGGCGCTGGTTGCGGCGCCGCGGTCGCTGCGCCGCGACGATCTCGAGCGTCCGCTGCGCTATCGCCTGGGCGCGCGCGAACGCGCCGCACAACTGAGCTTCCCGCCGACCGGCGAGCAGAAAGTGGAACGCCGCGGCAACGACTACGTCGTCACCGTGTCGCCGCAGCCGCGCGCCGGCGCCGAGCCGCCACCGGTCGCCGCCGACAGCCAGCCCAACGCGTGGCTGCAGTCGGGCGCCGCGGAAATCGTGCAGCTCGCGAAACAGGCGTCCCCCGGCGACAAGCAGCCGGCAGCGCGCATGCGCGAACTCGAAGCCTTCGTGTTCGGCTACATCGACAAGAAGAGCCTCAGCGTCGGCTACGCGTCGGCGCTGGAAACCGCGAAGTCGCGCCAGGGCGACTGCACCGAGCACGCGCTGCTGTTGGCCGCGCTCGGCCGCGCGCACGGCATTCCGACGCGCATCACGACCGGACTCGCGTTCGTCGAATCCTTCGGCAACGCCGAGCGCGTGTTCGTGCCGCACGCCTGGGTGCAGGCGTGGATCAACGGCCGCTGGCAGAGCTTCGATGCGGCGCTCGGCCGCTTCGACACGGGCCACATCGCGCTCGGTGTCGGCGACGGCGATCCGTGGCGCTTCTTTTCCGGCGTGACGACGCTCGGCAACCTGCGCGTCGACGCGATCGAACCGGCGACCGCGGCGACGGCGCAATGAGCCGCACGATGCGCGGCTTCGGCGCGCTCGCACTCATGCTCGCCGCGACCGCCGCCGATGCGCAGCGCGTGCCGGACGTGGTCGCGCTCGTGCGCGACGGACGGCTCGGCGAAATCAGCGGCATGGCCGCATCGCCGCAGACAACCGGCCGCTTCTGGGTGCACAACGATTCCGGCTCGCCGGCCGACGCGTTCGCGATCGACACCACAGGACGCGTGCAGGCGCAGCTGCGCGTCACCGGCGTCAAGCCGGTCGACTGGGAAGACATGGCCGCCTTCGCGCTCGACGGCCGCTCGTGGCTGCTGCTCGCCGACACCGGCGACAACGGCGGCGTGCGCAAGCGCGTCGAACTCGTCGTCGTCGAGGAACCCGTCATCGCCGCCGACGCGCACGAGCTGTCGCTCAAGACGGCACCGGCTTGGCGCATCGCGTTCCGCTATGCCGACGAACCGCACGATGTGGAAGCCGTCGGCATCGACGTGCCCGGCGAGACCGTGCTGCTGCTGACCAAGCGCACGACGCCGCTGCAGATCTGGTCGCTGCCGCTGCGGCCGGGCAAGGACGCGGAAACCATCGCGACGCCCGTCGGCACGCTGCAGCCCGCCGACGAACTGCTGCCGACCGTGGATTTCGAACGCCGCCTGATGCCGGGCCGCCCGACCGCGCTGTCGATCAGCCGCGATGCGCGCCGCGCGGCCGTGCTGACCTACAACTCGGTCTGGATCTACGACCGTGCCGCGGGCGAGTCGTGGGCGCACGCGTTTGCCCGCAGGCCGCGCGCGTTTCCGATCGCGCTGCTCGCGCAGGCCGAGGCGATCGCGTTCGGCGCCGACAACGACACGGTCTATGTCACCGGCGAGCGCTGGCCGGTGCCGCTGTTGAAATTCGATGTGAGGCCGTGACTGCGTTCGGACGTTCGGCGCGTTGACGGCGGCGAAATCGCGCATCGTGGCCATAACCGCGTAGGGCGCAATAACCGAAGGGCATTGCGCCGTCCTTTTTGCGCGTTGCGCCATCCACGGCTGCGTCGCCGCAGTTTCAGGAACGCGGCTTTCGGGGAGACGGCGCAATGCCCTTCGGTTATTGCGCCCTACGCCAGCCATTCGCTCAATGCGCTGCGTTCGCCGAGGGCGAGTCGCGCGAGTGCGCGGCCGCAGAGCGCGCCGAGGATGTTGCCGGTGCCGTCGTAGGCGCCGGTCGCGAAGACGCCGCGCGCGATCTCGCCGAACACCGGCAGTCCGCGCTGCGTGAAGGCGACGCGCGCGGACCAGCGGTGCGTGACCGCGGCGCGGCTGCCGAGACGATCGCGCAGCAAGGCATCGAGATGCGCTTGCACGCGCGGCGATACGCCGTCCGCGGCGCGCCATTCCTCGTCGCCGCCGAGATCGCGTCCGCCGCCGAGCGCGATGCGCCCGTCCGCGCGTTGCAGCCAGTAGTCGTTGCCGTCGCGGAAATACACCGGGCGCTGCAGCGTCACCGTCGCGTCGGGCGCCGTCGCGAGCATCTGCAGCCGCGCCGAATGCACCTCGCCGGCGAACTGCGGCAGCAGCGCTTCGAGACCGCCGTCGACGGCGACGAACACGAGATCAGCGCGGACCGTGCGCCCGCTCGTCATCGTGACGACGCCCGGCGCGATGTCGCCGACCTCGCCCCGAAACAGCGCGACGTCCTGTGCGACGAGCGTCGCGGCCAGCTCGCGCCAGTAGCGGGCAGGATCGAACACGCCGTCGTCGGCGAACAGCACGCCGCGGCCTTCGGCACCGAGATACGGCACGGCCGGCAGACCGTCGCGCTGCATCGCCTCGATCTGCGCGACGCAGTCGCGTTCTTCCTGCGCGTCGGCCGCGACGCGCAGCGAACCCGTCTGCCGGCAGACGTCCGGCGACTGCGCATAGCGCCGGGCCAGTTCGGAACGCGTCAATGCGTAGATGCCGAGCGCACGCTCGCGGCCGTAGCGCTGCACGGCGTCATGGTAGAACGCGGCCTGACCCGCGAGCAGGAAGCCGCCGTTCGCGCCAGCCGCTCCGGCCGCGACGCCGTGGCGATCCACGCCGACGCAGCGCAGGCCCGCCTGCCGGCATTCCGCGAGCGCACTGAGCCCGCTGCCGCCGAGTCCGACGACGCAGACGTCGGCCCGCACTGCGTCGGGCAGCGCGCCGAGTCCGAGGTCGAGCCCGTCGCGCCAGATCGATTCCGCCCGTGTTTCCCGCATGCCTGCCCCTGTCTGCGCCGCGCGCCGCATGGTAGCGGCTGGCCGTTGCTCATGCCTGCTGGCCGCTTGTTGAATTGATATCAAATTGATATCGTCCTCGCACACTCCAGGAGCGTCGCCATGAACGAGAAAACCGCTTGGTCCCTGCCCGGTATTCCGGGCCTGATCGCCCTGCTCGCCGGCTACGCAATCGCCGCCGTCATCTTCTTCCAGGGCGCCGCCGCGCGCGATGCCGGCGGTCCGCTCGGCGGCATCGTGATGTTCGTCGTCCTGAGCTTTCTGTCCAAGGGCTTCTTCCAGGTCCAGCCGAACCAGGGCAAGGTCATGCAGTTGTTCGGCCGCTATGTGGGCACCGTGCGCGCCGAGGGGCTGCGCTGGACCAATCCGTTCTACGGCAAGAGCAACGTATCGCTGCGCGTGCGCAACTTCGAATCGTCCAAGCTCAAGGTCAACGACAACGACGGCAATCCGATCGAGATCGCCGCGGTCGTGGTCTGGCAGGTCGTCGACACCGCCGAAGCGGTGTTCCAGGTCGACGACTACGAGAACTTCGTACAGATCCAGTCCGAAAGCGCACTGCGCCAGATGGCGACCAGCTATCCCTACGACGCGCACGACACGGGCGCGCCGAGCCTGCGCAGCCACGGCAAGGAAGTGAACCAGCATCTGCGCGACGAGATCCAGGAACGTCTCGGCAAGGCCGGCGTCGACGTCGTCGAGGCGCGCATCACGCATCTGGCCTATGCGCAGGAAATCGCCCAGGCCATGCTGCAGCGCCAGCAGGCCGGCGCGATCATCGCGGCCCGCACGCGCATCGTCGAAGGCGCCGTCAGCATGGTCGAGATGGCGCTCGAACAGCTCAGCAAGCGCGGCGTCGTCGAACTCGACGAAGAGCGCAAGGCGGCGATGGTGTCGAACCTGCTCGTCGTGCTCTGCGGCGAACGCGGCACCCAGCCGGTCGTGAATACCGGCACCCTGCACCACTGACGCCGTGAGCGAGAAAAAAGCCTATCCGCTGCGCATCAATGCGGCCGTGCTCGACGCGATGCAGACCTGGGCCGACGACGAACTGCGTTCGCTCAACGCGCAGATCGAGTACGTGCTGCGCGATGCGCTGCGCAAGAGCGGACGGCTGAAGTCCGCGGCAGAGGCCGAGCGCAAGAAAGGCGAATGAGTACGCTGCCGGCGAAACGCCGGCGGTGCGATGCGTCAAGGCGCGACCGGCAACCGTTGCCCTCGCCGTCATCGGCGCAGCGCCGCGGTCCGGCATCGGCACGCCTGCCCGCCATCGGTACGCTCGGCGTACGGCTGAGCACGACATCGCGGCCCGTGCGATTGTCGGCCACGCGATTCCCGCATCGTGCTCGGCTACCTCTTGCGTTTGCGCGGCATCGAAGCCGCGATGCTCGTGCGGGCCGGTTCGCCTCTGGTCGCAACTGCGTACACGGAGGTAGAAAATTTCAATCGGCGGATAGGACGCTGGCGGCGCAGGCGTTCCTGTGGCGACAATCGCCGAATGACACGATTGCCGTCCGAATTGCCGGCGCCGCCGCCTACCGCAGCGCCGACGCAGCGCATCGCACTGCTGGCGCGCGCACGCGAACTCGGCGTGCCGGCCGACTATGGGCGCCGTCGCGCGCTGCGCGCCACGCGCGAACCTGCGCATCTTGCCTTCGCCGGGTACGACATCCACGCGCGCCCACAATGGCTGACACCGCGCGCGGCGCGCGCGTGGCTGCGCATGCGCCATGCCGCCGCGCTGGGCCAGATCGAACTGCAGCTCGTCTCGGCGTTCCGCTCGATCGAATATCAGGTCGGCATCATCGAACGCAAACTCGCGCGCGGCCAGGACATGGCGCAGATCCTCGCGGTCAGCGCCGCGCCCGGCTACAGCGAACACCACACCGGCCGCGCGATCGACCTCACGACACCGGGCTTCGCCGCGCTCGAGGAAGAGTTCGAGCAGTCCCCCGCGTTTCGCTGGCTTGTGAAAAACGCCGCAGAGTTCGGTTTTTCACTGTCGTTCCCGCGCGGCAACCGCCATGGCATCACCTACGAGCCGTGGCACTGGTGCTGGCGGCAGTGACGAGTGGAAAGGAGGAACGGGAAACGAGTGGCGGCGCACCCCGGCACTCGTTTCCCGCTCCTCTCCACTCTCAGCCCGTCTTGACGCCGAGCTTCTCCATTTCGGGCAGCAACTCCGCGTAGGCCTTCCAGCGCCCCACGGAACTCGCATAGACGCCCTGGCGCGCCTGCCAGACGCTCGCGGTCGCGATCGCGTCGCGCGGTGCGTCGGCGCCACGCGGCTTCCTGTCGGCCGCGCTCGCCGGCGTCGCTGCCGCCGCCGGCGTGGCCGGCGGCGGCGGCAGGCCCAGGAATGTGAACAGTCGCGTGAGATTGGCTTGCGTATTCGCCACGAGGCTTTCGTAGTCGAGTTCGAGCACGCGGATCGGCAGCACCTTGCGCCAGTGGTCCATCAGCGCGTGATAGCCGCGCGCGTAGGCGCCGATGTCGCCGAAGTCGTAGGCCCAGTTCATGTCGTCGTGGGCGAAGTGCTGGCTCCAGAGCGACAGCGCCGTGTCGCGCAGGTCGCGGCGGCAATGGATGATG
>NZ_DATIGT010000236.1:0-21392 GCF_035481375.1 Tahibacter sp.
ATCTGGAAGCGCTCGCCGCGTTGTGCCGCCGGTACGTTGTCGGCATGGCAGTCGAGACAGATCTTGGCTTCGGCGGCACTGCCGATGCCGAGCTTGCGCGCGATCTCGGCGGACGCAGGCTGCTGCAGGATCGCATAGGCCTTCGCGTGCGGATCGGTTTCCTGCCAGACCGCAAATTCGTTCTGCATCACGTGGGAGTCGCGAAACACCTGCGACGCACCGTGACAGACGCTGTTGGAACAACTGGCGACACCGAGATGCCTGTGCGCCGCGATCGCATCGACCGCCGAGGCGGACAGCGCACCGGGCAGCAGGAACACGCACACGGCAACGATCCACGTACGCAGTTTCATCGCCGAACTCCCCATTCGAGCGAACACCCCTGGCGGCTGCTGGGTGCGCGGAGCGATTATGCCACGGCCTTCGCAGCGGGAATTGCGGATCGCGCCGGTCTTCCGGGCGGCCCTCCGGGCAGCTACTACGCAATCCGGCAGCCGATCCTGACAGCGCGGGCCTCGGGTCAGGCGGGAACGGCATCCAGGCGACGCCAGACGCAGCCGCCCTTGCTGGCCTTGTCGATCGCGGCGAGCCGCGCTTCGTGGGCCGCCGTTTCCTCGGCGTCGGCGTAGCGCACGAGCACGGGCGGGCGCTCGCCGCCCAGGTGATCGGCGGCAAGGCGAACCTCCTGCGTCTCGGCCTCGATCGCGAAATCGAGCGCCCCCTGCCCCGCGGTCAGCGCTAGATAGACGTCGGCGAGGATTTCCGCATCGAGCAGCGCGCCATGAAGCTCGCGATGGCTGTTGTCGATGTCCAGCCGCTTGCACAGCGCGTCGAGACTGTTGCGCTGGCCCGGATACATCTCGCGCGCGAGCGCCAGCGTGTCCAGGACGGTCGCGTGATCGCGCAGCCGGCCGTATTCCGGACCGAGCCGCGCGAGTTCGGCGTCGATGAAGCCTACGTCGAATGCAGCGTTGTGGATAATGAGTTCCGCGCCGCGAATGTAGTCGAGGAACTCCGCGACGACGTCGGCGAAGCGCGGCTTGTCGGCGAGGAATTCGATGCTGATTCCGTGCACCGCCTGCGCACCCGCGTCGATGTCGCGTTCGGGATTGAGATAGCGGTGGAAGTGGCTGCCGCTGACGCGGCGCGACATCAGCTCGACGCAGCCCAGTTCGATCAGGCGATGGCCGCGCGCGGCGTCGAGGCCCGTGGTTTCCGTGTCGAGCACGATCTGGCGCATCAGCGTTCCTGCTTGTGCCGCTCGGCGGCCTTACGGGCCGCACGGTCGACGCGTTCGTTGTCGGGATGGCCGGCGTGGCCGCGCGTCCAGAACCATTCGACGCGATGCCGGGCCACCGCGGCCGCGAGGCGCTCCCAGAGATCCTGGTTCTTGACCGGCTTCTTGTCGGACGTGCGCCAGCCGTTGGCCTGCCAGCGTGCGAGCCATTGCTGCATGCCCTGCTTGACGTACTGCGAGTCGGTCGTGATGCGCACGCCGCAGGGCCGTGTCAGGGCTTCGAGCGCGGCGATCGCGCCCATGAGTTCCATGCGATTGTTGGTCGTCTCGGCTTCGCCGCCCGAGATGACTTTCTCGACGCCGCCGTAACGCAGCAGTGCAGCCCAGCCGCCCGGACCGGGATTGCCGAGGCAGGCGCCGTCGGTGAACACGTGGACCACGGAAGAATCGCTCATGCGCTCGCGCGTTGCGTACCCGACGCGAGGTTGGCGCGCACGGGGCGCGGACGCAGCGCGACCGGCAGCGTGCGCGCGAGCGCCGCGGCGCTGCGCTTGCGCGCGATCAGCATCCAGCTCGGCTGGAGCGCCGGCGGCACGTCGAAGCGCAGACCGCCGGCCGCGAACGGCGCATGACCGACGCGACGCTCGGCATAGACGTCGACACCGCACCGCGACAGCGCGCGGCGCGACGACGCGGCGGAGGCGAAACGCGGCGCCTCGGCGCCGCGGCCCTGCCAGGCGAGCCAGGCGCGAGAGACCCCGTAACGCGCGAAGCCGATGACGATCGCGATGCCGCCGGGTTCGAGAACGCGGACGATTTCGTCGCGCAGCGCAGCAGGATCGGCGACGCGTTCGAACGCGTGCTGCACGACGACGAGACGGAAACTGTCGTCGGCAAACGGCAGGTCGCCCGGCTCGCAGACGGTGTCGCCGCCGAGACGATGCGCCGACAGCACACGCAACCCTATGCGCCTTCCGAGCATCGGTGTCGCCATATGCCCGGCCAGTTCCGCATCGCCGCCGACGAACAGTCCCTGCCGCCCGAAAACGCCGGCGCATTCCGGCGCGAGCGCGGCGCGCTCGCGCGCGTACACCGCATTCAGCGCGGCGGATGGGGTAGTCGGCTGGAGTTGCAGGCGCATAGGCAGGGCGGCTTGGGGGACAGCGATTCTGCGCCAAGTCGGGGCGGCTTGTCGTGCAGCGCGTCATCGGCGAACACCGTGCCGTCGTTAAGCGGTCTTAACGAGCACAGCTCAGCCCGCGGCTATAGTCCGCCGTCCCGATCTGTCCGCCTGACTGCCGTGCTGCGCCTCGAGCCCGTTCCTGCCTTCGACGACAATTATCTGTGGCTCGCCCATGACGGCACGCATGCGGTCGCCGTCGATCCTGGCGCCGCGGAGCCCGTCGCCGCCACGCTGCAACGGCTCAACCTGCGGCTGTGCGCGATCCTCGTTACGCATCATCATGACGATCATATCGGCGGTGTCTCCGCGCTCCGCGCGGCCTGCGATGTCGCCGTGTATGCGCCCGACGACGCGCGCATCGCCGATGCGACGCATCGCGTCCGCGGTGGCGATGTCGTCGATCTCGCGCGGCCGAGCCTGCGGCTGAACGTGATCGACCTGCCCGGGCACACGCGCAGCCACATCGGCTACCACGGCGGCGGCGTGCTGTTCTGCGGCGACACGCTGTTCAGCGCCGGCTGCGGACGTCTGTTCGAGGGCACGCCGGCGCAGATGCTCGCGTCGCTCGACACGCTCGCCGCGCTGCCGCCCGAAACGGCGGTCTGCTGCGCCCACGAATACACATGGTCGAACTGCGCTTATGCCGCGACGGTCGAGCCCGACAACGCGCGGCTCGCAGCCCGCATCGCCGAAGTCCGCGATCTGCGCGACGCGCGTCGTCCGAGCCTGCCGAGCACGATCGCGCAGGAGCGCGCGACGAATCCGTTCCTGCGTGTGGACGAACCGGCTGTGATCGCGTGGGGCGAACGGCATGGCGTGCCGGCCCGCGCACGCGTCGAGCGCTTTGCCGCGCTGCGCCGCGGCAAGGATCAGTTCCGGGCGCCGGCGACATGGTGACGCGCCGCTGGCCGCGTATGACCGCACTCGCGCCGGCACTGCTGCTGGCCGCCTGTGCGACGGCGCCGAAACAACCGATCGCCGAGCCGTCGGCGATCGCGACGGCGACGTCCCTGCCGCCGCTCGATCTGCGCATCGCACCGCCCGAACGCATCGACGTGCCGCTCGCGCCGCCGCCGGAGCCCGGCGAGACGAACACCCTCGCCGCCGCCGACGCCTCGGTCTGGTCGCGCCTGCGCACGCGATTCGCGATGCCCGGCTGCGAATACAGTCCTGCGGTGCAGCGCTGGGCGCGCACGTACACGCAAGGCCCCGACCGGTTCGCCGCCTCGCTCAAGCGCGCGCTGCCGTTCCTGATGCTCGTGCTCGACGAGCTCGAACAGCAGGACCTGCCCGGCGAGTTCGCGCTGCTGCCGTATCTCGAAAGCCACTACGAGCCCGTGGTCGGCCGCGGCGGCACGCCCGCCGGCATGTGGCAGTTCATGCCCGACACGGCGCGCTCGGTCGGCCTGCAGGTATCGCCGCACTACGACGGGCGGCTCGACGCCTGGGCCTCGAGCACGGCTGCCGTCAGCATGCTCAAACGCTATCAGGACGTGTTCGGCGACTGGCGTCTCGTCGACATGGCGTTCAATGCCGGCGAATACCGCGTCAAGAAACTGCTGCAGCAGAACCGCTCGACGCTGAGCCGCGAAGAGATCGCTGCGCTGAAGCTGTCCCCGATCACGCACGACCATCTCGCGAAACTGCTCGCGCTCGGCTGCGTGATCAACGATCCGAAGCGCTTCGGCGTTACCCTGCCGGAGCCCTCGCCCGAGGATCACCTGGTCCGCGTCACGCTGACCGCGCCGATCGACATGCGCGTCGCCGCACGCCTGGCCGACGTGCCCGAGGACACGCTGCGCCGCTACAACGCCGGTCACCGCCAGTCGCGGATTTCCGCGACCTCGCCGATGCACCTGCTGCTGCCGAAACCCGCGCTGTCGCGGTTCCAGCAGCGCTATACCCAGCTCGCGCCGAGCGCCTGGAGCACCTGGGACGCGGTCAAGCTGCGCGAACGCCGGGGCGTCAGCGAACTCGCCGGTGCGGCGGCCGTGCCGATCGACCTCGTCGGCGCCGCCAACGGCGTGGGCGCATCGCGCGAGTTCGCCGCCGGCACGACCGTGTTCCTGCCCTCGGCGCTCGGCAAGGACGTCGGAACCGCATTGCCGCCCGTGCCGCTGTCGCCCGAGGCGCAGCAGCGCAACGCGGCAACGATCACGGTCAAGGGCGGCGACAACTTGTGGACTCTTGCAAAAACCCACAAAGTCAGCGTGACCAATCTGCGCCGCTGGAACAAGCTCGGCGACAAGGCGCAGCTCAAGCCGGGCCAGAAACTCTTCATCCAGGCCGTCGACTGACCCGCGGCCGCGGCAAACGCCCGTTCGGGCAGCACATCGTCCAAACCGCTACACTGCGCCGTTGCCCGCGTGCGGTCCCGCGCCCGGCCATCGGATGAATCCGCCGTCCTTCCGCCGCGATGCCCCGCATCGCCGCCGCTCGCTGCGGCACGCGAAACGACGACACGCCATCCGCGGGATGACGCCACGCCGCGACGGTTTCTTTTCGAATCGGGAGGTTCCATGGGTTTTCTGCACGGCAAGCGCGCCCTGATCGTCGGCATCGCCAGCCAGCGCTCCATCGCCTGGGGCATCGCCAACGCGATGCACCGCGAAGGCGCACAGCTCGCCTTCACCTATCAGAACGAGCGTCTGCGCGACCGCGTCGACGAAGCCGCGAACACGTTCGGCAGCAACATCGTGCTGCCCTGCGATGTCGCGAGCGATGCGGAGATCGCGAACCTGTTCGCCGAACTCGGCAAGCAGTGGGACGGCTTCGACATCCTCATTCACTCGGTCGGCTTCGCGCCGCGCGAAGCGCTGCAGGGCGAATTCCTCGAAGGTCTCACGCGCGAGAACTTCGCGATCGCACACGACGTGTCGAGCTACAGCCTGGCCGCGCTTGCGAAGGCCGCGCGTCCGATGATGCAGGGACGCAACGGCTCCGTGCTGACGCTGAGCTATCTCGGTGCCGAGCGCGCACTGTCGAACTACAACGTCATGGGCCTCGCCAAGGCCAGCCTCGAAGCCTGCGTGCGCTACCTCGCGTTCAATCTCGGCCCGGACGGTACGCGCGTCAACGCGATCTCGGCGGGCCCGATCAAGACGCTCGCAGCGGCGGGCATCTCGAACTTCCGCAAGATGCTCGATCACGTCGAAGAGCACGCGCCGCTGCGCCGCAGCGTCACGATCGACGACGTCGGCAACGTCGCGGCGTTCCTGAGCTCCGATCTCGCCGCCGGCGTCACCGGCGAAATTACCTACGTCGACGCGGGCTACAACATCCTCGGCATGACCGGCATCTGAGATTCGTGCGGCAAGCGCAGAATCGCGGACAACAAAAAAAGGCTGCCGTGAGGCAGCCTTTTTCATGGTTCGAAGGCGCGCGGACCAGAAGCCCGAGACGCCGTGTCACTGCATGCGGTCTTCGGCGATCTGGATCTTGGCCGACTTGCGCAGCGATGCGACGAAGTTGTTCGTCGCGACCATCGCGTTGATGCTCTGCAGCTGGTTGCGAATGGCCTCGCGGCCTGCCTCGTCGACTTTCGCGACATCGCCGTCGACGACCTTGTCGACCTCGAACAGCGCATAGGCGTCGTCGATCAGCGAGACACTGCCGAACTCGGGCTTGCCTTCGGCCGGACGCGGCAGCTTGAACGCTGCCTGCGCTATCCGCGAATCGATATTCGCCGCGTTGCGGCCCGTACCCTTTGCGTCGGTGACGCTGAGCTTCAGCTCGGCCGCGATCGCATCCATCTTTTCGCCTTTGCGCAGCCGCTCCAGCAATGCATCGGCGCGCTCACGCGCCTGCTTGGCAACCGCGTCGCGCACGAGGCGCGCACGGATTTCCTCACGCACTTCGTCGAGCGGACGCGGTTCGCTGCGCTTGTGATCAGCGATGCGCACGACGACCTTATGGTCCGGTGCGAGATCGATCAGATCCGAATTGCTGCCCTGCACGAGCACGCCGTCGGAGAACGCCGCCTTGATCACCGCGGGATTGGCCGCAATGCCGGTGCCGCCGGTGCGTGGGAACAGCGCGGTCTTCTGCGGCTCGACGCCGGCAGCCTTCGCGGCCGCAGCCAGCGAACCCGAATCGTTCAGGGCTTCGTCGGCGACCTTGCCGGCGAGTTCGCCGAACACGCGCTCGCGCTCGGTGTCGAGATAGGCCTTGGTCAGCTCCGGCTTGACCTCGGCGAAGGTCTTTTCCTTGCGCTCGCGAATATCGCGCAACTGGATGATGTGGTAGCCCTCGCCCGACAATACCGGCTCGGAAACCTCTCCCTTCTTCATCGCAAACAGCGCCGCTTCGAACGCGGCGTCGGCGACGCCCGCCTCGATCCAGCCCAGATCGCCGCCCTGCGCCTTCGAGCCGAGGTCTTCGGACGATTCCTTTGCCGCCGCCGCAAAATCCTTGCCGTCGCGGACGGTCTTCGCGATCTGCTGCGCCTTGGCCAGCGCCGCTTTCTGCGCGTCGGCGTCGCCGCCCTTGGCCGTGATCAGGATGTGCGAAACCAGGCGCTGCTCCGGCGTCAGGTAACGCGATTTCTCCCGCTCGTAGCGTTCGAGCAAAACCGATTCGTCGGGCGTCTCGGCGATCTTGACCGCCTTGGCGTCGAACTCGACGTATTCGAGCGACACCTGCTCGGCCGTCATGTATTCCGAACTGTGCGACTTGTAGAAGTTTTCCACTTCCGCATCGTCGATCTTCGGGGCGTCGGCCGGCTTGGGAATCGTCAGCGTGCGCAGGTCGCGGGTCTGGTCGCGCAAGCGGATATGCGCGTCGATGTCATGCGCCGTCACGATGCCGATGGAGCCGACCAGCGAACGCAGTTCGTCGGTGGCGAGCGCCTTGCGCCGGTCTTCCTGGAACTGCAGCGGCGACATGCGCGCGCCGGCCAGCGTCGCGCGGTAGGCGTTCTCGTCGAATTTGCCTTCGACCTGGAACTGCGGAATCGAGCGGATCAGTTCGCGCACGCGGTCGTCGGTGATGACGATGCCGAGCTTTTCGTTCGCATTGAGCAGCAGCTGTTCGTCGACGAGCGCGTCGAGTACCTGGCGCTTGATCTCGGGACGCTCCAGCAGGGCCGGATCGAGCTGACCGCCGGAACGCTGCAGCACGTTCTGACGATAGCTCTGGAAGCGATCGCGGAACTGTTCCGCCGAAATCTCGGCCTTGTCGACCTTCGCGACCCACGTGTCGTTGCGGCCTACAAAATACGATTCAATGCCGAAGAACGAGAACACGATAATCAGCGCGCCGAGCACGATTTTCGCTATCAGTCCGGAAGTCTTGTCTCGCAGCGATTGCAACATGAGGCTTGCCTGAACTTTAGTGATGTTCCGCGGCAGCGACCCGAGGCGCTGCCACCTGCGATCCCGGCGACACGGTATGTCACCGCGAGCCGGATAGAAAAAAGGGCGCCTGATGCGGCGCCCTTTGAAACGTGGCGGAGTGGACGGGACTCGAACCCGCGACCCTCGGCGTGACAGGCCGATATTCTAACCGACTGAACTACCACTCCACGGCATTGGTGGGTGCTGAGGGTTTCGAACCCCCGACCCTCTCCGTGTAAGGGAGACGCTCTACCGCTGAGCTAAGCACCCCCGCGGGAGCCGGTTAGTTTAGGGCATCCTTGAGGGCTTTGCCAGCCTTGAAGGCCGGGTTCTTGGACGCCTTGATCTTGATCTCTTCGTTCGTACGCGGATTGCGCCCGGTACGCGCGGCGCGCTTGCGCACCGCGAAAGTGCCGAAGCCGACGAGGGAGACGGTGTCGCCCTTCTTGAGCGCCTTGGTGATGACTTCGACCATCGCGTCGACGGCTTTGGCGGCATCAACCTTGGTCAGCTCGGCGGCATCGGCAACCGCACCCACGAATTCTGATTTGTTCATTTAACAATCCCTCTCGGAAACTGCGACCCGCTACGCTTGTTCTGTGGCGAAACGACTCTGTCCCTGGAACACCGGGCAATATTCGGAAAAGTGCGCTTCGCGGACCCCGTGATCGCCCGGACCTTTGCAGTCACTCGGACCACGTCCCGGCCTTTATACCAGCGGCCTAGTAGGCGCGCAACCTGAGTTCTGGCGCCATTTTGCGGGGTTTTACCGCGTTTCCGGCCGGGTTGTCGACGTCCCATACATGACGATTCGCGGCATGGCCGCGGACATGAAAACGGCGGCACGCGGCCGCCGTTTCGTTCCTCGAATATCGCCGAATTTCAGTGCGGCCGCACCGGCTGAGGCTCGGTGCCCTCGTCGCGCTTGCTGTCGGCCGCGGCTCCCTTTTCGGTTCCGGATTCGGACTTCTGAACCGGCGTCAGCGGCCGCTCGAGTGCGATATCGAGCACTTCGTCGATCCAACGTACAGCGTGGATCTCCAGCGTTTCGGTGACGTTCCTGGGAATATCGACGAGATCTTTCTTGTTTTCCTCGGGAATGATCACCGTCGTGATGCCGCCGCGATGAGCCGCGAGCAGCTTCTCCTTGAGACCGCCAATCGGCAGTACGCGACCGCGCAGCGTGATCTCGCCGGTCATCGCGACCTCGGAGCGCACGGGCACCTTGGTCAATGCGGAAACCAGCGCGGTACACATTGCGATGCCGGCGCTGGGACCATCCTTCGGCGTAGCGCCTTCCGGCACGTGGATATGGATGTCGTACTTCTGATGGAACTCCGGATCGACGCCGAGGCGATCGGAACGTCCGCGCACGACGCTGAGCGCCGCGTGGATCGACTCCTGCATCACGTCGCCGAGCTGGCCCGTGTGAATGAGCTTGCCCTTGCCCGGCACGACGGTGCCTTCGATGCTGAGCAGATCGCCGCCGACCTGGGTCCAGGCCAGACCCGTCACGAGGCCGACTTCGTTCTGCAGCTCGGCGCGGCCAAAAGTGAACTTCTGCACTCCGAGATACTGGTCGAGATTCGCCGAGTCGATGCGCACGGTCGCCGGCTTCGCCGCCGCCTTGCCCTTGGATTTCGGCTTCTCCTTGTCCTTCATCTCGCTTTCGCGCAGAGAAAGTTCCTTGACGACCTTGCGGCACACCTTGGAAATTTCGCGCTCGAGATTGCGCACGCCGGATTCGCGCGTGTAGTAGCGGATGATGTCGCGGATCGCTTCTTCCTCGACGCTGATTTCCTCGGGCTTGAGACCGTTCGCCTTGATCTGCTTCGGCAGCAGGTAACGCTTGGCGATGTTGATCTTTTCTTCTTCGGTGTAGCCCGGAATGCGGATCACTTCCATGCGGTCGAGCAGCGGCGCCGGGATGTTCAGCGAGTTCGCCGTGGCGATCCACATGACTTCCGAGAGGTCGAGATCGACTTCGAGATAGTGGTCGTTGAACGCGTTGTTCTGCTCGGGATCGAGCACTTCGAGCAGCGCCGAAGACGGATCGCCACGGAAGTCCATCGACATTTTGTCGATCTCGTCGAGCACGAACAGCGGGTTGCGCGTCGCGGCCTTCGTCATGTTCTGAACGATGCGGCCCGGCATCGAGCCGATATACGTGCGGCGATGACCGCGGATCTCGGCTTCGTCACGAACGCCGCCGAGCGACATGCGCACGAACTTGCGGTTCGTCGCCTTCGCGATCGACTGACCGAGGCTGGTCTTGCCGACGCCCGGAGGTCCGACCAGGCACAGGATCGGGCCCTTCATCTTGTTGACGCGCTGCTGCACCGCAAGATATTCGAGGATCCGTTCCTTGACCTTTTCGAGTCCGAAGTGGTCTTCGTCGAGCACGTCCTGCGCGACCTTGAGGTCCTTGCGTACCTTGCTCGCCTTCTTCCACGGCACGCCGACGAGCCAGTCGACATAGTTGCGCACCACGGTCGCCTCGGCGGACATCGGCGACATCTGCTTGAGTTTGTTGAGCTCGGCGCGGGCCTTGGTCTCCACCGGCTTCGGCATGCCGGCTTCATTGATCTTGCGCGCGAGTTCGTCCAGTTCGTTCGGTGTCTCCTCGAGATCGCCGAGTTCCTTCTGGATCGCCTTCATCTGCTCGTTGAGGTAGTACTCGCGCTGGCTCTTTTCCATCTGCGATTTCACGCGGCCGCGGATGCGCTTCTCGATCTGCTGCACGTCGATTTCGCCGTCGACGAAACCCATGAGCGCTTCGAAGCGATCGCCGACGTCGACCATCTCGAGCAGGCGCTGCTTGTCGGCGAGTCGGATCGACAGGTGCGCGGCGATCGTATCGGCGAGACGACTCGGGTCGTCGATGCCCGCGAGCGTCGCGAGCAGTTCCTGCGGCACCTTCCGGTTTAGTTTTACAAATTGCTCAAATGTGGAAACCAGCGAGCGCGACACGACCTCGATTTCGCGTTCGGAGCGCGAATAGACCGGATCGAGCGCATCGACCTTGCCGACCATGACGCCGTCGACGTCGCGATAGCCCTTGATGTCAGCGCGCGCCGCGCCCTCGACGAGCACCTTGATCGTGCCGTCAGGCAGCTTCAGCAGTTGCAGCAGCGTAGCGAGCGTCCCGACGGAATGCAGATCGGATTCGCGCGGGTCGTCGACATCCGGACTGCGCTGCGCCACGAGCAGGATCTGCTTGTCGCCTTCCATCGCCACGTCGAGCGCGCGGATCGATTTCTCGCGGCCGACGAACAGCGGAATGACCATGTGCGGATAGACGACGACGTCGCGCAACGGCAGAACCGGCAGCTCCAGCGCGCGCGGATCGGAAGCGACGGATTTTTCGGACTTTTCCATGAAGCGGTTCCTGGCGGCGACCTGTCGGGTCGAGCGGATACGGGGCCAGCCTGAGCGCAGGCCGATGGAGCGTCAAGTGCGGACGACGTGAACGAATGCAAGGTGCGCATGCGAGTTGCGTGCCGGCACCGCGTCGCGGAGGCGGCGCGTTCAGCGCAGAAGCGGATTTTCGCGAATATCCGTGAGCGGATCGCGGAGGAGACCGGTCGCGCGAATGACGCGACCGGTTCGATGCGGGCGTCGTTATTCGGCGACAGCGCGCGACTGCAGATTGCCGCGGTAGATCAGATATGGCTCGGCCTGACCGTTGATGACGGCCTCATCGACGACGACCTTGCTGACGTGCTCGAGCGACGGCAGCTCATACATCGTATCGAGCAGCACCTGCTCGAGGATCGTGCGCAGACCGCGCGCACCGGTCTTGCGCTTGAGCGCCTTGCGCGCGACGGCGGTCAGCGCCTCGGGACGGAATTCGAGTTCCGCGCCTTCCATCTCGAACAATTTCTTGAACTGTTTGACGATCGCATTCTTCGGCTCGGTAAGAATCTTGACGAGCGCGATCTCGTCGAGTTCCTCGAGCGTCGCGAATACCGGAAGGCGGCCGACGAACTCCGGGATCAAACCGAACTTGACGAGATCTTCCGGCTCGACGTCGGCCAGAACCTTGCCGACCGAGTTCGTCTGTTTCTTACTGCGCACGTCGGCCGAGAAACCGATGCCGGTCGACTCGCCGCGCTGCTGGATGATCTTTTCCAGGCCCGCGAATGCACCGCCGCAAATGAACAGTATGTTCTTCGTATCGACCTGCAGGAATTCCTGCTGCGGGTGCTTGCGACCGCCCTGCGGCGGCACCGACGCGATCGTGCCTTCGATGAGCTTCAGCAGCGCCTGTTGCACGCCTTCGCCCGAGACGTCGCGCGTGATCGACGGGTTCTCGCTCTTGCGCGAGATCTTGTCGATCTCGTCGATATAGACGATACCGGTCTGCGCCTTCTCGACGTCGTAGTCGCACTTCTGCAGCAGCTTCTGGATGATGTTCTCGACGTCTTCGCCGACATAGCCGGCTTCGGTCAAGGTCGTCGCGTCGGCGATCGTGAACGGCACGTTCAGCAGGCGCGCAAGCGTTTCGGCAAGCAGCGTCTTGCCAGAGCCTGTCGGGCCGACGAGCAGGATGTTGGACTTCGCGAGCTCGACCTCGTCGCTCTTCTGACGGGTCTCGAGGCGCTTGTAGTGGTTGTAGACCGCGACGGCGAGCGTCTTTTTCGCCCGCATCTGGCCGATGACGTACTGATCCAGAACGTCCATGATCTCGCGGGGCTTCGGCAGATGGCTGCGCGCGCTGGCGGCCTTCTCCTCGAGTTCCTCGCGGATGATGTCGTTACACAGCTCGACGCATTCGTCGCAAATGAACACCGACGGACCGGCAATCAGCTTGCGGACCTCGTGCTGACTCTTGCCGCAGAACGAACAGTAGAGAATCTTTCCGCTGTCGCCCGAACGGCCCTGCCGATCGTCAGTCATGCTCTGCCTCAAAAACGCGGGATAACGTATTCGTCACGAAGAATAGAACCCGCTACGCCCGCGGCGCAAGCGCAGGCGTGGCGAGGTCCGGCGGGAACGGGGGGCGGTCGGGATCAGGACTTGACGCTGTCCGACGGGCGCTTTTCGAGCACGGCGTCGATCAGGCCGTACTTCTGCGCGTCCGGGGCGCTCATGAAATTGTCGCGATCCGTGTCCCGGGCGATGATGTCGATTGCCTGGCCCGTGTGCTTGGCCATGATTTCGTTCAGGCGCTGGCGGATCGTCAGGATCTCGCGCGCGTGAATGTCGATATCCGACGCCTGACCGCTGAATCCGCCGAGCGGCTGATGGATCATGACGCGCGAGTTCGGCAGCGCGTAGCGCTTGCCCCTGGTACCCGCGGTCAGCAGCAGCGCACCCATGCTGGCGGCCTGACCGATGACCATGGTGCTGACGTCCGGCTTCAGAAACTGCATGGTGTCGTAGATCGCCATGCCGGCCGTGACCGAGCCGCCCGGGCTGTTGATGTAAAGATTGATGTCCTTGTCGGGGTTTTCCGACTCGAGGAACAGCAATTGCGCGACGACGACGTTGGCCATGTAGTCGTCGATCGGGCCCACGAGGAAGATCACGCGCTCTTTGAGCAAGCGCGAATAGATGTCGTAGGCGCGCTCGCCGCGGGAGGTCTGCTCGACCACCATCGGCACGAGATTGAGATTGCGGATCGGCTCAAAACCCTTGGACATGGATCACTCCGAATCAGATCTACCCGGGCCAGGGGTCAGTATCGGCCTGCCGGCGACGAACGCCGAGCGCGCCTGCAAAATGGAGACGGGGCAAGCCATCCGGCCTGCCCCGCCGTCGGGACTCAAGCCGTCGGTCGCATCACTTCATTGAACCCGAGCTTCTGCTCGGTCGCTTTCGCGTGATCGGCGATCCACTCGGTCACCTGATCCTCGATGACCCGGCTCTGCAGCGCGTTCATCAGTTGGGGATCCCGGTTGTAGAGTTCAACCACCTGTTCCGGCTCTTCGTAGGTCGACGCGATCGTGCTCAGGGTTTCGGCAACACGGCGCGAATCCAGGCGGATGTCGTTCTGGCGCGCGATCTCGCTGAGCAGCAGGCCGGCGGCGACGCGGCGGCGGGCCACGTCGGCGAACGCTGCAGCCGTGACATTGGCGGTCTGGCCCTGCTGGCGCGCCTGTGCCTCGGCCTGGCGCACGAGCGATTCGGCTTCGGCATCGATCATGCCTTTCGGCAGCTCGATATCCGCATGGGCGGAAACCAGTTTCTCGACGACTTCCGTCTTCAGGCGGCCGAGCAGCGTGCCCTTGAGCTCGCGCTCGAGGTTGGCCTTCACGTCGGCGCGGAACTTGTCGAGGCCGCCGTCGACGATGCCAAAACTCGAGAAGAACGCGTCGTCGAGCGTCGGGAGTTCCTGCACCTGGACGCGGACGATCTTGACCGCGACCTGCGCTTCCTTGCCGGCCAGGTTCTCGTTGCGGAATTCCGCCGGAAAGGTCAGCGTCAGCGTCTTCTCGTCGCCGGCCTTGAGGCCGACCAGGCTGTCTTCGAGTTCCTTGAACAGCGCGCCCGAACCGATGACGGTACCGACGCGGTCATTGCCTTCGGCAGGGAAGCGGTAGTCGCCGGCCTGGGCCGAGTATTCGAACAGCACCATGTCGCCGACGGCCGCGGGGCGATCCACCAGCGCAAACGTGCGGCGCTGCTGGCGCAGGGTCTCGATCATGGTGTCGACGTCGGCGTCGGTGACGTCGGCGGATGCGCGCACGATCTCGAGGCCGGAAACATCGATCGTGCCGAGTTCCGGCATGACTTCGAACGTCGCGGTGTATTCGATTTCGCCGTTGCTCGGCGCGCCGGTCGTCGCAACCGACGGGGGCATGGCCGGACGCAGGTTCTGACCTTCCATCGCCTCGACCAGCGTCGAGCGGATCAGCTCGGACATCGCTTCGTTGCGAACCTGGGCACCGAAGCGCTGCTCGATGACCTTGGCCGGCACCTTGCCCGGACGGAAACCGTTCAGACGAACGTTGCGGCCGAGGTCGACAAGGCGACTCTTGACCTGGCTGTCGAGCTGGTCGGCCGGAACCCGCACGGTGAGCTTGCGCTCGAGCTTGCCCACGTTTTCAACGGAAACTTGCATTGTTGCTCCTCGAACGGCGATCGGCCGCGTGCCCGCCGTTCCGGCGGCCGCGCGGCCATGAAGTCTGATCTGGTGCGAACGGAGAGAATCGAACTCTCACGGGTTGCCCCACTGGAACCTAAATCCAGCGCGTCTACCAATTCCGCCACATTCGCACACCGCCGGAATCGACCGGATTCCGGTTGCGCTCAACTTTGCGGAAAATCACGTGAGAACCGACGAAAGGAAGATGGTGGGCCGCCCCAGACTCGAACTGGGAACCTACGGATTAAGAGTCCGCTGCTCTACCAATTGAGCTAGCGGCCCACAATGGGGTGGAAGATGGGACTCGAACCCACGACCCTCGGAATCACAATCCGATGCTCTAACCGACTGAGCTACATCCACCGCAAACTTACGATCGCATTGGCGCGCCCGACAGGACTCGAACCTGCAACCGTCGGCTTAGAAGGCCGATGCTCTATCCGGTTGAGCTACAGGCGCAGTCTCTGGCTTGCGCACGCTGGTCGGGGTAGAGGGATTCGAACTCTCGACATCTAGCTCCCAAAGCTAGCGCTCTACCAGGCTGAGCTATACCCCGTCAGTCCAGACTTCGGTCACCCGTGACAATCCCAAAGAAACGAGGATGTTACGGATGCCTGCCTACACCGTCAATTACCGGGCAAAGGCCTGCAACCCCTCAACCAATCGCGTGCGACACTGAAGCCGTCGCCAAACAAAAGGGTGCCGCGGCACCCTCGAAAAATGGCGCGCCCGGAAGGATTCGAACCTCCGACCACCAAGTTCGTAGCCTGGTACTCTATCCAACTGAGCTACGGGCGCGCACTAACCTTGCCTTCCCTGCTGATGCGGTGCATCCCTTGCGCCGCCCCGCCGTTACGTTGCCGCCCCGACGAGAGGCGGAATTATTCGTATCGAGGCTGTGTTCGTCAACAGGTTTCGCGAAATTTTTTTCAGTAACGTTGCAGTCGGCTCTTCGACGCGGCGGCCCGCTGCGCGGCCAGAGCGAATGCACTGCATGAGTCGGCGCGACGGCAATACCGAACATGAAGCGCAAACATAAAAATGAATTTATAAAAAAGAAAACAAACCGCGCGACGTTCCGGCGATCGTCCGACGCGTCGCGTGCGACTTCCACTTTGCACGGCGTCGGCCGGTTTGCGGTGAGCGCGGGAGCTCATGAGCGAGGCCACGGCATGCACGACGTGAACCGGATCACATCGATGCGTACGCAGGGAAAGTGCCGGCCGGGCGATCATGCGGGGCGCGCGCAGCAAGGGAACGCTGCGTCGCGATGCTCCAACGAAAAAGGGGCCTGACGGCCCCTTTTCGTATCTGGCGGAGAGAGAGGGATTCGAACCCTCGATAGAGCTTTTGACCCTATACTCCCTTAGCAGGGGAGCCCCTTCGGCCTCTCGGGCATCTCTCCGGATTGTCTTTCGCATCGCCGGCTGCGGCGAAACGAGGCGCGGAAGAATAACGGCTCATCGGCGCCGGGTAAAGCCCGCTACTCAGGATTCGCCACCGGCCGTGCCGGCACCCGGTTCCTGCTCTCGCTTGATGCGCTGGTAGATTTCCTCGCGGTGGACAGCCACGTCTTTCGGCGCATTGATGCCGATGCGGACCTGGTTGCCTTTCACACCGAGCACGGTGACCGTGACTTCGTCTCCGATCATCAGGGTCTCTCCGACCCGGCGAGTCAGAATCAGCATCTTCTTCTCCTTTCGCCCTACGTCCCGGCCCTACGTCCTGGCAACCGCACACTGGTGATCGCGAATGCGCACGGGACCGATTCGACAGCATGGCAGCTGATTCGGCGGTCCTCCCCATTGCTCACGAATCGCGGAAGATTCCGCAAATCGTGTCAGTCGCCACTGCGTTTTTTTCTGCGAATTGGGGGCGACCACGCCGCAGGGATACTAGCGGACACCTTGGGGCCACGCAATTGAAGCTACGCATTACTTTCGTCAGGTTTGGCGTCGGTCATGCCCTAGTGCAAAAGCGCATTCGTGCGACCGACGCTATCACCGAAAACATCACGGATGCGTCTAGGCAAGCTGCTGCTCGACCCAGCCCCGCACGTCGCCGAGCACGCGCGGCAGCGCCGGCGAATCGTCGCCGCCGCCCTGCGCCAAGTCGGGACGACCGCCGCCCTTGCCGCCGATCTGCTTCGCGACGAAGCCGACCAGATCGCCGGCCTTGACCTTGCCGAGCGCGACGCCCTGCACGCCGGCAGCGAGCGAGACTTTTCCGTCCGCTGCGGAAGCCAGCAATGCGATGCAGTCCGGCAACCGCGCCTTGAGCTGGTCGACCGCTTCGCGCAGCGCCTTCGCATCGAGGCCGTCGACGCGCGCGACAACGAGCTTGCTGCCGCCGACGTCGAGCGCGGCGTCGGCAAGCTGTGCGGTCGCCGCACCCGCGGCTTTCGCCTTGAACGATTCGAGTTCGCGCTCGACGCGCTTCTGGCGATCGAACAGCTGACGCAGCTTGTCGGCGACGTCGGCCGACGACGCGCCGAGCAGCTGCGCGACCTCGTCGAGACGCCGCTCTTCTTCGCGCACGAACGCGAGCGCGCCGGCCCCCGTCACTGCTTCGATGCGCCGAATGCCTGCGGCGACGCCGCCTTCGCTCAGGATCTTGAACAGGCCGATGTCCCCGGTACGGCCTACGTGCGTGCCGCCGCACAGCTCGGTCGAAAATTCGCCGAACTTCAGCACGCGCACGTGCTCGCCGTACTTCTCGCCGAACAGCGCCATTGCGCCGAAGTCGATCGCGTCCTTATACGCCATGTTGCGCACGTCGGCCGCGGCGTTGCGGCGCACCTCGGCATTGACCAGATCTTCGATCTCGCGCAGTTCGTCGGCCGTTACCGGTTGAAAGTGAGAGAAGTCGAAACGTAGGCGATCCGGTGCGACCAGCGAGCCTTTCTGCGTGACGTGCGTGCCGAGCACTTTGCGCAGCGCGGCGTGCATGAGGTGCGTCGCCGAGTGGTTGAGCACGATCGCCGCGCGGCGGTGCGCGTCGATCTCGCCGCGCAGGAAATCGCCGACGCGCAAGGAGCTGCCTTCCCAGCGCCCGACGTGGCCGTGGAAGGTGCCGGCGAGCTTGACCGTGTCGCGCACGACGAAACGGCCCGCGGCCGAAACGAGCGCGCCGATGTCGCCGACCTGGCCGCCGGACTCGGCGTAGAACGGCGTGCGGTCGAGCACGAGCGTCGCTTCTTCTCCGTCGCCGAGTTCGTCGACGAGGCGCGAGCCGCGCACGATGCCGACGACGGCGAGTCCGTCGGAAGCGGCCTCGTCGTAGCCGAGGAACTTCGTCGCGGGTAGCTGCTGGATCGCTTCGGCGGACAGCGTCACCTTGGATTCGAACTGGCTCGCGCCGCGGGCATCTTCCTGCTGCTTGCGCATCGCGCGCTCATAGCCTTCCATGTCGACACTGAGACCGCGCTCGCGTGCGATGTCGGCCGTCAGGTCTACCGGAAAACCGTAGGTGTCGTAGAGGCGGAATGCATCCGCACCCGGAATCACCGACGTGCTTCTTGCGGCAACGTCTTCGAACAGCTTCATGCCCTTGCCGAGCGTCTCGCCGAAACGCTCTTCCTCGGCGGCGAGCGCGCGCTCGACGAGGTCGCGCTTTTCGACGAGCTCCGGATACGCCGCCCCCATCTGGTCGACGAGCGCCGCGACCATCTTGTGGAAGAACGCGCCGCGCACGCCGAGCATATAGCCGTGGCGCAGCGCGCGCCGGATGATGCGGCGAAGCACGTAGCCGCGGCCTTCGTTGGACGGCAGCACGCCGTCGACGACGAGAAAGCTGCAGGCGCGAATGTGGTCGGCAATGACGCGCAGCGATTTGTTCTCGAGGTCGGCGGTCCCGGTCAGTTCCGCCGCCGCCTCGATCAGGTGCCGGAACAGGTCGATCTCGTAGTTCGAATGCACGTGCTGCAGCACGGCGGAAATGCGCTCGAGCCCCATGCCCGTATCGACGCAGGGCGCGGGCAGCGGCGTCAGCGTGCCGTCCGCAGCGCGATCGAACTGCATGAAAACGTTGTTCCAGATTTCGATGAAGCGATCGCCGTCCTCGTCGGGCGAGCCCGGCGGGCCGCCCGGAATATGGTCGCCGTGGTCGTAGAAGATTTCCGTACAGGGTCCGCAGGGACCGGTATCGGCCATCTGCCAGAAATTGTCGGACGCAAACGGCGCGCCCTTGTTGTCGCCGATGCGGACGATGCGATCCGCCGGCAGGCCGACGACCTTGTTCCAGATGTCGAAGGCCTCGTCGTCGGTGTGGTAGACGGTGACGAGCAGGCGTTCCTTCGGCAGCTTCCAGACGTCGGTCAGAAGCTCCCAGGCATAAGTGATCGCGTCGTGTTTGAAATAGTCGCCGAAACTGAAATTGCCGAGCATCTCGAAGAACGTGTGGTGCCGCGCGGTGTAGCCGACCTGATCGAGATCGTTGTGCTTGCCGCCGGCACGCACGCAGCGCTGCGACGACGCGGCGCGCGTGTAGCTGCGTTTTTCCGAGCCGAGGAACACGTCCTTGAACTGGACCATGCCGGCGTTCGTGAACAGCAGCGTCGGATCGTTGCCCGGCACGAGCGGGCTTGAAGCCACGACTTCGTGACCCTTGCTCTTGAAAAAGTCGAGGAAGCTCTGGCGGATTTCTGCACTGCTGCGCATGGTCGTCGTCACTGAAGGCGGAATGAGTGCACGCCTGCGGAACAACGGCCAAGAATGCCTGGGACGCTCGGATCAGCTGCCATCCCGTGCAGATCGGGATCGAAATCGTGGATACGGAAAAACCGCACCGGCCGCGAAGGTCGGCACGTCCGTTCAGACCATCCCTAATCGAACTCCTCGGCGGAGTCGTCCACGTCGTCGGCGTGGGTGATGGCCCTTACTGTGGCGGCATCAAAGCCGCGGCGCAAGAGGAACGCCGCGCGCCTGGCCGTTTCCTGCCGATCTGCCGCCGGCTTCGCGCCATAACGGCGGCGATAGATCTGGCGCGCGAGGGCGATCCAGTCGGCCCCCTCTTCGTCCAGCGCGTCGCGGGCTTCGGAATCCGCAATGCCGTGAGTGCGCAGTTCCGCGAGGATGCGGCGGGGCCCCTGCCCCTGGCCGACACGGCTGCGCACGAGCAACTGCGCGAACCGCGCGTCGCTTTGAAACGACTGCTGCTGCAGTTGCGCGAGCGCGGCAGTTGCCTGGTCCGCGTCGTAGCCGGTCCGATCCAGCTTGCGCTTGAGTTCGCGCTCGGAGTGCTCGCGCCGGGACAGCAAGCCGAGTGCCTTGCCGTAGGCGTTCGCTGCCGGCTTCCGCGCATCGTCGCGACGGCCGCCGTTGCGGCTGTCGCCGGACTCGCCATCGCGGCTTTCGCTGTCGCCGCTTTCGCGCGGCCGTCTCGACATCATGGTATGCCTGCTGCGGTCGACCCGGCCGATCCGCTACGGCCGTCGCGACGCACCTTCGTCGCGACGGGCCGCAATCAGGCTTCCTCGGGCTCGACGACCTCGGGGCTCGGGACGTTGCGTCGCTCGGGCAGCATCTTGATGCGCAGCTGCGCCTCGATCTGTTCGGCGACCTGCTTGTGCTCCCGGAGAAAATTACGCGCGTTGTCCTTGCCCTGGCCGATGCGCTCGCCGTTGTAGCTGTACCAGGAGCCCGATTTCTCGACGAGCTTGTGGTCGACGCCGAGATCGATGAGTTCGCCCTCGCGGCTGATGCCTTCGCCGTAGAGGATCTCGGTGAAGACCTGCTTGAACGGCGGTGCGAGCTTGTTCTTGACGACCTTGATCTTGGTCTCGTTGCCGATGATCTCGTCGCCCTTCTTGACCGAGCCGATACGGCGGATGTCCAGACGCACCGAGGCGTAGAACTTCAGCGCGTTGCCGCCGGTCGTGGTTTCGGGGTTCTGGCCCGGCATCATCATGCCGATCTTCATGCGCAGCTGATTGATGAAGATCACGAGGCAGCCGGACTTCTTGATCGTGCCGGTCAGCTTGCGCAGCGCCTGGCTCATGAGGCGGGCCTGCAGGCCGACCTGCATCTCGCCCATCTCGCCTTCGATTTCCGCCTTCGGCGTCAGCGCGGCCACCGAGTCGATGACCACGATGTCGATGGAACCCGACCGGACCAGCATGTCCGCGATCTCGAGCGCCTGCTCGCCGGTATCGGGCTGCGACAGCAGCAGGTCGTCCACGTTCACGCCCAGTTTCGCGGCATAGATCGGATCCAGTGCGTGCTCGGCATCGATGAAGGCCGCCGTACCGCCCTGCTTCTGGCATTGGGCGATGGCCTGCAGGGTCAGCGTGGTCTTGCCGGAGGACTCGGGACCGTAGATCTCGACCACACGTCCCTTGGGCAGGCCGCCGATGCCCAGTGCCAGATCCAGCATCAGCGAACCGGTCGGGATGACCTCGACGGGCTCGATGACCCGGTCGCCCATGCGCATCACCGAACCCTTGCCGAATTGGCGCTCGATCTGGGTCAATGCGGCGGAAAGGGCGCGCTTCTTGTTCTCGTCCATCGTCGTGGTCCTAGTCAAAGTGGTCAGGTGCGATCAGTGTGGAGG
>NZ_DATIGT010000237.1:0-1936 GCF_035481375.1 Tahibacter sp.
TCGGCCTCGCCGCCGCTGCGATTGCCGGCGATGCCGCGGTCGCCGATTGGTGGGACGGCCGGCCGTTCGACCGCATCCTGCTGGACGCGCCGTGCACCGCGACCGGCGTGATCCGGCGCCAGCCCGACATCCGCCTGCACCGGCGTTCCGGCGATGTCGACCGCGCCGCGGCCGAACAGGCGCAACTGCTCGATGCGCTGTGGCCGTTGCTGCGGCCGGGCGGCCGCCTGGTCTATGCGACCTGCTCGATCCTCTCGCGCGAGAACGCCGCACAGATCGACGCGTTCCTCGCGCGCACGCCGGACGCGCGCGCCGTCGACGCGATACCCTCGCGCTTTGGCCGCGCCGCGGGCGCCGGTCGCCAGAACCTGCCGGGAACGGGCGGCATGGATGGTTTCTTTTATGCCATTGTGGAAAAAGAGAGCGCATAGCCGCGGCCGCGCGCCGCTCGCGCTGCTGCTGGCGCCGCTGCTCGGGCTCGCGCTGCAGGGCTGCGCGCCGGGCGAGGCCAGCCTGACGCTCGGCGAAGCGCGCATCGACCAGCGCGGCGGCGGCACGCTGCTCGTCGTCGAATGCGACTGGAAGCCGAGCGGCGAAATGCTCGACGCGCTCGATCACGGCATTCCGCTGACGCTGCAGCTCGAACTCACGCGCGAGCGCCGCGGCCTGCTCGGCTGGACCGAGGCCCAGCGCGAGACCCACCGGCTCGAACTGCGCTACTTCCCGCTGTCGCGCAACTACCAGTTGCGCGATCTCGACCGCGCGACCGTGCGCAGCTTCGGCGTGCGCGCGGCGGCGATCGCCGCATTCAGCCGCATGGAGCTGCCGCTCGCCGCCGCGTCGATCCGCGCGGCCGGCTCCGAGCGCCAGCGCCTGCGCATCGCGCTCGACAGCGCGGCACTGCCCGGCGCGCTGCGCCTGCCGGCACTCGTCGATCCCGCCTGGCGCCAGGCCGTCGTGGAACGGACATGGCCTGGTACTCCGGCGGCCTGACCTGGGTCACGCGACGCCTGCTGCCGGCGCTCGCGGTGCTGGCGCTGCTCGGCTGCGCGCTGCTGCTCGCCGGCGATGCGGCGAGCGGCAGCAACCGCTTCGGCCGCCTGCATCCGTGGATGGTGATCTTCGCGAGCGCGGCGCTGCTCGTACTCATCGTCGTCATCGCGCTGCGCCTGCTGCGGCTCGTCGCCGACGCGCGGCGCGAAGTGCCCGGCGCGCGCCTGACGCGGCGCCTGCTGCTGATGCTGATGCTGCTCGCCGTGCCGCCGGTGCTCGTCGTCTATGGCTTCGCGCTGAATTTTCTCAACGCGACGATCGATGCCTGGTTCAGCGTGCGCCTGGAGCAGTCGCTCGACGACGCGCTGGAAATCGGCCGGCTCTACGTGGATGAACGGCTGCGCATCAGCCAGGATGCGAGCAACGCGCTGGCCGCTTCGGTCGAGACGCGCGAGGACGCCGAAATCCAGGCGGAACTCGACGGCGTCATCGACCAGCTCGGCGCGACCCAGCTGACCGTGTTCGGCGACAACGCCACGGTGATCGCGACGGCGAGTTCCGATCCACGCTTCCTTAATCCGGTCTATCCCGACGCGGCGACCCTGATGCGCCTGTCCGGCGGCGGCAGCTATGCCGCGGCCGAGCCGGTCGGCGACCAGCTCATGCTCCGCGTGCTCGTGCGAAGCAACGTCGCGAGCGGCTCGCCGCGCCTGCTGCAGACCTTGTTTCCGCTGCCGCAGAAACTGCGCCCGCTGACCCAGCGCGTCGAAGCCGCGAGCTTCGATTTCCGCCGGCTCAAGTTCCTGCGCGGCTCGCTGAAGCTGACCTTCAGCCTCGTGTTGACGTTCGTGCTGCTGCTGTCGGTGCTGTTTGCGCTGCTGACCGCGTTCGGCGTCGCGCGGCGTCTCGTCGCGCCGATCGGCCGGCTCGCGGCTGCTACACG
>NZ_DATIGT010000238.1:0-2246 GCF_035481375.1 Tahibacter sp.
CTACACGCGCGGTCAGCGCCGGCCGCTACGACACGCCGCTGCCGGTCGCGAGCCGCGACGAGCTTGGTTTCCTGCTGAATTCGTTCAACCAGATGCAGCGCGAGCTCGAACGCGCCGGCGCGCGCGCGCAGCGCAGCACCGAGGAATCCGAAGCGCAGCGCGCCTATCTGCGCGCCGTGCTCGAACACCTGTCGGCCGGCGTGCTCGGCGTCGACCGCGACGGCGTGCTGCGCACGGCCAACCGCGCCGCCGACACGATTCTCGGCGTCGCGCTGTCGCGCCAGCTCGGCCAGCCGCTCGCGAGCGTGCGCAGCGCGAAGCCCTCGCTCGCGCCGCTGATCGATCCGCTGCTGCGCCACCTGCGCGAGAACGCGCGCGAGTGGCGCGAGGAAGTCGTCATCGACGGCGAAGGCGAGGGCGAGCGCCGCGTGCTGCTGCTGCACGGCACCGAACTCGTCGGCGGCGGCACCGAGCACGCCGGCTACGTGGCCGTGTTCGACGACCTGACCCTGCTCAACCGCGCGCAGCGCGACGCGGCCTGGGCCGAGGTCGCGCGACGTCTCGCGCACGAGGTCAAGAACCCGCTGACGCCGATCCAGCTCGCAGCCGAACGTCTGCGCCGCCGCTTCATCGGCCGCCTTGCGGCCGACGACACCGAGGTTCTCGACCGCGCGACGCGCACCATCGTCAATCAGGTCGAGGCGCTGAAGGCGCTCGTCAACGCATTCGGCGACTATGCGCGTCCGCCGCAGCTGTCGCCGCGCCCGCTCGCGCTGCATGCGCTGATCGGCGAAGTGCTCGATCTCTACGAGAACGACCAGCGCCTGCAGATCAGCCGCCGTTTCGCCGACGACGAACTGAACCTGCGCGCGGACGCCGGCCGCCTGCGCCAGCTGCTGCACAACCTGCTGAAGAACGCGCTCGAAGCGATCGGCGATCAGGCCAAGCCGCGCATCGAAGTCGCAACCGCGCGCGTGGAGGATGCGGGGCGCCATTGGGCCGAGCTCGTGATCGCCGACAATGGCCCGGGGCTGCCCGAGGGGTTCGGCGAACGCTGGTACGAGCCGTACACGAGCAGCAAGTCGCGCGGCACCGGCCTCGGCCTCGCCGTGGTGAAGAAGATCGTCGAAGAACACGGCGGCAGCATCCGCGCCGACAGCCGCGCCGGCGGCGGCGCGAGTTTCCGCCTGCGGCTGCCGCTGGATTGACTGCAGGAGCCGTGTTTCACGATGCGTCGTCGATTCGGGCGAACGGAAATGCTCGGCTGCTTTCGTTATCCGCCGGCCTATCGGGCAGGCCCGCACAACCGGCGTCGAGCGGCTGTGAGATAAATGAATAACTGGAAAACTGATCATGTCTGACTTTGCGAACAATGCATTCGGCTGGCGCCTGAACCGGCAGCAGGAGCTCTGGCTGCTCGCCGGCGTCGCGCTCGTCGTGCTGGCCGCCGGCATCGGCCTGCGAGATCCGTGGCCGGCCGACGAGCCGCGTTTCGCGCTCGTCGCCAAGCAGATGATCGAATCCGGCAACTGGCTGATCCCGCACCGCGGCAGCGAGCTGTATTCGGACAAGCCGCCGCTGTTCATGGCCGCGCAGGCGTTCTTCTATTCGCTGTTCGGCAACTGGCGCGTCGCGTTCCTGATGCCCTCGCTGATCGCCGGTCTCGGCATGCTCGCGCTGGTCTACGATCTCGGCCGGCGTCTCTGGGACCATCGCGTCGGCGTCTATGCGGCGGCGGCGCTGCTGTGCACGTTCCAGTTCGTCTATCAGGCCAAGCGCGCGCAGATCGACCCGACCGTCTGCTTCTTCCTGACGCTCGCGAACTACGGGCTGCTGCGACACTTCCTGCTCGGACCGGACTGGCGCGCGTACTGGCTCGGCTGCTTTGCGGCCGGCCTCGGCGTGATTACCAAGGGCGTCGGCGTGCTCGCGCTGCTGATGTTCGTGCCGTACCTGTTTGCGCGCGTGCGCGACTGGCCCGGCGTCTCGCGGCCCGAGCGCAGCGTCGGCCGCTGGCTGTTCGGCATCGTCTGCTTCGCCGCGGCGACCGCGCTGTGGCTCGGTCCGATGCTCTACGCCGTGTCGACCGAAACGGCGCCGGAATACCGCGCCTACATGAACGACATCCTGTTCCGGCAGACCGCGGGGCGCTACACCGAATCCTGGGACCATCACCAGCCGCCGTGGTACTACCTCGGCGTGATCGCGTTCGCCTGGCTGCCGACGGTCCTCGCGCTGCCCTGGGC
>NZ_DATIGT010000239.1:0-4803 GCF_035481375.1 Tahibacter sp.
CCGGCCGCCGCCGAGCGGCGCGACAAGCCGCGCATCAACGCGCGCGAGGGCACGCGCGTGCTCATCGTCGACGACTCGCCGACCATCGTCGCGCTGCTGCGCAAGCTCCTGCAGCAGAACGGCTACGTGACGCTCGAAGCCGGCGATGCGGAAGAAGGCATCCGGCTGGCACAGGCCGAAGCGCCCGACCTGATCTTTCTCGACATCGTGCTGCCCGGCATGAACGGCTTCGCCGCGCTGCGCCAGCTGCGCCGGGACATTCGCACGAAAGACATTCCGATTATCATGATCAGCGGCAACGAACAGGCCACCGAGCAGTTCTATGCCCAGCGCATCGGCGCCGACGACTTCATGAAAAAGCCGTTCTCGCGCGCCGAAGTGTTCATGCGCATCGAGCGCCTGCTGAACGCCGAAAAGGTGCCGTTCCGCGTTTCGAGCGGCGGCAGGCGGGACGTCTGAACCGCAGGGCGCAATAACCGAAGGGCATTGCGCCATGTCTGACGCGCCTCGCTGCGCGTCTTCTCGATCTTGTTGTCGGCACAATGCGCCTAGAAAGTTGGCGCGATGCCCTTCGGTTATTGTGCCCTGCGTCGTCGCATCAAAAAGGGCGGCCCTTTCGGGCCGCCCTTTATTTTCTGCCTTTCTCTACTTTTTTCTTCTGCTCACTTCGCGGTCAGGCCGCGACGCTCCAGCAGCGGCTTGACGTCCGGATCGCGGCCGCGGAAGTCCTTGAACAGCTGCATCGCGTCGACGCTGCCGCCGCGCGAGAGCAGGGTCTGGCGGAAGTGGTCGCCGTTCTTGCGGCTCAGGCCGCCGTTTTCCTTGAACCATTCCACGCTGTCCGCGTCGAGCACTTCGCTCCAGATGTAGGCGTAGTAGCCGGCCGCGTAGCCGCCCATGATGTGCGAGAAGTAACTGCTGCGATAGCGCGGCGGCACCGGCGCGAAGTCGACGCCGGCCTTCTTCAGCGCGGCGGCTTCGAAATCGAGCACGCCGGCGGCCTCGGGAGCCTGGTTCGCCTTGATCTGGTGCCAGGACTGGTCGAGCAGCGCGGCGCCGAGGTATTCCGTCGTCGCGAAGCCCTGGTTGAACTTCTGCGCCGCGACGACCTTGTCGACGAGTTCCTGCGGAATCGGCGCGCCGGTCTTATAGTGCTTGGCGTAGTTCTTCATGATTTCCGGCCAGGTCATCCACATTTCGTTGACCTGCGACGGATATTCGACGAAGTCGCGCGGCACGCTGGTGCCGGAGAAGCGCGGGTACTTCACGTTCGAGAACATGCCGTGCAGCGCATGGCCGAATTCGTGGAACGCCGTGTTGACCTCGTCGAAGGTCATCAGCGTCGGCTCGCCCTGGGGCGGCTTCGGAATGTTGAGGTGATTGGCCACGACCGGATGCGTGCCGAACAGGCCGCTCTGCGAGACGTATTCGTTCATCCAGGCGCCGCCGCGCTTGTTGTCGCGGGCGTACCAGTCGACGAGGAAGATCGCGAGCTGCTTGTTGTCGGCGTCGAACACGTCGAACACGCGCACGTCGGGGTTGTAGACCGGCAGGTCCTTGCGTTCCTTGAAGCTCAGGCCGTAGAGCTTGTTCGCGGCAAAGAACACGCCGTTCTTGAGCACGTTGTCGTACTCGAAGTACGGGCGCAGCTGACTTTCGTCAAAGCTGTACTTTTCCGAACGAACCTTCTCGGCGTAGTAGGACCAGTCCCACGGCGCGAGCTGGAAGCCGCCTTTTTCCTTGTCGATCATCGCCTGCAGGTCGGCGGCCTCTTTCTTCGCGTTGGCGACGGCGGCCGGCGCGAGCTGGGCGAGGCGGTCGTTGACGGCCTTGACCGTCTTCGCGGTCTCGTCCTCGAGCGTGTAGGCGGCGTGGTTCTCGTAGCCCATCAGTGCGGCGCGCTCGGCGCGGATCTTCGCGACCTTCGCGACGATCGCGCGGTTGTCGAACTCGCCGCCATGGCTGGCGCGGGTCACCGACGCCTTCTGCAGGCGCTCGCGCAGCGCGCGGTTCTGCAGCTGCGCCAGGGCCGGCTGGCCCGAGGTGTTCTGCAGCGCGATGACGTACTTGCCGTCGAGCTTGCGCTGCTTCGCGGCTTCGGCCGCGGCGGCGATCGCCTCGTCGGACATGCCCTTGAGCTCGTCCTTGCTGTCGACGATGACGGCCGAGGCGTTGTTTTCCTTGAGCATGTTCTGGCTGAACTGTGTCTGCAGCGTCGCGAGTTCCGCGTTCATGCCCTTGAGCTTGGCCTTGTCGGCCTCGCTGAGCTTGGCGCCGGCGCGCACGAAATCGGTGTAGTAGCGCTCGACCAGGCGCTTGCCTTCGGCATCGAGGCCCAGCGTGTCGCGCTTGTCGTACAGCGCCTGCACGCGCGCGAACAGCTTCGGGTTCAGCGCGATCGCGTCCTGATGGGCCGACAGCTTCGGCGCCATCTCGCTCTGGATCTTCTCGATGTCGTCGTTGGTATTGGCGCCCGACAGGTTGAAGAACACGGTCGTCGCGCGGTTGAGCAGCTGGCCCGACTTTTCCATCGCGACGATGGTGTTGTCGAAGGTCGGCGCGTCCTTGGCGTCGGCGATCGCATCGATCTCGGCGCGGTGCTCGGTCATGCCGGCCTCGAACGCCGGGGCGAAGTGCTCGTTCTTGATCTTGTCGAAAGCGGGGTACTGGAACGGCAGCGTGCTGGGTTTGGCGAAGGGATTGGTGGCCATGTCGGCTTTCGCGGCGGTCGGGGCGGGCTGCGCCGGCTTGTCGGCGGCAAACGACGGCGCCGCCAGTCCCAGTGCGAGCGCGAGGGCGAGGGCAAGACGGTTCTTCATGAAACGCACTCCGGTCGGGAAATCGGTCGCCGATCCTAAACCGTGCGCGACCGCCATGCCCATGACGGAAGTCCTCCCCGCGTTGCCGGCCGTGCCGATCGGTACCTCATTTCACTGCCGGACGCATGGCCGGGATGCGAACCCGTCTATACACTCGGCCGGTTGCCATCGGGGGGAGAGCGTCATGAGTATTCGTACGGCCGGCGTCGTCGCGCCGCTGCTGCTGTCGTGCGCGGTTTCGGCGCCGCTGCCGGCCTCCGGGGCCGGCGCGCCGAATCCGCTGATGCTCGCCATGGAGGCCGCCCGCCCGGCGCAGCCGCGGCCGCTCGCGCCGCTGCATTCGACGCCTTGCGTCGACGGCATGGCCGCGACCTATCCGTGCTCCAACATCGATCTGCTCTCGTTCACGCCGGTGTCGGCGTTCGCGGCGACCAGCACCAACAGCCTCTGGGGCTGGACCGATCCGACCACGCAGATCGAATACGCGCTGATCGGCGCCAACAACGGGCTCGCGATGTTCGAGCTGTCGGACCCGACCCATCCGAAATACCTCGGCAAGCTGCCGACGCATACCGGTTCGTCGTTCTGGCGCGACGTCCGCGTCTATGCGAACCACGCCTACGTGGTCGCCGACAACAACGGCGCGCACGGCCTGCAGGTCTTCGACCTGACCCGGCTGCGCGGCGTGACCACGCCGCAGACCTTCACCGACGACGCGTTCCGCGGCGACTTCGGCCGCGGCCACACGATCGCGATCAACGAGGAAACCGGCTTCGCCTATGTCGCCGGCAGCGACACCTGCCCGGCGCCGACCGCGAACGGCGCGCTGCGCATGTACGACATCCACGAACCGGACAATCCGCTCTTCGCCGGCTGCGTGACGACGGGCAGCTACACGCACGAGAGCCAGTGCTTCGTCTATCACGGCCCGGACACGCAGCACGACGGCAAGGAAATCTGCCTCAACGCCAACGGACCAACCAAGCGCTTCGCGATCGTCGACGTGACGAACAAGGCTGCGCCGGTCACGCTGTCGTCGCTGACCTGGACCGGTGCGAGCTATCCGCACCAGGCCTGGTTCAGCGAGGACCAGCGCTATGCGCTGCTCAACGACGAACTCGACGAGACGTCGAACGGCCACAACGCGCGCACGCTCGTGTTCGATCTGGCCGATCTCGACGCGCCCGTGCTCGTCGGCCATCACGAACATGCGCTCGGCGTCATCGACCATAACCTCTACGTGCACGGCCAGTACGTCTACGAGTCGAACTACGAGGCCGGCCTGCGCATCCTGCGGCTGGAGAATCTGTCGCAGGCGCAGCTCACCGAAGTCGCGTTCTTCGACGTGTTCCCGGCGAGCGACAATGCCGAATTCAACGGCAATTGGAACAATTACCGTTTTCCGGGCAGCGGCAACGTGATCCTGACCGGCATCGACGAAGGCTTCTTCGTCGTCGAGCCGCACCTGTGCACGCCGCCGGCGGCGCCGACCGCGCTGAGCGCGGCCGCGACGGGCAGCCAGCAGATCGCGCTCGGCTGGACCGGTTCGGGCACGGCCGGGGCGATCTGGAGCGTCGAGCGCGCCCAGGGCGGCTGCGGCGGTGCATTCTCGACGGTCGCGAGCGGGCTCACCACGCCGACGTTCACCGACACCGGCGTGTCGGGGCAGGTCGACTACGGCTATCGCGTCGTGGAAAAAACGCCGAACGGACAGTGCAGCTCGGTCGCGTCGGCCTGCGTCGAAGCACGGGCGCCCGGCGACTGCACGGCTGCCCCGTTGTTCAACGGCATCACCGGCGTCGCCGACGCGGGTACCGCGAGCTGCCGCCTCGATCTGCAGTGGAATGCGGCGGCCCCGGCCTGCGGCGGACCGGCGCGGTATTCGGTCTATCGCGGCGACAGTGCGGGCTTCGTGCCGTCGGCGGCCAATCGCATCGCGAGCGGCATCGCCATGCAGAATTTTGCGGATACGGGCATCGGCGGC
>NZ_DATIGT010000240.1:0-26018 GCF_035481375.1 Tahibacter sp.
GAGCCAGTCGAGCTTGTAGGAGTATTTGTCGCTGCCGACGGCCTGGCCGTTGACGACGTAGAGATTGGCGATGCGCAGGTCGCCGACGCTGGCGATCAGGATGCGCCGCTGCGGGTCGTCGAGGCCCTTGACGTCGGTGACGATGTTTTCGGGCATCGCGTCCTTGGCCAGCAGCGCGACGCCGTTGTAGGTCTTCTGTCCCGAAAAGACGCAGCGGTAACCGAGCGCCGCAATTTCCGTATCTGGAAATTTAGCGTCTTCCAGTTTTGTTTCCTGGAGCGCGACGATATCGGGCTGCGCGGCGGCGAGCCATTGCTTCAGGTGCGGCATGCGCACGTTGAGCGAGTTGACGTTCCAGGACGCGATTTTCATGGGCGGCAGTCTAGCAGCGTGGGCGGCGGGCCCCAAAAAAGGGGGCGGTGCACATGGCAGAAACTGGAGGAAAGGGGTTGGCAGCCAGAGAAGCAGGTGGAGCTTTCCTCTGGTCACTAAGCCCTCCCCTCTAATTCACTTCATTCAAGACCGTAACTGTGCAGCAGCGCGGCGGCGTCGGGTTCGCGCCCGCGGAATGCCACGAAGCTCTCCAGCGCCGGACGCGATCCGCCGACCGCGAGCACCTCGCGGCGGAACGCATCGCCGGTAGCGCGGTTGAACACGCCTTCGGCTTCGAAGCGCGAGAACGCGTCGGCCGACAGCACCTCGGCCCAGAGATAGCTGTAGTAGCCCGCGCCGTAGCCTCCCGCGAAGATGTGCGTGAAGCTGTGCGAGAAGCGCTGCCAGGGCGGCGGAATGACGACGGCGACTTCCTCGCGCACCTGCTGCATGACGTCGAGCGTGCGCGCGCCGCGCGCCGGATCGAAGTACAGATGCAGGCGGAAATCGAACACGCCGAATTCGAGCTGGCGCACGAGATACATGCCGGCCTGGAAATAGCGCGCGGCGAGCATGCGCTCGAACAGCGGCTGCGGCAGCGGCGCACCGGTTTCGTAGTGGCGCGCGAACAGGTCCAGCGTCTCGCGCTGCCAGCCGAAATTCTCGAGGAACTGGCTCGGCAGCTCGACCGCGTCCCACTCCACGCCGCTGATGCCCGAGATGCTCGGGTAGTCGATCTCGGTCAGGAGGTGATGCAGGCCGTGGCCGAATTCGTGGAACAGCGTCAACACGTCGTCATGCGTCAGCAGCGACGGCGTCGTCGCGGTCGGCGGTGCGAAATTGCAGGTCAGGCAGGCGATCGGCTTGTGCAGACCCGCCTCGTCGCGGAAGCGCGAGCGGCAGACGTCCATCCAGGCGCCGCCGCGCTTGCCGCTGCGCGCATACAGGTCGACGTAGGCGCCGGCGATGCACTGGCCCTGCGCGTCGAACACGTCGTAGAACGTCACGTCGTCGTGCCAGACGTCCACGCCGTCGCGGCGCTCGAAGCGGATGCCGAACACGCGTTCGCAGATGCCGAACAGCCCGGTAATGACGGCCGGCAGCGGGAAGTACGGCTTGAGTTCTTCTTCGTTGAGCTGGAAGCGGCGCTCGCGCAGCTTTTCCGAGGCATAGGAAACGTCCCAGGGCCTGAGTTCGGCGATGCCCAGTTCGGCGCGCGCGAACTCCTGCAACTCGTCGAACTCGCGCTGCGCGACCGGTCGCGCGCGGCGCACGAGATCGTCGAGGAAATCGAGCACTTTCTGCGGCGTCGCCGCCATTTTCGTCGCGAGCGATTCCTCGGCCGCGTTCGCGAACCCG
This sequence comes from Tahibacter sp., assembly GCF_035481375.1. GTDB lineage: Bacteria > Pseudomonadota > Gammaproteobacteria > Xanthomonadales > Rhodanobacteraceae > Tahibacter. The sequence continues at coordinate 1,732 of NZ_DATIGT010000240.1, forward strand.
AGCAGCTGCGCGGCCTCGTGGCGCAGAGCGAGGATCTGCTCGATGCGCGCCGTGTTGTCGAAGCGGCCGGCGCTCGGACCCTGGTCCGACGCGCGCGTCGAGTAAGCGGTGTAGAGACGCTCGCGCAGCGCGCGGTCCTCGGCATAGGTCAGCACGGCCTGCACGCTCGGCTGCTTGAGCGTCACCAGCCAGCCGTCGTGCCCGGCTTCCTTCGCATAGGCCGCGAGCACGGCGAGGCCCGATTCGGGAACGCCGGCCAGTGCGGCGGCGTCGACGATGTGCTCGGACCAGGCTTCGGTCGCATCGAGCACGGCTTCCTCGAATTCGGTCGACAGCCGCGACAGCTCGTTCGCGATGGTCTTGAAGCGTGAGCGCGCCGGTTCTTCGAGCGCGACGCCGGACAGGCGGAAATCGCGCAATGCATGCTCGGTCAGCGTGCGCGCGGGCCGCGGCAGCGCGGCGAAGGCGCCGTCGCGCGCGACCGCGTCGACGGCCGCGTAGAGCTCGCGGTTCTGTCCGAGTTCGGTCGAATGCTCGGTGATCGCTTCGAGCGCCGTCGAATAGGCCTTGCGCAGCGCTTCGCTGTCCTTGACCGAGTGGAGGTGGGACACCGGCGCCCAGGCGCGGTCCAGACGTTCGTCCCAGTATTCCTGCGGCAGCAGCGTGTTCGCGAAATCGCGCGCGCCGGTCGATGTCGCGAGCGCTTCCATCGCCGCCTTGTATTCGCCGAGGATGTGCTCGACCGCCGGCACGACGTGCTCGGGCCGGATTTCCGAAAACGGCGGCAGTTCGCTGTTGCCGAGCAGAGGGTTGGTCGCATCCATCGCAGTGTTCCGGCCGTTGAGTCGAATCGCCAAGGTGTAGCGGCGCGACCGGAAAATCAAGCGGATACGGCCCGCGGTGCACGGGAAGCGGCGGGCTCGGCGTAGCATGGCGCCATGAGTGCCGCCGATATCCCGACGATGCAGCCCGTGCGCGAACTGCTGCGCCGCTCGACCCTGTTCCGGCATCTCGCCGACGACGAGCTGGCCGCGCTCGAACACGCGCTCGAGTGGTTCGTGCTGCCCGGCGGCTCCACGCTGTTCGAAGCCGGTGAAACGTCCGACGCGCTCTACGTGCTGCGCTCCGGCAGCCTCGGCGCGTTCCGCCGGCGCGACGATTCGGACGTCGAGCAGCGCATCGGCCTGATCGCAGCCGGCGAGAGCGTCGGCGAACTCGGACTCATCGTCGACCAGCCGCGTTCGGCGACGGTGCGCGCGCTGCGCGACTCGGAGCTGCTGCGCCTGTCGCGCGCCGCGTTCGATGCGCTCGTGAAACGCCAGCCGACCGCGATGCTCGAAGCCGCGCGTGTCGCGGTCGAGCGCCTGCTCATGCGGCGCACCGGCGATCTCGTGTCCTCGCCGCGCACGCTCGCGCTGCTGCCGCACGACGCCGGCATCGACGCACAGGCGTTCGCGCGCGCGCTGGAGCAGTCGCTGAGCCTCTATGGCAGCTGCCGCGTGCTGCAGGCCGGCGATGCGGCCGACCAGACCAGCGCATGGTTCGCCGCGCAGGAAGCCGCTTCGCGCTTCGTGATCTATCTCGCCGGCAGCGCGAACGACGACTGGCGCGAACTCTGCGTGCGCCAGGCCGACGCGCTGATCCTGCTGGCCGACGCCGCCGGCGAACCCTCGGTCTGGCCCGAGCGCGCCTGCCTCAGTGCGCAACAGGCGCTGCACCGGCCGCGCCATCTCGTACTGCGCCACGCGCGCGCCGAGATCGGCTGGGGACGCGGCGCGGCGTGGCTGGCCGCTGCGCCCGGGGCGCGCCTGCATCACTGGTGCGGCGGCGACGATGTCGAGCGCATCGCGCGGCTGATCGCCGGCCGCAGTCTCGGGCTCGTGCTGTCCGGCGGCGGCGCGCGCGGCTTCGCACATATCGGCGTCGTGCGCGCACTGCGCGAGGCCGGCATCCGCATCGACGCCGTCGGCGGCACGAGCATCGGCGCGATCATCGGCGCCGGCGTCGCGGCCGGCTGGAGCGACGAGGAAATGATCGAACGCTATCGGCGCGCGTTCGTCGCGGGCCGACCGTTGTCGGACTACACCTTTCCGTTCGTCGCGATGACCGCCGGCCGCCGCGTTTCCGAACTGCTGCGCGACGCGTTCGGCGAGCGCCACATCGAAGACCTCGCGCTGCCGTTCTTCGCGGTGTCGGCCAACCTCACGAGCGGCGACGCCGTGACGCATCGCGCCGGATCGCTCTGGTACTGGCTGCGCGCGAGTTCGGCGATTCCCGGCGTGCTGCCGCCGGTCTTCCACGACGGTCAGGTGCTCGTCGACGGCGCGGTCATCAACAACATGCCGACCGACGTCATGCGCGAGCAGGCGGTCGGCGACGTCATCGGCGTGGATATCGGCGCCGACGACGTGCTGCATGCCGGCGTCGAAGAATACGCGTCGCCGCACGGCTGGCGGCTTCTGCTCGACCGCTTGCGCCGGCCGCGACGGCCCGGCGTCGTCAGCATTCTGCTGCGCGCGGGCATGGTCAATTCCAAGGCCGCGAACGCCGACCGCCGCGCCAAGGCCAGCCTGCTGCTCGCGCCGCCCGTGACCGGCGTCGGCCTGCTCGACTGGACCGCCTACGAGCGCGCGATCGAACTCGGCTACCAGTACGCGCTGCGCGAGATCGGCGGACAGAAGGATGCGCTCGCGGACGACACGCCGCTGCTGTAGGGCGAACGTTGCCGCGGTCTGCGGCCCCGCGCAGACTGTGCGCGTCTCATCGTCGGCGGGACGGAGGACGTATGCACTACGGTTACCTCGTCTGGGGCATCGGGCTCCTGCTCTGCGCCCTGTGGGTCGTCGCGCTGCTCGTTGCGCGCGGGCTCGGGTCGGACGCGAACGCCGTGGACGCGACCAGCGTTCTGATGGGTCTCGTATTTCTCGTGGCCGGCGCTTTCTTCTGCCTGCGCGCGCTGCCGGACCGCGTTCCGATCGGCGTGCTCCTGTCGGGCCGGATCGTCTTCTTCGGCGCCTTCGCGCTGCTCTTCGTCGCGCTCGCGTTCGGCAGCGGCCGTTCGAACGGCGACCGCGGCGCGCTGCTCGTCTACGCCGGCATATTCGCCGTGGTCACGGGCGTTCTCGTGCGCCGGGCCGGGCGCGGCGAAGACGATTGATGCCGCTTTCATAAATCTTCATTCGCGTTTCCGGCGCTTCATTGCGCCAGCCGGCAGGCTGCGACCCGTCCTTCCGTCGGAGTCCACCATGCTGCGTTTCGTTGTCGCACTGCTGTTTTCGTTGTCCGCCGTTCCTGCCGCCGCCTACCTCCCACCCGAGGATCTTCACGACGGCTGGCCCGTCGCCGACGCGGCGGCCTCGGGCTGGAACACCGCACTGTTCGACGCGCTCACCGTGAAGCTCGCCGACAAAAGCCACGCCGGCATCACGAGCGTGCTCGTCGCGCACCGCGGCCGGCTCCTCCTTGAAACCTATGCGAACGGCGGCGAGCGCGCACGCCTGAACGACATGCGCTCGGCGACGAAGACGCTGACCGCGCTCCTCGTCGGCGCCGCCGTCGATCGCGACCGCATCGCCGGCGACACGGCGAAGGTCTACGCGTTTTTCCGCGGTCTCGTCCCGGCGCGCGGCCTCGACGCGCGCAAGGCCGCGATGACGCTCCAGGACCTCCTGACCATGAGCAGCGCCTGGGAATGCGACGACGAAAATTCGTTCTCGAGCGGCAACGAGGAACGCATGTACGTCAGCGAAAACTGGACGGCGTTCGCGCTGAACCTGCCGCTGCGCGGTTATGCGCCGTGGACGCCGCGTCCCGAAAGCAGTCCTTACGGCCGCGCGTTCTCCTACTGCACGGCAGGCTCCTTTCTGCTCGGTGCGATCGTCGAGCGCGCGACGAAGCAGCCGCTCGCGCAGTTCGCGCGCGAAGCGCTGGAGCAGCCGCTCGGCATTGCGCAGGTGCAGTGGAACCGGTCGTCCGAAGGCGTCGGCATGGGCGGCGGCGGCACGCGCTATCGCACGCGCGACATCGCGAAGTTCGGCGAGCTGCTGCGCGACCAGGGCCGCTGGCAGGGCAAGCCGGTGATCGCCGCAACGTGGATTGCGGCCATGCTGACGCCGCGCGCCGTGCCGCGCGAGAACACCGAATACGGCTATCAGCTCTGGCGCTTCCGCTTCCCGGTGCTGGGACGCGACGAATGGATCTGGGCCATGTCCGGCAACGGCGGCAACTACGTGTTCGTCGCGCCGCAGTTCGATCTCGTTGCGGTAGTCACGAGCACTGCCTACAACCAGCGCGAGTCGCATCCGCGCTCGCAGGCGCTGTTTCGCGAGCACGTGCTCGCGGCGCTGCCGGCGCGCTAGCGCGGGTCGGCGGCCGCCGCGGCAATCGCGTCACGCGCGCCGTCGCGGTCGCGCGCGACGCGTCGGGCCAGATTGTCGAGCAGTGCGGCGAACGCCGGTTCGCCGGCGAGCGGCCGGAACAGCGCCGAGGTCTGCAGATATGCGCGGTCGCGCCAGCCGTCGTCGATGGCGGCGCGCACGGCGTCGATGGCTGCGGGCCGGTCGCCGCGCGCGATCTGCACGACCGCGAGTTCGAGCCGGTTTTCCGGCCAACCGCCCGGCTTGGACTCCTCGGCGAGCCGGCGCGCGCGGTCGGCGAGCCAGTCGGCCTCCGGCGGCGATGCCGCATGAAGCCGCGCGAGCGTCTGCGGCCAGCTCGCATGCGGACGCAGCCGCGCCGCCGCGGCAAACGCGCTCGATGCTTGTTCCGCATGACCGCGCAGCAGCGCGAGTTCGGCCTGCAGCAGATAGAGTTCCGGATGCTCGCTGCGCTGGCGCGCCTGCCCGAGCGCGGTCTCGGCTTCGCCGAGGCGGCCCTGCAGGAACAGGCAGCGCGGCCACGCGGCATTCGAATAGACGTTGTCCGGGTACAGCCGGAAGCTGCGGGCGTAGCGCCGCTCGGCCGCCGCGGTCTCGCCGAGCAGTTCGAGATTGCGCGCGATCTGGATATCGAGAAAGCGCGGCCGCGCCGCCGCGCGCCGCTCTACCTCGAGATGGCGCGCGAGCGCCTCGGCGAGCTTGCCGCGCACCATGTACAGGTAGGCCAGCGACGCGGCGCTGTCGATGCGCGCGGCCGGATCGAGCGCGACGGCGCGCTCATAGTGCGCGATCGCCTCGTCCATCGCGCCGCGGCAGTCGAATGCATAACCGAGCGCGGCTTCCGCAAGACTGTTGCGCGGTTCCGCCGCGAGCACGCGGTCGGCGAGCGCCTGCGCGCGGTCGGCCCAGACCGGCGCGTCGTTGTAGAGGCAGACGCGCGTGCTGTACGCAAAACTCAGCCCGGTCTGCGCGGCGCGGTCGTTCGCGTCGCGCGCGAGCAGCGCTTCATACAGCGCGATCGCGCGCTCGATATCGTCCTTCTGGCCGATGCCGGCGTAGTAGCGCGCGCGCTGCAGCTGTTCGTCGCGTTCGGTCGGCGGCGCGACGGGCTTTCGCTGCCAGAACAGCACGGCGACGGCGATCAGCGGCAATGAGATCAGCAACAGCGGCCAGCGCAGCTCCCGCGCCGATACGGCCGGCGGCGGGACGGTTGCGGTCGCCTCGATCGGCTGCGGCACGCTGCAGAGCTGATAGCCCTTGCCGCGGACCGAACGCACGTAGCGCGGGTTGCGCCCGTCGTCGGACAGCGCCTGGCGCAGCAGCTTGATCCGTTGCGTCACGGTTTCCTCGCCGACGACGGCGGGCGCCCAGACCGCAGCGATCAGCTCGTCGAAGCCGACGACGCGGTCGCCCTGGGCGAGCAGATAGGCGAACACGTCGAACGTGAGCCCGACGAGGTCGAGCGGGGTGTCGCCGCGCCGCACGTGGCGGCGGCGCAGATCGATCGTCAGGTCGTCGAGACGGTACGCAATGGCGCTCATGCGCGGACGCCGCCGATGCCGCGGCGGCTCAGCGCGTCAGGAAGCGCGTGACGAAATCGGCGAGACCCTTGTACGGCGGGCGCAGCAGCGACAGCGAACTCCAGCGCGCCTGGCGAAACACCGGCAGTTGCTTGGAAAACGTCAGGAAGCCGTGGTGGCCGTGATAGTGCCCCATGCCCGACGGCCCGACGCCGCCGAACGGGAGTTCACTCTGCGCATTGTGGTAAATGCAATCGTTGACGCTGACGCCGCCGGCGACGCAGCTTTCCAGCACGTGGCGCGTGCGGCTGCGATCGTGGTCGAAGTGATACAGCGCGAGCGGCCGCGGCCGCGCGTTGATGTAGTCGATCGCTGCGTCCACCGATTCCACCGTGACGATCGGCAGGATCGGTCCGAAGATCTCGTCCTGCATGACGCGGCTGTCCTCGGGCGCGTCGACGACGACGGTCGGCGCGAACACGCGTGCGTCGATGTCGTGCGCGGCCGCGTCGGGCAGGGTCAGCACCTGCGCGCCGCGCAGCGCCGCCTCGTCGGTCAGTCCCTGCAGGCGTGCGTATTGCCGCGCGTTGATGATGCTCGTGTAGTCGGGGTTCTCGCGCAGGTTCGGATAGTGACGCGTGACGTAGTCGCGCAGCGCCGCGATGAACGGGTCGCGGTCTTCGCGTCGCAGCAGCACATAGTCGGGCGCGATGCAGGTCTGTCCGGCATTCAGCAGCTTGCCGGCGGCGATGCGTGCCGCGGCGGTGGCGATCGGATAGCCCGGCGCGACGATGGCCGGCGACTTGCCGCCGAGCTCGAGCGTAACCGGCGTGAGGTTCGGTGCGGCGGCGGCCATGACCTTGCGCCCGACCGGCGTCGAACCCGTGAACAGCAGATGGTCGAACGGCAGCGCCGCGAATTCGGCGGCGACATTCGCATCGCCCTGCACGATCGCGACGCGGTCGGCCGGAAACACGTCCGCGAGCAGCTCGGCCATCGCCTGCGACGTGCGCGGCGTGAACTCGGACGGTTTCAACATCACGTGATTGCCGGCGCCGATCGCGCTGACCAGCGGAATCAGCGCGAGGTTCACCGGATAGTTCCAGGGCGCGATGATGCCGACCACGCCGAGCGCCTGACAGCGGATTTCGGCACCTGCCGGCAGGAAGGTCCAGTCGACCTGGCGTGCGCGCGGGCGCATCCAGCGTCGCAGGTTGCTGCGCACGAGGTCGATCTCGTGCAGCACCGTCATGCCGTCGGTCAGCCGCGACTCGTGCCGCGAGCGCCGGCCGAAGTCCGCGCTCATCGCATCGACGAGGCCGTCGAGCCGCTGCTTGAACGCTGCCCGCAGCCGGGCGAGATCGTCCATGCGCTGGGCGTAGTCGGGACGGTGGGCATTCCAGGCATCGCGCAGTTCGGCGAGCGTGACGTTGAGCGACGGCGGGCGGGCGGCGGTGTCCATGCGCGCAATAGTAGTCGGGTTTGGCCGCGGGTAAACGCTCGTTTGACACCTTTGTCGCAATTGGCCGGGCCGCCTTGCCGCGCTACGCTTCCGCCTCCCTCATTGCGCGCTATCTCCCATGGCTTTGCGTCCCTATCGCGGCATCCTGCCCGTCATCGCCGACACCGCGTATGTCGATCCCGCCGCCGTCGTCGTCGGCGATGTCGAAATCGGTGCCGACAGTTCGATCTGGCCCTGTACCGTGATCCGCGGCGACGTGCAGCGCATCCGCATCGGCGCGCGTACCAATGTGCAGGACGGCGCGATCGTCCACGTGACGCACGACGGCCCGTATACGCCGGGCGGCTTCGCGACGCACATCGGCGACGACGTCACGATCGGTCACGCCGCCGTGATCCACGCCTGCACGATCGAGGACGCCTGCCTGGTCGGCATGCACGCGACCGTGCTCGACGGCGCGATCGTGCGCCGGCACGGTTTCGTCGGCGCCGGTGCGGTCGTCGCGCCGGGCAAGGTCGTCGGCGAAGGCGAACTCTGGCTCGGCAATCCGGCGCGATTCGCGCGCAAGCTCAGCGACGAGGAAATCAAGCGGCTGTACTACTCGGCCGAGAAGTACGTCGAACTCAAGAACGACTACGCCTGAGCGTACCGGCCGGCCATGCGCGCGGCCCGCGTCACCGAGCAGTTCGTCGATACCGGCCGGGGCCGCCTCTTCGCGAAGCGCTGGCGCGCCGGCGACGCCGTTCCGGCGACCGCGCCCATCGTGCTGTTTCACGATTCGCTCGGCTGCGTCGAGCTGTGGCGCGATTTTCCGGAACGGCTCGCGCTCGCGACGGGTCGCGATGTCCTCGCCTACGACCGCCTCGGCTTCGGCCGTTCCGACCCGCACCCGGGACGCCTGAGCCGCGACTTCATCCATGACGAGGCACGCGCGGCGTTCGTGTCCGTCAGGCAACAGCTGGACATTCGTGCATTTGTCGCCTTTGGCCACAGCGTCGGCGGCGGCATGGCCGCCGGCTGCGCGGCGGCGCATGCCGCAGACTGCGTCGCGCTGATCACGGAATCATCGCAGGCGTTCGTCGAAGACCGCACCGTGCAGGGCATCCGCGACGCGCAGCAGGCATTCGCACGGCCGGGACAGCGCGATCGACTCGCGAAATATCACGGCGACAAGGCCGCCTGGGTGCTGTCCGCCTGGATCGACAGCTGGCTCGGTCCGGATTTCGCCGGCTGGACGCTCGACGACGATCTGTCCCGCGTGCGCTGCCCCGCGCTCGTGCTGCACGGCGACCTGGACGAATACGGCTCGACGCGGCATCCCGCGCGCATCGCGGCGCTCGTCCGGATGCGCGCGACGCTGCACGTGCTTCGCGATACCGGCCACGTGCCGCATCGCGAACGCGCCGAGTTCGTGCTCGACGCGGTCGGCCGCTGGCTTGCCGACGGCGGGATCGGCTAGCCACGCGCGGAGAGTCGGCCGGGTCGCTGGCTACTGCGGCTCGCCGAAATACAGCGTGTGGCCCTGATCGTCGTGGATCACGAATTCCCGCGTCTGCCAGGGCGTCTCGTGAATCGGGCGGACGAACGCGATTCCCTGCGCCGAGAGCCGGGCTGCGGTTGCCTCGAGATCGCCGGTCTGGAAGTACAGATGGAAATGATCGGCGTCATCCACATAGCGGATGGACGGATCGATCTCTTCCCACTGCTTGAGATGGAACAGCTGCGGGCCCGCGCGCACGCCGGCGTAGAAATCCTCGTACCGGAACGCCAGCTCGAAGCCGAGCCTGTCGATGTAGAAATGCAGCGACGACGCGAGATCCGTCGTTCGCAATTGCGGCACGAGCGCGGTGATTGCCATCGGCGTCCTCGCTATGTCGTCTCAGTCTGCCGGCACGGAACGCGGCGATGTCCGTGCTTCGAGTTCGGCGATCCAGCGCAGCGCATGCTCGCGGCTGTCGCCGCACATCTCGGGTTCGGGCCGCAGGCGACCGCAGACTTCCGGTCGCTCCGGACTGCCGAAGATCGCGCAGCGGTTGTCGTCGGTCAGCTGCACGCAGCGCACGCCGGCGGGCTTGCCCGCGGGCATGCCCGGAATCGGCGAGGAGATCGACAGCGCGATGCAGCAGGCGCCGCAGCGCGGCCGGCAGGTCATGGCTACGGCGGTCATGCGCCGTCGAGCTTCGCGCGCAGCTCGTCGTGGGCGGCATCGGTATCGGGACGCCGGCCGTGCCAGATCGCGAACGCTTCGGCGGCCTGTTCGACGAGCATGCCGAGTCCGTCGAACACGTGCGCCGCGCCGGCCGCGCGCGACCAGGCGAGGAACGCCGTCGCGGCGCGTCCGTAGGACAGGTCGTAGCAGAGCGCACGTGTTGCGACGATCGCGAACGGCAGGTCGACCGCTTCGCCCTGCACGCCGGCCGAGGTCGCGTTGATGATGAAGTCCCAGCTGCCGGCGTTGCGCAGGTCGTTCCAGTAGCGCACGTGCACGCGGCCCGGCTCGCCGATGCGATCGGCGAGCGCGTCGGCGCGCTCCGCGTTGCGGTTCGCGATCGTCAGCGAGCGCACGCCGGCATCCAGCAATGCGAACGCGACGCCCTGTGCCGCGCCGCCGGCGCCGAGCAGCAGCAGGTCGCGCTCGCGCAGGTCCTGGCCATGACGTTCCGCGAGATCGGCGATCAGGCCGGGACCGTCGGTGTTGTGACCGCGCCAGCCGCCGCCGGGCAGCGGTTCCAGCGTATTGACGACGCCGGTGCGCGCGGCATAGTCGGACACCTGGGCGCAGCGTTCGAACGCCAGCGTCTTGAGGGGCAAGGTCACATTCGCGCCGCCGCCGCCGTCGCGGCGGAACGCATCGAGCTGTGCGGCAAAGGTTTCCGGCGGTGCGTCGATCGCGTCGTAGCGCAGCTCGATACCGGTCTGCTGGCCGAAGCGGCGGTGGATCGCGGGTGACAGCGAATGATTGATCGGATGGCCGAAAACGGCATGACGCTGCGGACTTGCGCTCATGGAGATCTCCGTGGGTCGCGGCCATTCTACGTGCCACGTACGGCTGCGCGCCAAGCGCATGACCATTGGCCGGTTGTCTTGCGGCGCGGCGCAGTGGACTCTGTCGATCCCTGAGGCATGGAGGCAACACCGATGCGCATGACCCGAATTGTTCTCGCCGCGGCGATCGCGGCCATTTGTACCGCGCCCTCGTTCGCGCAGTCGACGACCGGCGAACCCGAACTCATTCCGCGCGATGCATTGTTCGGTAATCCAGAAAAGATTGCCGTGCAGATGAGCCCCGACGGCAAGTACCTGAGCTGGGTCGCGCCGCTCGACGGCGTGCTGAACATCTGGGTCGCGCCGGCCGACGATCCGTCGAAGGCCAAGGCCGTCACGGACGACAAGGCGCGCGGCATCCGCAACTATTTCTGGAGCTATCGCACGGCGACGCTGCTGTATCTGCGCGACACCGGCGGCGACGAAGATTTCCACGTGTTTTCCGTCGACGTCGGCAGCGGCGTCAAGCGCGACCTCACGCCGTATCCGAAGACGCGCGCGGAATTCGTGCAGGGCAGCCACCTGCATCCGGATCACGTGCTGATCGCGATGAACGACCGCGATGCGAAATGGCACGACCTCTACAAGGTCAATCTCGCCGACGGCAAGCGCGAGCTCGTGCAGAAGAACGACCACGAGATCGTCGTCTACTTCGCCGATCCGGACCTGAAGGTGCGCCAGGCGCAGAAGCAGCGCAAGGACGGCGGCCAGGATCTGCTCGAACCCGACGGCAAGGGCGGCTGGAAGAAGGTCGGCGACATTCCGTTCGAGGACAGCCTGCTGACCGCGCCGCTGAGCTATACCACCGACAGCAAGACCCAGTACATCGCCGACTCGCGCGGCCGCGACACCGCCGCGCTGTTCGCGATCGACGTCGCGAGCGGCAAGAAGACCGTCGTCGCCGAAGACAAGCGCGCCGACATCGGCAATGCGGTGCTCGCCGATCCGAAGACCGGTGTCGCGCAGGCCGTCGCGGTGAACTACGAGCGCAGCGAATGGAAGGCGCTCGACCCGGCGATCGCGAAAGACCTCGACACGCTGCGCGGCATCGGCCCAGGCACTTTCTTCGTCAACTCGCGCAGCCTCGACGACAAGCACTGGATCATCGCCTACACGGCGGCCGAGCAGCCAGCGGTCTACTACCGCTACACACGGGAAGCGGGCAAGGGCGGCAAGATCGAGAAGCTGTTCTCGGCGCGTCCGAAGCTCGACGGCAAGCCGCTCGTGCCGATGTGGCCGCAGCTCATCACGTCGCGCGACGGCCTGACGCTCGTCAGCTATCTGACGCTGCCGCCGGCATCGGATCCGAACAAGGACGGCAAGGCCGACAAGCCCGCGCCGCTCGTCCTGCTGGTCCACGGCGGTCCTTGGGCGCGCGACGAATACGGCTACATCGGCACGCACCAGTGGCTCGCCAATCGCGGCTACGCCGTGCTCAGCGTCAACTACCGCGGCTCTACCGGCTTCGGCAAGTCCTTCATCTCCGCGGCCGACCGACAGTGGGCCACGACGATGCACGACGATCTCATCGACGCCGTGAACTGGGCCGTCGACGGCAAGATCACGCGCAAGGAAGACGTCGCGATCATGGGCGGCAGCTACGGCGGCTATGCGACGCTGGTCGGCCTGACCTTCACGCCGGACACCTTCAAGTGCGGCGTCGACATCGTCGGTCCGTCGAACCTCAACACGCTGCTCGCGACGATTCCGCCGTACTGGGCCGGGTTCTTCGAGCAGTTCGCCAAGCGCGTCGGCGATCCGCGTACCGAGGAGGGCAAGAAGCTGCTCGCCGACCGCTCGCCGCTGTCGCGCGTCGATGCGATCAAGAAGCCGCTGCTGATCGGCCAGGGCGCGAACGATCCGCGCGTCAAGCAGGACGAGAGCGACCAGATCGTCAAGGCGATGAAGGCGAAGAACATTCCGGTGACCTACGTCCTCTTCCCGGACGAGGGCCACGGCTTCGCACGGCCGGCCAACAGCAAGGCGTTCAATGCGGTCGCGGAAGGCTTCCTGTCGCAGTGCCTCGGCGGCCGCATGCAGCCGATCGGCGAGGACTTCAAGGGATCGAGCATCAGCGTGCCCGACGGCGCGGCCGGCGTGCCCGGCCTGGCCGACGCGCTCAAGACGCACACGCAGGACGTGAAGAAGTAAGGCGATACGAGGCCGGCGTCGCGATGCGGCGCCGGCTTCTCGGCAAACGGATTATTGCCGCGGCGGTTGCGGCGGTGCGGCCGGTCGCGCGGGCGGCAGCGACGGCGGTGCCTGCGGCTGACCGGCCGCGGCGCGCTGCTGTGCGCCGCGCGCGCGGACTGCGGCGAGCACTTCGGGCGTCAGCAGCGCCGAATCGGGGCGCGACGTCGATTCGATGCGCGCGGCAGCAAACGTGAACACCGTGCAGAGCCCGCTGACGAAGGCGACGAACAAGGCCAGTGCGAGCATGCCGGGACTGCGCGTCATGATCGCGAACGCGATCGAGGCAATCATCAGCAGCAACCAGACGAAACGCATGCGACAGCTCCCTCACTTTCCCGCGCCGCGGCGATCATAGCGCACGCGTCCGTCGACGCCGCGTCGCCGGTCGGCGAATGCCGCGAACCGGTCCGCCGCTTGAAGCCGCGCCGCGCCGGCGCGAGTATCGTGGCCTGAACGACGACGGACGGGTTCGCGACGATGGACGCTCTGCAATCCCTCGCACTGGCCGGCGGGCTGGCCTGGGCCAGCGGCTTCCGCCTGTATGCGGCCGTGCTGCTGGTCGGTCTGCTCGGTCGATTCGAGGTCATCACGCTACCGTCGGGACTGCAGCTGCTGCAGAACGACTGGGTGCTCTGGGTCGCCGGCATTCTTGCGGTCGGCGAATTCCTCGCCGACAAGGTGCCGGCGTTCGATTCGGTCTGGGACGCGCTCAACACGTTCGTGCGGATTCCAGCCGGCGCGCTGCTCGCCTGGGGCGTATTCCACGAGGCGACGCCGGCGGTGCAGCTCGCCGCGGGCCTGCTCGGCGGCGCGATCAGCTCGGGCACCCACCTGACCAAGGCCGGCACGCGCGCGATCATCAACACCTCGCCCGAACCGTTCACGAACTGGGGCGCGAGCTTCGGCGAAGACCTGACCCTGCTCGGCGGGCTCTATCTGATCTGGAACTATCCGTGGCTGTTCCTCGGGCTGCTCGCCCTGTTCCTGCTGCTCGCGGCCTGGCTGCTGCCCAAGCTCTGGCGCGCGCTGCGCCGCGTCTGGCACCGGCTGCGCGGTCCGGCAGGCGGAGCCGCGACGGCCTGACCGCTTCGCAGATTCTGCGACAGCACGCCCGCAGATTGCCGCGCCATGCCTTCCTCGCTCGACAAACCCGATCGCATCAAGGGCCGCGGCAGCCGCGACAATCCGGCCGGCCGCTTCGAAGTCACCACGCACGAAGCCGTCGACGACGGCTGGTATCACGACGGCGAGCCCGCTGCGCCGCCGCGCACGACCGTCAGCGAGGAACGCGCGCGGCAGATCGTATCGACGAACGCCTCGCCCGACGTGCCGTTCGACGCGTCGATCAATCCCTACCGCGGCTGCGAGCACGGCTGTGCCTACTGCTACGCGCGCCCGTCGCACGCCTACCTCAACCTGTCGCCCGGGCTCGATTTCGAAACGAGGCTGTTCGCGAAGACCAACGCGGCCGAGATCCTTCGCAAGGACCTGTCGAAACGCGGCTACGTCTGCAGCGCGATCAACCTCGGCGCGAACACCGATTGCTACCAGCCGATCGAGCGGCGCTATCGCATCACGCGGCAGATCCTCGAGGTGCTGAACGCCTGCAACCATCCGTGCACGATCATCACGAAGAACGCGCTGATCGAACGCGACATCGACATTCTCGCGGACATGGCCAAGCGCCGCCTCGTGCATGTCTTCGTCAGCGTCACCTCGCTCGACAACCGTCTGAGCAGCCGGCTCGAACCGCGCGCGAGCGCGCCGCACCGGCGTATCGAGGCGATCCGCGCGCTTTCGGCCGCCGGCGTCCCGACCAGCGTCAACGTCGCGCCGATCATCCCGGCGCTGACCGACATCTGGATCGAAGCGATCATCGAGCAGGCCGCCGCGGCCGGCGCGCTCAGCGCCGGCTACACGGTGGTCCGCCTGCCCTGGGAACTCAAGCAACTCTGGGAAGACTGGCTCGAAACGCACTATCCCGAACGCAAGCAGCACGTGCTCAACGTGCTGCGCAACATCCGCGGCGGCGAACTCAACGAGCCGCGCTTCGGCTTCCGCATGCGCGGCGAAGGGCCATTCGCGGAACTCATCCGCAATCGCCTGACGCTGGCCTGCAAGAAGCACGGCATCCGACGGCGCGCAAATCTCGATCTCGACGTGAGCCAATTCGCGCCGCCGCGCGCGCCGTCGCCGCAAGGCGAGCTGTTCGGCTGAGCGCGCGGCCACGCAGCACATTCGCGAACTGGATCACGCGCGAAAGTGAACAACGCGCACGAGCCGACCGAGGGCCCGGCCGCGGACGCGTCGCCGGCATGTCTTCAAACTGCTCCGCATTGCGTATTGGCGTCGTACGGTTCACGCAACGGAGGAAACCGATGAAATCCCTGAACGCCTTTCTGTTTGCGCTCGCGCTCGCCTGCGGCGCGCCGGCCGCGCCGGCGGCTGTGCCCGGCGAACTCGATCCCACGTTCGGCGCGGGCGGCATCCGCCGCACGAGCTATGGAGATCTGGCCGGCGCCGACGATCTCGTCGTCGACCGCGACGGCTATGTCTATACCGCCGGCACGAGCACGACGGCCGGCGTCATCCGGCCGGTACTCGCGAAATACAAACCCGACGGCAATCTCGATGTTTCCTTCGGCAGCGGCGGCATCGTCACGCCGGCGGCACCGCCGGCCAATGTCGCGATGTACAGCGCGCTGACGATGCATCGCGACACGCTGTACCAGATGATCGCGGCGGACGACAAACTATACGTTTATGCGTTCGACACGGCCGGCGCGCCGCAAACCTGGTTCGGCGCCGGCGGCGTCGCGAGCTTCACGGTCGGCGCGAACATCTATCCGGTGTTCGACATCGCACAGTGGGGCAACTATCTCGGCATGGCCGCCGGCACGCGCCATCCGGTCACGGGCAACTTCGATTTCGTCGTCGTCGAGCTGACGCTCGGCGGTGCGCCCGTCGCCGGCTTCGGCAGCGGCGGCATCGCGTATTCGCGCGTCTGGACCGGCGTCGGCGCGCGCAATCGTCTGACCTGCATCACGTTCCAGCCGGACGGCCGCATCGTCGTCGCCGGCCGCAGCGCCAAGCCCGGCGAGCGCTACGACTTCGTCGCCGCGCGCTATCGCTACGACGGCACGCCCGATGCGACCTTCGGTCTCGGCGGCTTCAGCACGATCGATTTCGGCGGCGACGACTTCGGCCGCCGCATCGCACTGCGCAAGGACGGCCGCTTCGTGATCGGCGGCAGCGTCTGCAAGGAACCGGATGCGACCACGGGCTTCGCCTACTGCTTCGCCGGCGCGGCCGGTCTCAAGCCCGACGGCAATCTCGATCCCGGCTTCGGCGTCTCGGGTAAATTCCTGCAGGACCTCGGCGGCGGCGGCGTGACGGTGACCGACCTGATCCTCGACGAACGCGAGCGGCCGATCATGGTCGGCCAGCACCTCGATGCGCCGCCGACCGGCACCGGTCCGAATTTCTCCAAGGCGTTCGTCATGCGCCTGCGCAGCAGCGGCGTGCTCGACGTGGGCTACCTCGGCGGCGGCTGGGCGGATTTCAGCTACGGCTACGAGAGCAGCTCCAACGGCGGCGTGAAGCTCTATCCGGGCAGCCGCATCGTCACGGCCGGCACGACGCTCAAGACCGTCGACCCGACGACGATGTTCGGGCTCATGACGGTGGCGCGGCATGTGAACTGAGAAGCAAGAAACCAGAGGGGAGCAGGTAGTGGCTAGAGGACGTCCGCGCGTTCCTCTGGTTGCTACCTACTAACCTCTATTACTTCTTTCCCGCGGGCTGCCCGAACAGCACTTCCGACCGGTTGAACAGGATCCAGCTCGTGGCGATGTACTTGTTGCCGCCTTTGGGCATGTTGCCGCGATGCGTGTGGGTGAAGGCGGTCGGGGCGATCAGCAGCGAGCCGGTCTTCGGCGCGATCTTGCGCTGCTGGTAATAGAACTCGGTCTCGCCTTCGGCGAATTCGTCGTTGAGGTAGATCGTCCAGAGCACGACGCGGTGCAGCGTCTCGGCGTTGTCGGCGAGCTTCGGATACAGCTCGCAGTGCCAGTAGGGATAACCGCCCTGGTCGGCGATGTATTTCTGGATGTTGATCGTGCCCGGGCGAAACACCTTCATGACGATCGCGGTCAGCGTGCGGTCGTCGAGTTCGGCCACGGCTTTCGCGTCCAGCGGCTTGTGCTGTCCGGTAGCGGGATCGGGCACCTTGAGCTGCAACGGCGCGAGCGCGGCATGCGCGAACTGGCGCAGGTAGTCCTTGAAACCGGCCATGACGGCCTGGTTGAAGCGCACCGTCACATCGTTCCACTCGGCGTGATCGCTGATGCAGATGTCCCAGCTGTCCTTCAGCGTCGTGTCGACGCCGCCGCCGGTCTGGCCGCGCACGGCCTTGCCGCTGGCTTCGAAGCGGCGGATCAACGCGACGCAGGTCTCGCGGTCGAGTGCGTCGTCGTAGACCTCGATGAAATCCGGTTGCTGCATGGCGGGCGCCGTCGCGGGAACAGATCCGCGATGATCGATGCGGGCCGGCGCGCGCGCAAGCGCGCCCGCGGCCGGCATGCCGTGCGCTTATTGCGATTCGATCAGATAGAAGAACACGCCCGCGACGATCAGTGCGGCCAGTACGGCGAAGAAGATCTTGACCCAGCTATACGGATGCTTGCCGGCGATCGTGCCGGTATAGCCGTTCGCGACGATCTGGAAGCGCCGCGAGCCGTAGGTGTAGCTGACGAGCCAGACCGGCATCAGCACGTGCTTGAACGTGCGGCCCTGATAGCGCGCGTCGACCTCGAGGTTGCGCTGCGTGTCGCCAGGCACCTCGGCGCTGCAGAGCGCGCGGACCTGGTCCTGCATGTCGGCGAGGTTCAACTCCGACGCCTTGCGCAGATCGACCTGATAGCGCTCGACCGTCCAGCCGCGCACGAATTCCGGCGAATAGGCCTTGAGATCGGTCGTCGTCGGAAACGGTTCGATGCCGGCGAGCAGGTCCGGCTGCACGCCAGCCGTGCCGGGCACGAGTTCGTCGTCGAAGAAGTGCGCGAGCTCGCCCGCGGCGGGTTCCCAGCGCACGTGCCGCACCTGCCGCCGCTGCATGTTGCCCTGCGCGTCGCGATAGGTCTCGGTCTCGTAATAGTAGTAGCCGGCGTCGGCCGTCCAGCGCGCGTCGACGTGCGCGTCGAAGGTCCAGTACGGCAGATAGACTCCGTGGAGCGTGTCGGTCAGCGCGGCACGCTTGAGCTTGTCGGGCGCGAACCAGCGCGTGCCGTACCAGCGCCGGATCAGGTCGCGCACCTGGCCGTCGCTGATCTTGAACGGCAGCAGGCTTTGCGGCGTGATGGCGTCCTTCTGCGATTCGTGCGCGATGATCGAGGGCGAGCCGCAGAAGTCGCAACGCTGCGCGACGCGGCCGTCGACGAACACCGAGATCGCATGACAGCTCTGGCACTGCACCTCGCGCCGCTGAGCGCCCCAGTCGCGATTGACTGCGGGATTGCGCAACGCGGTCTCGAGATCCTGCTCGATGACGGCCGTTCCCGGATCGGCCGCCTGCGCCGGCGTCCACGCGACGGTCGTGCCGCAGTACGGGCAGACCAGCGCCTGCTTCGCCGCATTCCACTGCAAGTCGCCACCGCATTCCGGGCAGGGGTGCTTGGCGACGGTCGCGTTGCTCATGCGTATCCGGAAATCGGAAGTGAAAGAGCCGGCAGCGTCGCGATCAGCCGCGCAGGAATTCTTCGAGCGCGGCGCGCGCGATGCGATACGCATTGCCGATCTTGCGGGCCTTCAACTCACCCGCCGTGATCGAGGCCATGACGTCTTCGACCGACACGCCGAGTGCCTGCGCCGCCTGTTCCGGCGTGAGCACGTCGATGCCCGAGGCCGCCGGCGCCGCGGCGGACGCGCCCGGGCCCTGCATTCCTTTCATGAGCTCCTGCGCCATGCCGAAGCCGATCGCCATCTGCGCCGGCGCGGCGGCCGCGGCTGCGCCCTCGCCGCCCTGGCCCATGCCGACACCCATCTGGTATTTCACGTAGTCGTTGAGATTGCCGATGACGCCCATGCTCGAACGCTTGTCGATGGCCTGCTCGACTTCCGGCGGTACGGACACGTTCTCCAGCACGAAGCTCGTGATCTCGAGGCCGTATTTGCCGGTCATCGCCGGATTGATGATCGGCAGCAGCGCCTCGCCGAGTTCCGAATAGCGCGACGCGACGTCGAGCGCCGGCACCTGTGCGGTAGCCAGCGCCTCGGTGAACACGCTGACGAGGCGGGAACGCATCGTGTCGGCGAACTCGTCGAGACGGAAGTTCTGGTCGGTGCCGGCGACTTCCTTGAGGAACTTCGGCACATCGACGATGCGGAAATCGTAGGTGCCGAACGCGCGCAGGCGGACGACGCCGAAGTCGCGGTCGCGCATCATGACCGGGTTGGACGTGCCCCACTTGTTGCCGGTGAACAGCCGCGTGTTGACGAAATAGACGTCGCACTTGAACGGCGAATTGAAGCCGTATTTCCAGCCGAGGATCGTCGACAGTACCGGGATGTTCTCAGTGGTCAGCGTGTGCTTGCCCGGGCCGAACGCGTCGGCGTATTTGCCCGCGGCGACGAACTGCACCATCTGCGATTCGCGCACGATGAGCTGCGCGCCGTTCTTGATTTCCTTGTCGTCGTCGGGAAAGCGGTACGACAGGGTGTCGCGCGAATCATCGGTCCACTCGATGATCTCCAGCAGTTCGCTCTTGATGAAATCGAGGATGCTCATGGCGCGCTCCGGCGGACGGGGAGGCCCGATTCTAGCCGGCATTTCCTGCCGAGTTGCGAGGCCGGCGCGGCGGCCGGCCCCGCGTCGCGCTTATTGCGCCGCGTCGAAATCGACGTGATAGCGCGTCGCCGCGTCGACCTCGTTGCGCGAGCCGAGGAACACCGGCACGCGCTGGTGCAGCGCGGTGGGCTGCAGGTCGAGAATGCGTGCGCGTCCGGTCGTCGCGCGGCCGCCGGCCTGCTCGACGATGAAGGCCATCGGATTGGCTTCGTACATCAGGCGCAGCTTGCCCGGCTTGGCCGCATCCTTGCGGTCCCAGGGATAAATGAAGATGCCGCCGCGCGTCAGGATGCGGTGCACGTCGGCCACCATCGAGGCGACCCAGCGCATGTTGAAGTCCTTGCCGCGCGGACCTTCCTTGCCGGCGAGCAGATCCTCGATGTAGCGCTGCATCGGCGGTTCCCAGTGGCGCTGGTTCGACATGTTGATCGCGAACTCTTTCGTGTCGGCCGGAATCTCCACGTCGCGCCGCGTCAGCGTGAAGCTGCCGAGCTCGCGGTCGAGCGTGAACACGTGCGTGCCGTGGCCCAGCGTCAGCACGAGCAGCGTGCTGGGGCCGTACACGGTATAGCCGGCGGCGACCTGGGTCGCGCCGGGCTGGCAATAGTGCTCGACCTTGGGCTCGGTGACGCCGTCCGGGCAGCGCAGCACCGAGAAGATCGTGCCGACCGAGATGTTCACGTCGATGTTCGACGAGCCGTCGAGCGGATCGAACAGCAGCAGGTAGTTGCCTTTTGGATAGACGTCCGGAATCGGGTGCGGATCGTCCATTTCCTCGGACGCGCAGCCGGCAAGATGGCCGCCCCAGGCATTGGCTTCGAGCAGGATTTCGTTCGACAGCACGTCGAGCTTCTGCTGCGCCTCGCCCTGCACATTGCCGCTGCCGGCTTCGCCGAGCAGGCCGCCGAGATCGCCCTTGCCGACGGCGATGGAAATCGATTTGCAGGCGCGCGCGACGACTTCGATCAGGAGTCGCAGGTCGGCGTTGATGTGCTGGTGCGCGCGCTGTTCCTCGATGAGAAAGCGCGTCAGGGAGATCGGTCGGTTCGGAGACATGGCTGGCGCGGCGGCAGGGAAACGCCGATTGTCGCGGCTCGGATGCCGCGGCGTCCACGCGCGCGCGGACCGGGGTCGGCAGCCTCTCCCTTCGATGGTATGGTCAGCGGCTAAGCCTCGAAGACGAGATCGCCTCATGCAAAGCGTCAAGCTCACCTCCGTCCTCTTGTTTGGTCTCGTCGCCGTTGCAGGTCTCAGCGCCTGCAGCAGTGCACCTCCGCGCCGGGACGCGACAGAGACGACAGCGGAACCGCCGCCGCATTCGATCGAGCGTCTCAAGCGCGACCTGCAGCTTCCCGACACCGTGAAGCGCGTACGCATCCACAACCCGCATGGCAGTGTCAGCGTGAAGCCGATCGACAACCGAACGCTGGGCGCCTATGAGGTCGTGCAGCTGATTGGCGCGACGCCGGAAAAACCGGACATCCAGATGCGCGTCGACGGCGACACCGCCGTCGTCGAGGTCAGCTACGCCTCCGACAAGCGTCACGGCACCGACAAGCTCGTCAACGGTTACCGCAAGGGGCGCGTCGACCTCGGCATGTTCGTGCCGTCCGGTCCCGATCTCGAAGTCACGACGACTTACGGCGACGTGCAAGTGCGTCGGGTGAACAACGAAGTCGTCGCGCGCACTCGCGACGGGCGCCTTGCGGTCGCCGGCGGCGGCTCGATCGATGCGTCGACCGACAGCGGCGAGCTGCGCGTGTTTCCGACCCAGGCCAAATGGAAGAAGCCACTGAAGGTCCGCTCCCGCACGGGGAACATCCTCCTGGAGGTACCCCTGTACGGCGAGATCGCCCTCGATGTCGAGACTGCCGGCACTATCGCCGGCAATGTCCCGCTCGACCTGCGCGAGGCCGGCGGCGAGCGGCGGCACGGTCAGCTGCGCCGCGGCGGTGCGAGCCAGCACATCGACGTCGCCAGCGAAACCGG
Organism: Tahibacter sp.; assembly: GCF_035481375.1. Classification (GTDB taxonomy): domain Bacteria; phylum Pseudomonadota; class Gammaproteobacteria; order Xanthomonadales; family Rhodanobacteraceae; genus Tahibacter. The sequence goes on from NZ_DATIGT010000240.1 coordinate 23,161, forward strand.
TGACGTGTACCTGATCCCGGTCGAGATCGCCCCGCAGCGCTGATCGGTTCGTGACGCCGACGTTAAGGCGGATATAGCGACCGCCTACAAGCGTATGCGCCACTGTTATTACGGATTCAGTCTGTGGTATGAATCGAACTCGGTCGCACGGTAGCGGGAGTCATCAACCGTGCGCACCAGACTGGGGTTTGGTCAGGCGGGCATGCCGCGCAGACGCTGCACGCTCTTCTTCGAGTGTCGGGAGGTTCCTTGTGAAATTGCTACGCAACAGTCTCTGCTGCGCGCTTGCGCTCGCGCTGTCCGGCGCCGCACTGGCGCAGAAGTCCGATTACAAGCCGGAAATCGGCGTCGATGCCCAAGGCATCCGCTACGTCCGCGGCGCCGAAGCACTCGGCGTGTCCGTTCCCGATATCGTCCGCGTCAACATGGCCGACCTGCCGCCCGTGCGCGACTGGCGTCCCGGCGATTCGCTCGTCGAGATTCCGCGCCAGCACTGGGAATACAAGCCGAACGAAGCGCCGACCCCGGTCAATCCGGTCGACCTGAACGATCCGCTGGTACCGCTGCAGTTCACCGAACCCACGCGCGGCGGCAACACGTTCACGACCCCGATCATCAACGTCGCCGGCAGCACCTCGCAGGCCTCGCCGCCCGATCCGACCGGTGACGTCGGCACCACGCATTTCGTGCAGTCCGTCAACGGCAGCGGCGGCAGCGAAGTTCGCATCTACCGCAAGTCCGACGGCAGCTTCGTGCGCAGCTTCTCGATGGTCTCGCTCGGCGGCACCGGCGCCTGCGCGTCCGGCCTCGGCGATCCGATCGTGCTGTTCGACGAACTGGCCAGCCGCTGGGTGCTGACCGAGTTCTCGACCCAGTCGGGCCGTTCGCTCTGCGTCTACGTCAGCGACACCGACAACCTCGAGGCGCCGACGGTAACCTGGTACAAGTACACCTTTACCATGCCGGCGTTCCCGGACTATCCGAAGTACGGCGTCTGGGGCGATGCGTACTACGTCGGCGCGAACGAGTCCGGCACGAGCGGCGCGCGTCCGGTCTACGCGATGGACCGCACGAAGATGCTCGCCGGTCAGCCGGCGACGTTCCAGCGCGTCACGATTCCGAATCTCGCGGGCTTCGGCTTCCAGATGACGACGCCGGCCGACCATGACGGCATCGACGCGCCGCCGGCCGGCGCGCGCGGCATCTTCATGCGTCACCGCGACGACGAGTCGCACAACTCGGGCTCGAACAACCCGACGCAGGACTTCCTCGAGGTGTACCAGCTCGCGGTCGACTTCACGACGCCGGCCAACACCGTGCTGAGCGGCCCGGTCAACATTCCGATCGCCGAGTTCAGCTCGAACCTCAACGGCCTGACCGCGTTCAACGCGTTCCCGCAGCCGAGCGGCCAGAAGCTCGACCCGCTGCGCGAGCCGGTCATGAATCGTCTCGCCTACCGCAACTTCGGCAGCTATGAATCGCTGATCGGCAATCTCGTCACCGACATCGACGGCAACGACACCGGCGGCATCCGCTGGTTCGAACTGCGCCGCGTCGGCGGCATCGCGAATCCGTGGACGCTGTACCAGGAAGGCACCTGGGCCGGCGCCGCGTCACCGCACGATGGCATCGACCGCTGGATGGCCGGCATCTCGATGGATTCCTCGGGCAACATCGCGATGGCCTATTCGATGGTGCGCCAGTCGCCGGCGCTGTTCCCGGCGCTGGGCTACGTCGGCCGCCTGTCGAGCGATCCGCTCGGCACGATGACGACGCCGGAAACCACGCTGATCGCCGGCTCCGGCAATCACGGCAACGAGCGCTGGGGTGACTACTTCCAGATGGGCGTCGATCCGGTCGACGGCTGTACCTTCTGGTTCACCGGCGAATACATGCCCTCGACGACCAAGGGCACGCGCATCGGTTCGTTCAAGTTCGACGCCTGCGGCACGCCGACCTTCACCGTCAACGGTACGAACCTGTCGCAGGAAGTCTGTACGGCGGCGGGCACGGCCAATCTGACGCCGGTCACGGTCAACGTCGGCTCGGTCAGCGGCTTCGTCACGCCGGTCAATCTCGCCTTCGCGAATGCGCTGCCGACCGGCTTCAGCGGCGGCTTCACGCCGACGACGGTCACGCCGCCGGGTTCGAGCACGGTGGCGATGAGCGTCGCCAACACCGCGGCGCCCGGCCTGCAGACGATCGGTCTCAGCGGCACGAGCGGTGCGACGACCAAGACGGCCAACCTCAACGTGACCGTCGCCACGGCGACGCCGAGCGTGCCCGCGTTGACCTCGCCGGCCGACAACGCCGTCGGCGTCGCGTTCACGCCGGTGCTGAGCTGGTCGGCTTCGACGCAGGCCAAGGACTACGTCGTCGAAGTCGCGACCGACGCCGGGTTCACGAGCATCGTCTTCACGCAGACCGTCGCAGGCGGCGGCACCAGCGCGACCGTCACGCCGGCGCTGAACTCGAACACGCGCTATTACTGGCGCGTGCGCAGCGGCAACATCTGCGGCGCCAGCACGAACTCGCCGGTGTTCACGTTCAAGACCCAGCCGGCCCTCGGCGACTGCGACGAGACGCAGGTCGTCAACACCGTGTTCACCGACGACATCGAAGGTGCAACGACCGGCTGGACGACGACGGGCAGCACCGGCGCGTCGACCTGGGCCGTCAGCACGGCACGTCCGTTCTCGCCGACGAAGTCCTGGCTTGCCACGGACATCACCACGGCTTCGGATCAGCGCCTGATCTCGCCGGCCGTTGTCCTGCCGTCCAGCGAGAACCCGCTGACCATGACCTTCCAGAACGACGTCAACATGGAAGAACGTAGCGCCGGCGGTTGCTGGGATGGC
>NZ_DATIGT010000241.1:0-3100 GCF_035481375.1 Tahibacter sp.
GCCGCGGGCTCGCCGGCACGCTGCAGCGCGCGCTGCGCGAATTCCGCCGCAGCGCGCCGCCGGCCGTCGCGATCGCCGGCGAACCGGCGACGCAGTTCGACGACTTCAGCCTGCCGGTCGCCGACGCGCCGCAGGTGTCGATCGTGATTCCGGTCTACAACAAGATTGCCTACACGCTGGCCTGCCTGAAATCGCTGGCGACGCACGCGGGCAGCGCAACCTTCGAAGTCATCGTCGTCGACGATTGTTCCAGCGACGACACGCCGGAGCGCCTCGCCGACGTCGACGGCGCACGCGCGATCCGCAATGCGCAGAACCTCGGCTTCGTCGGCTCGTGCAATGCCGGCGCCGCGGCCGCGCGCGGTGAGTACGTGCTGTTCCTCAACAACGACACGGTCGTGACGCCGGGCTGGCTCGAGGCGCTGCTGCGCTGCTTCGCCGAAGAACCCGACGCCGGTCTCGTCGGCGCAAAGCTCGTCTACCCCGACGGACGCCTGCAGGAAGCCGGCGGCATCGTGTTCCGCGACGGCTCCGGCTGGAACTATGGCCGTTTCGAGGACCCTGCCGATCCGCGCTACAACTTCCGTCGCGAAGCCGACTACTGCTCGGGTGCGGCGATCCTGCTGCGCCGCGACCTGTTCGAATCGCTCGGCGGCTTCGACCAGCGCTATGCGCCGGCCTACTACGAAGACACCGATCTCGCCTTCGCCGTGCGCGCCGCCGGACTCAAGGTCTATTACGAGCCGCGCTCGACCGTGATCCATTTCGAAGGCATCACGGCCGGCACCGACACCGGCAGCGGCATGAAGCGCTATCAGGTCGTCAACCGCGAGAAATTTCTCGACAAGTGGAAATCCGCGCTCGCGCTGCAGCCCGCGCCCATCGACGATGCAGCGCTCGCGCCGCGCGCGGCGACGTTCCGCCGCGAGAAGCGCCTGCTCGTCGTCGATGCCTGCACGCCGACGCCGGACCAGGACTCGGGCTCGCTGCGCATGGTCAACCTCATGCGGCTGCTGCGCGCGCTCGGCTGGCAGGTCACGTTCTTCGCCGACAACCGGCTCTATGTGGCCGGCTACACCGAGGCGCTGCAGGCGCTCGGCGTCGAAGTGCTGTACGCGCCGTACATGAACGATCCGATCCGACTGTTCCGGCAGCGCGGCGCCGAGTTCGACGCGGTCCTGCTGTCGCGCCACTACATCGCGATCAACTACCTCGGCCTCGCGCGGCTCTACGCGCCGAAGGCGAAGCTGATCTTCGACACGGTCGATCTGCACTACCTGCGCGAGCGCCGCGCGGCGGAACTGGAGAACAGCGACGAGCTGCGCCGCAAGGCCGAGCGCACGCGCGCGCAGGAACACAAGCTGATCCGCGAATGCGACGCGACGCTCGTGGTCAGTCCGGTCGAGCAGGAACTGCTCGCGCGCGAACTGCCGCAGGCGCGCGTGGAAATCCTCTCGAACGTGCACGAGGTCTTCGGCTGCCGCCGCGGCTTCGCCGAACGCAGCGATCTGGTCTTCGTCGGCAGCTTCCAGCATCCGCCGAACGAGGACGCGATGCTCTGGTTCGCGCGCGAGATCCTGCCGCGCCTGCGCGACGCGCTGCCCGGCGCGCGCCTGCACGTCATCGGCCAGCCGATCCCCGACGCGCTGCGCGACTACGCCGCCGACGATTTCGTGCTGCATGGCTTCGTCGCGGATCTCGAGCCGTACATGGACGGCTGCCGCGTCTCGGTGGCGCCGCTGCGCTACGGCGCGGGCGTCAAGGGCAAGGTCAACATGGCGATGAGCTACGGCCTGCCCGTCGTCGCCACGCCGGCCGCGGTCGAAGGCATGCACATCCGCGCCGACAGCGACGTGCTCGTCGCGACCGACGCCGAGGCGTTCGCGGCGGCGATCGTGCGGCTCTACGGCGACGCGACGCTCTGGGAAACCCTGTCGGCCAACGGACTCGCCAACGTCGAGCGGCATTTTTCGTTCGACGCGGCCAAGCGCGCCTTGTCGCGAATCCTCGCCTGATCGCGTTCTCCGTCGAGGCACGCCCGCAGGACAGACCCGGCGGTGCGCCGGTTGGCGCGCCGCCTGAACTGCCGTAGGGTGGCGTGCGCCCGCCCCCCGGAGTAGCGACATGATCCACGCCAGCATTCTCGATACCGTCGGCCGCACGCCGATCGTCCGCATCAACCGTCTGGCCCCGGCCGGCGTCGAGATGTACGTCAAGCTCGAAGCCTTCAATCCGATGTCCTCGGTCAAGGACCGCCTCGCGCTCGCGATCGTGCTGGACGCCGAGGCCAGGGGCCTGCTGAGTGCCGGCCAGATGATCGTCGAGGCGACCTCGGGCAATACCGGCATCGCCCTGGCCATGGTCTGCGCGGCCAAGGGCTACCAGTTCGTTTCCTTCATGGTCGAGACGTTCTCGATCGAGCGGCGCAAGATCATGCGCGCGCTCGGCGCGAAGGTGATCCTGACTCCGGCCGCCGAACGCGGCAGCGGCATGGTCAAGCGCGCCGAGGAGTTCGCCGCGAAGCACGGCGCGTTCCTCGCACGGCAGTTCGAGAACGAGGCCAATCCGGCCTATCACCGCAACACGACGGGACCGGAAATCCTGCAGGACTTCGCCGGCCGCCGACTCGACGCCTTCGTGACGGGCTGGGGCACCGGCGGCACGCTGACCGGCGCCGGCGAGATGATCCGCCTCGCGCGGCCCGAGGTCGAAATCGTCGTGACCGAACCGGCCGGCGCCTCTCTGCTGGCCGGCGCGGAATGGAAGCCGCACAAGATCCAGGGCTGGACGCCCGACTTCGTGCCCGCGGTGCTCAGGCGCGAGGTCGCACACCGCATCGTGCCGGTCGACGACGTGCTCGCCCGCGACACGGCGCGCGCGCTCGCCGCGCAGGAAGGCATCTTCTGCGGCATCTCGGCCGGCGGCACGTTCGCCGCGGCGCTCGAGGTCGCGCGCACGGCGACGCCGGGCCAGGTCATCCTGGCGATGCTGCCCGACACGGGCGAACGCTATCTGACGACGTTCCTGTTCGAGGGCGTCAACGAAGGCTCGGACGACGAGTGGCTGGCAACGCTCTGAGCCCAGCTCAGGGCGCGGGCGG
>NZ_DATIGT010000242.1:0-28194 GCF_035481375.1 Tahibacter sp.
GCCAGATACAGTGCCGCCGGCGAGCCGAGCCCACCCGCGCCGATCAGCACGACGCGCGCAGCGCCGAGCCGCGCCTGTCCTTCGACGCCGACTTCGGGCAGCAGCAGATGGCGCGAATAGCGCTCGCTGCTGTCGGCATCGAGCCCGCCGCGCTGCACCGGCAGCCCGGCTGCGAGCCACGCGGCATAGCCGCCGGCGACCGAGGCGACGTCGGCATAGCCGAGCTGCTGCAAGGTGTCGGCGGCGAACAGCGAGCGCTGTCCGCTGCCGCAGAGCGCGAGCACGCGGGTCGCGCGGTCAGGCACCTGTTCGCCGATGCGCAATTCGAGAAAACCGCGCGAAATCCCGAGCGCGCCCTGCGGCGTGCCCGGCGCGCGCTCGGCGTCGTCGCGCACGTCGACGAGCACGGCGCCGGCCGCGAGTTCGCGCGCGGCGGTCTCGGCACTCACTTCGGCGACGCGTTCGCGCAATTGCGCCAGCAGTTGATCGCGATGCAGCGCGGCGGCCATGGCGTTCCTCAGGTCAGCGGCAGGATTTCGACGCAGTCGCCGGCGGCGAGCGTCTGTTGGTCTTCGTCGACGACGACGAGGCAGTCGGCTTCGGCGACGCTGCGCAGCACGCCCGATCCCTGACGCGGAAACGGCGTGACCCAGAGCGTGCCGTCGGGGCGCGACGCGCAGGCCGCACGCAGGAACTCCGCGCGCTTGTGCAGTTTGCGCACAGGCTCGGCGAGCCGCGCGTAGCGGCGCGGCCGCTCCGCCGGATCTCGCCCGGCCCAGACGTCGAGCGCCGGCCGCAGGATCACCTGGAACGTCGCGAGCGTGGACACCGGATTGCCGGGCAGCGAGAACACGAGCGCATCGCCGATCGCGCCGAACAGCAGCGGCATGCCGGGCTTCATGCGCACTTTCCAGAAATCCACGATACCGACTTCCGCCAGCAGGCGCGGCAGGAAGTCCGCCTCGCCCGCGGACACGCCGCCGGAACTGACGACGAGATCCGCATCGGCTGCAGCCCGGCACAGTGCGTCGCGCAGGGCCGCCGGATCGTCGCGCACATGCTCGTGACGCAGCAGCGCGGCACCGGCGTCGCGCAGCATCGCCACGAGGCTGTAGCGGTTCGAGTTGTAGAGCTGGCCGAAACCGAGCACTTCGCCCGGCGCGACGATCTCGTCGCCCGTCGTCAGCAGCACCGCACGCGGTGCACGGCGTACCTCGACGTCGACGCTGCCGAACGAAGCCAGCGCGCCGAGCTGCGCCGGCGTCAGGCGCTGCCCTGCGCCGAATACGGTCTCGCCGCGCGCGAAGTCCTCGCCCGCCGCGCGCACGTTGGCGCCGGCGTGCTCGCCGGCCGCGACGACGACCTCGTCACCGTCGACGCGGACGTTTTCCTTGATGACGACGGTATCGGCGCCCTGCGGCAACGGCGCGCCGGTCGTGATGCGCACGCATTCGCCGGCACCGACGGTGGCAATCCGGCCGTCGCCCGCAAGGCGCGTCGCCACGAGGCGAAAACACCGCTCGCCGCTGCGCGGCAGGTCGTCGCCGCGCAGCGCGAAACCGTCCATCGCCGAGTTCGCGAATCCCGGCACATCGATCGGCACCGTCACCGGCGCGGCGAGCGCGCGGCCCGCCGCGGCGTCGAGCGCGATGCGTTCGGTGCCGATCGCGCGCAAGCGCGCACGCGCGATCACGCGATCGCGCGCCTGAGCGACGGTCAGCAGGTCCGGCACCGGCGCCGCGGTCGGTTCAGCTGCGTGCATCGAGAAAGTCCTCCGCCGTGTTGAGGTTCGCGAAGCGTTCCGGACTGTCGCCGAAATCGACCTCGCGCAGCGCGTGGGTATCCTGCCAGCACCACACCGGCATATCGGCGGCATCCTCGGGCAATTCAAGCCGTGCGCGCCGATACAGCGCAAACAGCGGCTGGCGACGCGCGCCGTCGTGCGCGACGACGACAGTCGCGTCGCCGCGTCCGCGCCACAGACGCGCGAACAGGTCCGCGCCAAAGCACGGGCTGTCGACCGGCACGACGAACAGCCAGTCGGCCGAGGTCTCGCGCAGCGCAGTCGCGATGCCTTCGAGCGGGCCGCGATAGCCCTCGCGCGCATCGGCGCGCACGCGTCCATAGGCGCGATAGAGGTCGTGATGGCGATTGGCGATGATGAGCACGCTGTCGAAATCCGAGCGCAGCAGGTCGACGACGTGTGCGATCAGCGGCCGGCCGTGCCAGGGCGCGAGGCCCTTGTCGATGCCGCCGAGCCGCTGCGCGCGCCCGCCGGCCAGCACCGCGGCCGCGACGGTCTCGCTGCGCGCCGGCGCGGTCACGATCCGGTCAGCGCTTCTTCGCGTTGCGGATCATGCGCGAGCGCTTGCGCTGCTGGCCTTCGGTGAGTTCGTTCTTGCGCCCGGCGAACGGATTCTCGCCGTCGCGGAATTCGAGCCGCAGCGGCGTGCCGACGAGCTTGAAGCGCTTGCGGAAGAAGTTTTCGAGATAGCGCCGGTAGCTCTCGTGCAGATGCTTGGTGCGCGAGCCGTGGATCACGATGGTCGGCGGGTTCGTGCCGCCCGGGTGCGCGTAGCGCAGCTTCGGCGCGTGACCGCGCACGAGCGGCGGCTGGTACGACGCGTACGCCGTCTCGACGGCCTTGTTGAGTTCCGACGACGTGAACTGCTTCGTCGCCGACGCGTGCGCGCGGTCGATCGCCTTCATGAGTTCGCGCAGGCCCGAGCCGTGCTTGGCCGAGATGAACACGCGCTCGGCCCAGGCGACGAAATCGAGCCGGCGTTCCAGCGACTTCTCGCACTGTTCGCGCTGATACGTCGTGAGGTTGTCCCATTTGTTCGCGACGACGACGAGCGCGCGCGCTTCGTTGAGCACGTGGCCGATCAGCGTGGCGTCCTGCTCGGACACGCCCTCGCTCGCATCGAGCAGCAGCACGACGACCTGCGCCGCGGCGATCGACTGCAGCGTCTTGATGACGCTGAACTTCTCGATCGCTTCCTCGACGCGCGCGCGCCGGCGCACGCCGGCGGTATCGATGAGGGTGTACTTCTTGCCGTCGCGAACGATCGGCACGCGGATCGAATCGCGCGTAGTGCCGGCGATGTCGGACACGACGACGCGGTCTTCGCCGAGCAGGCGATTCACGAGCGTGGACTTGCCGACGTTGGGGCGGCCGACGATCGCGACGCGGACGCCGTGCTCGGGTTCGGCCGCCGGTGCCGCGCCTTCTTCATCGGCCGGCAGATGCGGCTCGATCGCGTCGAGCAGCCCGTCGACGCCGCGGCCGTGCGAGGCGGCCAGCGGCACCTGCGCGCTGATGCCGAGCGAGGCGAAATCGGCGAGGCTCGCGAGTTCGTCGAGGCCGTCGGTCTTGTTGACGCCGACGATGATGGGTTTGCCGCGTTTGCGCAGGTCGCCGAGGATGTCGCGGTCGAGCGGCATCAGACCGGCACGCGCGTCGGTCACGAACACGACGACGGCGGCCTCGTCGACCGCGAGTTGCACCTGTTTCGCGGTCAGCGCATCGATGCCTTCGTCTTCGCCCGACAGACCGCCCGTATCGACGACGACGAACGGCCGGTCGCCGAGATGGCAGATGCCGTAGTGACGGTCGCGCGTCAGGCCCGGCTGATCGGCGACGAGCGCATCGCGCGAGCGCGTGAGCACATTGAACAAGGTCGACTTGCCGACATTGGGACGACCGACCAGAGCGACGACGGGCAACATGTGCGGAACCTGCTGATGCGGGCGCTGCAGTCGCACCCGGGAAACGATGGTGAACGGTACACGCCCGGACCGGACTGCCGCTACTGAATGCGCATCGATGCGCGGCGCGGCGATCGGCCTGCTGCCCGATCCCGCGATCCCGCCGGACGACTGCGATGCAGCGGTCCCGAGGCAGGTTTTCGTGGTGCCGCGCGAGCGCGGCCATGCAACGAGAGACCGCCGGCGCCGCTGTCGCGACGCCGGCGGCCGGGTTTACAGCTGTGCGCGGTAGGCGCCGAGTTCGCCGTTGATGTCGACGACATAGACCGTGTCGCCGACGACGACCGGCGTCGCGCGGATGGCATGCTTGGACAGACGTTCGCGCGCCGCTTCCTTGCCGTCGGCAATCGCGAGCCAGTGCACGTAGCCTTCGACGTCGCCGACGACGACGTACTCGCCCTGCACTGCCGGACCGCTGAGCCAGCGGTTCAGCAACGCGTCCTGCTTCCACATCGACGCGCCGCTCGTGCGGTCGAGCGCCCAGACCTGCGACTGGTCGTCGACCGCGTAGACCTGGCTCGCGGACACGTCGATGTTGGTATAGCTCGACAGCGTGCGGTTCCAGAGCGGACGGCCGCTGCCGAGACTCAGCGCGACGACCTGGCCGTGGTAGGCCGCGGCATAGATCACGTCGCTGTCGATCTTGAGATCGCCGTCGACGTCGGTCAGACGTTCGACTTCGGTACGGCCTTCGGCCGTCGCCAGACTCTGTTCCCAGGCCGGTGCGCCGTCGCTCGCGCGCAGCGCCATGACCTTGCCGGCATCGGTCGCGTTGACGACGAGATCGCCGGCGACGCGCGGACTCGCATTGCCGCGCAGCGACAGCAGCGGCACGGTGCCGCGGTCGTTGACCCAGCGCTGCTTGCCGTCAGTCGCGTCGAACGCGTAGACGCGGCCGTCGTTCGTGCGCACATAGACGAGGCTCGCATCGACGGCCGGCGCACTGACGACTTCGGCCGCGACGTGCACGCGCCAGCGTTCCGCGCCGCCGGCCGCGTCGAGCGCGACCACGTCGCCGTCCATGCCGCCGACGACGATCATGCCGTCGCCGACGCCGGGACCGCCGGCGAGCTTCAATTTCAGATCACGGTTCCAGAGCACCTTGCCGCTGGCCGCATCGATCGCGGTGACCTCGCCGTCGACGCCGGCGGTGTAGAGCTTGCCGTCGCGCTGCGCCGGCGTGACGCGAACGCCGGAGCGGTCTGCGCCCTTGCCGATGCTGCGGTTCCAGACTTCGGTGACGGCGAGCGTCGGCGAGAGTTCGACGAGCGGCTTGGGCTGCGCGATGTTCTCGCGCTTCGTCGAATTGCCCTTGAACCAGCCGCAGCCGCCGAGCGACGCAAGCGCGGCGAGACCGCCGAGCAGGTAGACCGACTTCTTCATGAGTTCTGCTTCTCCGCGGCCGGCGCGGCGGCCGGGGTTGCGGCCGGCGGGGCCGTCACGGCGGTCGCGGTGCCGAGGTCGTCGCGCTTCATTTCCAGCGACTGGCGATTCGGCGCCGTCGCATCGAGCGCGTCGAGCGCGGCCTGATAGGCGCTGCGCGCTTCGTCGCGATTGCCCTGAGCGAGCAGGATGTCGCCGCGCAGTTCGGCGATCGAGGAGGCATAACCGGCGACCGGCACCGCGTTGAGCAGGGTCAGCGCTTCGGCCGCCTTGTCGGTGCCGAGCTTCAGGCGGGCGAGGTTCTGTCCGGCGAGGCTCTTGACCGCATCGTTCTTGGCGTTGTCGTAAGCCCACTGCAGCGACTGCTCGGCACCGGCGAGGTCCTTGCGCACGAGCGCACCTTCGGCCCAGCGCATCGCGGCGATCACGGCATAGGTGCTGCCGGCATGTTCCTTCTGGATACGATCGAGCGCGGTCTTCGCGCCCTGCTCGTTCTTCGCGCCGACCGCGGCGCCGAAACTCACGAACTCGCTGGCGGCCATCGCGTTCTGCCGCACCTGGTGCGCCTGCCACTGGAAGTAGCCGAAGATCACCAGCAGGCCGAGGCCGATGCCTACGAAGATCGAGGCGACGTTGTCGCGGATCCACTTGCGCACGAGTTCGCTTTGTTCGTGTTCGTCGAGCTGATCGAAAGCCATGTCGTAATCCAGGTTGCGTCTGCCGCGACGGGCAGGTTTCTCGAGAAGGGCGCGGTGCCCGAAAACTCCGGCAACGGCGCGACCGCCAGCGCCGGCGCGCGGGCGCCGTAGAGTAACAGGAAGCGCCCGCCGCGCAGCGCGCGCGCCGCGCACGGTGCGCGGCGATTCAGTTGGCGATTCAGTTATCGCTGCCGGAGAGGCTTGCCGCTGCCGGCTTGCCGTCGACGAGCTTCAGGTGAGCGACCGCGGCGCGGCGATACGGCGTCAGATCGACAGGCTTGCCGTCGACGAGCAGCTCGGCATTTGCGGAATTGCCCAGGCGCACGCTGACCGGCTGGTCGAGCGTGTAGGTCTTGCTGCTGCCGGCCGCGAGCAGGCCGAACTCGACCCGGCGGCCGTCGGCGGCAACGAGCTCGACCCAGCTCGCATCCTTGAGCCGCAGCGCGATCTCGTACTGGCCCGGAACCGGCGCGACCGGTTCCGTTGCCGGTGCGGCTTCATGCTTGAGCGCCGGTACCATCGAGGCCATCAGCGGCAGTCCGGGTGCGCCCGCCGTATCGCTGTTCGCGGCCGGTGCCGCAGTCGAGGCGGCCGGAACGGTCGTCGCGATTTCAGGCGACGGCGTCGAGGCAGTCGTCGCGGCCGGCGGCGTTTCGAGCGGCAGCGACTGTTCGAGCGACGAGACGCGGGCGAGATTCTGATCGAGCCCGCCGTGCGTCGCGAGCCAGACCGCCGGCGCGACGATGAGGCCGGTCAGGATCACATAGACCGTCGGCACCGAGTAGCGCTGGAACAGATAGCGCGAATGCGAGATACGCCCGGTCGCGACGAGCGCCGGCGGCGTCGCGTTGCGCTCGCGCACCTGGCTGTCGACGGCCTGCATCGGCAGGCCCAGCAGGCGCGTGTAGCTCGCGAGATAACCGCGCAGGTAGACGTCGTGCTCGATGCGCGCGAAGTCGTCGCTTTCGAGCGTCGTCACGACACGCTGGGGCAGGCGCAGACGCGTCGAGACCTCGTCGATGCTCCAGCCTCGACGTTCGCGCTCGGCACGCAGCCGCAGCCCGAGGCTGCTTTCGGGCTGCGCGTCGGCCGGCAGCGCGAACAGCTCGCGACCGGTGCCGGCGACCGAGAAAGCGGCGTTGCTGGGAACGTCCGTGCGCATGTCGTCGGCGCTTTCCGTGGCCGCTGCAGAGAAATTGTCGTCGTGTGGGCTGGTCATCGTCTGCGCTGCGGAGGCGAGTTCTAGGGGTAGCTGGTCGCTGTTTTCGGTCGGAACGGTGTCGGTCGCGGGCGCCGCCGCAACGTCGGCGCCAGAGTGCGAACGTTTCTGCCTGTGTTTCATGACGGAGTGCTCGATTCCAGCTTCTGTCGCTGCGGCGAATCCGGGAATTCGTTGCGCAGGCGGCGCGCGTATTCGTTCGCTTCGCGCGCGTTGCCGAGGCTGTTTTCGATATTGAAGCCGAGCAGCAGCGCATCGGCGCTCGACGTGCCGAGCGATTCGAAACGCTGCAGAAATGCGCGCGCGCGCAGGAAGTCGCTCTTGCGGAACAGCACGCCGGCCAGATGGAACAGCGCCTCGCTGTTGTTCGGATTGAGTTCGATCGCCTTGCGGAAATCCTGCTCGGCGCGGTCGAACTTCTCGGCCTGCTGGAAGCAGGTGCCCGAATTCGTGAACGCGACATCGGGCGTCTTGTAGAACGGATCGGCGACCGCGGCGGAGAACCGCTGCGCGGCCTCGTCGAGCTTGCCGGCGCGGCACAGGAAAGCGCCGTAGTTGTTGTTGACCGCACCATTGCGCGGCGCGAGTTCGGCCGCGCGGCGGTAGTGCTCGGCGGCCTTGCGCTGGTCGTTGATGCGCTCGTAGAGCACCGCGATGACGGTATGCGCATCGACGTAGGACGCATCGAACTTCAGCGCTTTCTCGAGTTTCTCGAACGCGAGTTCGAGCTTCCCCTGCTGCATGTAGCGCTGGCCGAGCGCGACGTGGACCTCGGCCGCGCTGCGCGCCTTCTCGCTCGCCTTCGAGCGCGGCGCGGCGCTTGCGCAGGCGCCGAGGCCGAGGATCAGCAGCAGCGCCAGCGCGAACTTAAGCCGCATCGGCCTGCCCCTCGAGCTTGCGGCGGAATTCGGCCTGGCGGCGCGTGCGATCGAGCACCTGGCCCTTGAGCTGACCGCAGGCCGCGTCGATGTCGTCGCCGCGCGTCCGCCGCACGGTCGTCAGCACGTGCGAGTCGAGCAGGATCTTCTGGAACTGGCGGATGACCTCGTCGTCGGACCGCTCGAAGCGCGTCCCCGTGAACGGGTTGAACGGAATCAGGTTCACCTTCGAGGGCACCCTGCGCATGAGCTTGACGAGCTGCCGCGCATGCTCCGGCTTGTCGTTGACGCCCTTCATCATCGTGTATTCGAACGTGATCGATGCGCGCGGACGCTTGGCGACGTACCGCTGGCAGGCACCCAGGAGTTCGGCGATCGGATATTTCTTGTTGAGCGGCACGAGTTCGGTGCGGAGTTCATCGTTCGGCGCGTGCAGCGACACGGCGAGCGAGACGTCGCTCTCCTCGCTGAGCCGGTCGATCATCGGCACGAGACCGGCGGTAGACAGCGTCACGCGCTTGTTGGCCAGACCGAAGCCGAGGTCGTCGCGCATGACGCTCATGGCGCGCACGACATGGTCGAAGTTCAGCAGCGGCTCGCCCATGCCCATCATCACGACGTTCGTGAGCTTGCGCTGGTGATGCGGCACGTTGCCGAGGTGCCGCGCGGCCACCCAGACCTGGCCGATGATCTCGGCCGTCGACAGGTTGCGGTTGAAGCCCTGCGTGGCGGTCGAGCAGAACTGGCAGTTCAGCCCGCAGCCGACCTGCGAGGACACGCAGAGCGTGCCGCGCGAGGTTTCGGGAATGAAGACGGTCTCGATCGCGTTGCTGCCGTCCATGCCGAGCAGCCACTTGTGCGTGCCGTCGGCGGACTGCTTCTCGAAGATCGTCTTGGGGGGAATGATGTCGACGGCGGCGCTGAGCTTGTCGCGCAGCGCCTTGCCGACGTCGGTCATCTGCGCGAAATCGGTGACGTGGCGGTGGTACATCCACTTCATCACCTGATCGGCCCGATAGGGTTTCTCGCCGATCGATGCAAACAGATCGCGCAATCCCTGGCGGTCGTAGTCGAACAGGTTGGGTTTCACCACTGTCACCAGATCATTCCTCAGCGCGGGCAGAGCTCGGTGGATGCGAAGAAGTACGCAATTTCCACAGCGGCATTTTCTTGCGAATCGGAACCGTGTACCGCGTTGGCGTCGATCGAGTCGGCGAAGTCGGCGCGGATGGTGCCCTTGTCGGCCTTCTTCGGATCGGTCGCGCCCATGAGGTCGCGGTGCTTGAGAACGGCGTTGTCGCCTTCGAGCGCCTGGATCACGACCGGACCCGAGATCATGAACTCGACGAGCGCATTGAAGAACGGACGCTCCTTGTGCACCGCATAGAAGCCTTCGGCTTCCTTGCGCGACAGGTGCTTCATCTTCGACGCGACGATCGTGAGGCCGGCCTTTTCGAAACGGGTGTAGATCTCGCCGATCACGTTCTTGGCGACGGCGTCGGGCTTGATGATGGACAGGGTGCGCTCCAGCGCCATGTCGAATACTCCAGAATTGACAGAAAGAAACGAATCCCGACGCCGCGCGCGATGGTAACACCAAACACACGCAGGAATGCGGGGTTAGCGGGCAAAATCGTTCTGAATTCTAGCTGATTCACGCGGCGTATGCAGCCCGCCGCGCCATGACGCGGACGACTTCGTATGCATACCGGCAGGCACGCGCAGCGGCGACGTCCGGCAAATGGCGGCGAATGTCACCCCGGGACCGCAGCCCTGCGGCATCCTCTTTCCGTTTCCGGCCCGGATGTAGCCCGACGCACGCGTTTGACCCCGAACCGATTGCTCTCGTAGCATTCAAACGCCCGTTTTACCTACGATCCGGTTGCGGCGCCTGCTTGACCGACTGACCGCCCGCGCAACCGGACAGCTAAGGAATACATGAACTCGCAGCACTTCTCGACCAAGGAACGCATTCTCGGCGCCGCGGAACAGTTGTTCGCCCGACTCGGCTTCGCCGGCGCATCCCTGCGTCAGGTGACGGCAGCAGCCAACGTCAATCTCGCGGCCGTCAACTACCACTTCGGATCGAAGGAAAATCTCATCAATGAGGTGTTCCGCCGCCGCCTCGACGAACTCAACGCGCATCGCCTGCAGGCGCTGGAGGAAGCGCTGGAACGGCCGGGCTCGGATCTCGAGGAACTGCTCGGCGCCTTCATCAACCCTGCGCTCGACCTGTCGCTCGACCGAGGCGGCGGCGGCGCGTTCGTACGCGTGCTGGCCCGCGCCTATGCCGAACACAACGACGCGCTGCGCAAGTTCCTGTCCGACAACTACGGCCACGTGATGAAGCGTTTCCATGCCGCGTTCGCCCAGCGCCTGCCGGACCTGGACAAGGAAGAGCTGTACTGGCGCCTCGACATCGTGGCCGGCGCCCTGACCTATGCCATGGCCGACTTCGGTGTGATCAAGCGCAAGTCCGGCGTGACCGAACAGCAGCATCGCGAGCGCTCGGCCGAACATCTGATCCGCTTCGCCGCCGCCGGCCTGCGCGCGCCGTAACCGGGGCCGCCGCGACGGCGGCCCGCTCGTCCCGCACTCGCAACTCCGCGCCGCACCGACGATTTGCTGCACTGCAACGCGAGCAACAGCTCCAACGCGAGCAGGCAGAGTCGCCGGGCTGGTCCTTACGTTCCCCCTCCACAACGAGGTCCCCATGAGCTTCAAACCGCTACGTATCCGCAAGGCTGCGGTACTCGGCGCCGGTGTGATGGGCGCGCAGATCGCCGCGCATCTCACCAACGCCGACGTCGAAACCGTGCTGTTCGACCTGCCCGCCAAGGAAGGCGACAAGAGCGGCATTGCGATCAAGGCGATCCAGAACCTCGCCAAGCTCTCGCCGGCGCCGCTCGCCGACAAGTCGCGCCAGGCTGCGATCGTGCCGGCCAACTACGACGAACACCTCGAGCTGCTGCGCGGCTGCGACCTCGTCATCGAGGCGATTGCCGAACGCACCGACTGGAAGCTCGACCTTTACAAGAAGATTGCGCCGTATCTGCCGGAATCATCTGTGGTTGCGAGCAACACCTCGGGCCTGTCGATCAACACGCTGGCCGAAGCGTTGCCGGAGAACCTGCGCCATCGCTTCTGCGGCGTGCACTTCTTCAACCCGCCGCGCTACATGCACCTCGTCGAGCTGATCCCGAGCCGCAACACCGACGCGGAGATCCTGGCCGGCCTCGAAGCCTTCCTGATCACGACGGTCGGCAAGGGTGTGGTCTACGCCAAGGACACGCCGAACTTCATCGGCAACCGCATCGGCGTGTTCTCGATCCTCGCCACGATGCATCACACGCAGCAGTTCGGCCTCGGCTTCGACGCGGTCGACGCGCTGACCGGTCCGGCGATCGGCCGTCCGAAGAGCGCGACCTACCGCACCGCGGACGTGGTCGGCCTCGACACGATGGCGCACGTCATCAAGACCATGGCCGACACGCTGCCGAACGACCCCTGGCACTCGTTCTTCCAGGCGCCGCTCTGGCTCAAGGCCTTGATCGAAAAGGGTGCGCTGGGCCAGAAGACCGGCGCCGGCGTGTTCCGCAAGGTCGGCAAGGACATAGTCGTTCTAGAGTTGGCCAAGCAGGACTATCGCGCGGCCGATCAGAAGGCCTCCGACGAGGTCGCCGCGATCCTCGCGATCAAGGACCCGAGCGAGAAATTCGCGAAGCTGCGTGCGTCGGGCGATCCGCAGGCGCAGTTCCTCTGGGCCGTGTTCCGCGACCTGTTCCACTACACCGCCTATCACCTCGCCGACATCGCCGACACCGCGCGCGACGTCGACTTCGCGATCCGCTGGGGCTACGGCTGGCAGCTCGGTCCGTTCGAGACCTGGCAGGCTGCCGGCTGGCAGCAGGTCGCCGGCTGGATCGCCGAGGACATCGCGGCCGGCAAGGCCATGAGCAGCGCGCCGCTGCCGGCCTGGGTCACCGACGGCCGCGCCGGCGTGCACGGCAAGGATGGCTCGTATTCGGCGAACCAGAACAAGGCGTTGCCGCGTTCGGCTCACCCGGTCTATCAGCGCCAGCACTTCCCCGATCCGATCCTCGGCGAGAAATTCGACCCGGGCACGACCGTGTTCGAGAACGACGGTCTGCGCCTGTGGCACCTCGGCGACGACGTCGGCATCGTCTCGTTCAAGACCAAGATGAACACGGTCAACGACGCCGTGCTCGACGGCCTGCAGCGCGCAGTCGACGAAGCCGAGCAGCGCTTCAAGGGCCTCGTGATCTGGCAGAGCCGCGAACCGTTCTCGGCCGGCGCCGACCTCAAGGGCGCGATGGGTCTGTTGCAGGCCGGCAAGGTCGCCGAATTCGACGCGATGATCGCGAACTTCCAGGCGACCAGCATGCGCCTGAAGACCTCGCTCGTGCCGACCGTCGCCGCGATCCGCGGCATGGCCTTCGGCGGCGGCTGCGAGTTCCAGATGCATTGCACGAAGACGGTCGCCGCGCTCGAAAGCTACATTGGCCTGGTCGAAGCCGGCGTCGGCCTGCTGCCGGCCGGCGGCGGCCTCAAGGAAATCGCGCTGCGCTGCGCGAAGGCCAACCCGGCTGACCCGTTCAACGCGGTCAAGACGTTCTTCGAGACGGTCGCCATGGCCAAGGTCTCGGCCAGCGCGCTCGAAGCCAAGGAAATGGGCCTGCTGCGCGCGAACGACACGGTCGTGTTCAACACTCACGAAGTGCTCTGGGTCGCCAAGCGCGAAGCCGCGGCGCTCGCCGATGCGGGCTACCGCCCGGCCCTGCCCGCGCGCCAGGTTCCGGTCTGCGGCGACGTCGGCACGGCCAGCCTCAAGATGATGCTGGTCAACATGCTCGAAGGCCGCTTCATCTCGGCGCACGACTATGAGATCGGCTCACGCATCGCCGACACCCTCTGCGGCGGCGTGGTCGAGCGCGGCTCGCTGGTCGACGAACAGTGGCTGCTCGATCTGGAACGCAAGCACTTCGTGGAACTCGCGCAGATGCCCAAGACCCAGGAACGCATCGTCCACACCCTGACCACCGGCAAGCCGCTGCGCAACTGAGCGACGAGGATCCCGCAATGACCAAGCAAATCCAGGATGTCTACATCGTCGCCGCGACGCGCACCGCCGTGGGCAAGGCGCCGCGCGGCGCGTTCCGCAACACGCGGCCGGACGACCTGCTCGCGCACGTGCTCCGCAACGTCATCGCCCAGGCCCCGGGCGTCGACGTCAACCGCATCGACGACGCGGTGATCGGCTGCGCGATGCCGGAAGCCGAGCAAGGCATGAACGTCGCGCGCATCGGCACCTTGCTCGCCGGCCTGCCGCACACCGTCGCCGCGGTCACGATCAACCGCTTCTGTTCGTCGGGCGTGCAGGCCATCGCGATGGCGGCCGACCGCATCCGCACCGGCGATGCCGACCTCATGCTGGCCGGCGGTACCGAGTCGATGTCGATGGTGCCGATGATGGGCCACAAGATCGCGATGAACCCGGCCGTGTTCGCCGACGAGAACGTCGCGATCGCCTACGGCATGGGCATCACCGCGGAAAAGGTCGCCGAACAGTGGAAGGTCAGCCGCGAAGACCAGGACGCGTTCGCGCTGGCCTCGCACCAGAAGGCGCTCGCCGCGATCGCGGCCGGTGAATTCAACAGCGAAATTTCACCGTACGCGCTGGCCGACAACTACCCGAACCTCGTTACGCGCGGCCTCGTCGCCGACACGCGCACGATCGACACCGACGAAGGCCCGCGCAAGGACACGACGGCCGAAGGCCTCGCCAAGCTCAAGCCCGTGTTCCGCATGGGCGGCTCGGTCACGGCCGGCAACGCGTCGCAGATGTCCGACGGCGCCGGTGCCGTGCTGCTCGCGAGCGAGCAGGCGATCAAGGACTACGGCCTGACGCCGCTCGCGCGCTTCGTCTCGTTCTCGGTCGCCGGCGTGCCGCCGGAAATCATGGGCATCGGTCCGATCGCCGCGATCCCGAAGGCGCTCAAGCAGGCCGGCCTCACGAAGGACCAGCTCGACTGGATCGAACTCAACGAAGCGTTCGCCGCCCAGGCGCTCGCCGTGATTCGCGACGTCGGCCTCGATGCGTCGAAGGTCAATCCGCTCGGCGGCGCGATCGCGCTCGGCCATCCGCTCGGTGCGACCGGTGCGATCCGCGCCGCGACGCTCGTGCACGGCCTGCGCCGCCGCAAGCAGAAGTACGGCATGGTGACCATGTGCATCGGCACCGGCATGGGCGCGGCCGGGATCTTCGAGGCACTCTAAAGGAGACGCAGGTTGGGGTGAGCCGCAGGCGAACCCCAACATCACGGGGGTTCCGCTGCGAAGAACCCGTGGCGGTGGAACCCGGACCTGCGGCACGAATCACGAGTGCCGCACGTGATTTTCCTTCCCCGGGCATGCGCCGGAGGCGAACACCTCGATGATGGGGGTCGCCTTCGGCTCACCCCAACCTACCTCAAGCGAGCCTCGTCCCGTTCGGCACGGCCCGCTCCACGGCCGCCAGCACGACGCCGTCGTCGGTCGTGAAGCCGGTCAGCAGGAATTCGGACATGAATGGTCCGATCTGCTTCGGCGGAAAGTTGATGACGCCGACGACCTGGCGTCCGACGATTTGTTCCGGCGTATACAACGCCGCGATCTGCGCACTCGTCTTCTTTTCGCCATAGGGTCCGAAGTCGACCCAGACTTTCAACGCGGGCTTGCGCGCCTGTTCGTTGCGTTCGGCGCGCACGACCGTGCCGACTGCGATCACGACCTTCTCGAAGTCGGCCCAACTGATGGTCTCGCTCATGCCCCTGCTCCGCGCGGAAAGGCGCAGTCTAGGCGCGCGCGATGCCGCGCGGATTGAACCGGATTGCTATGCCGCGAGCGACGCGCCGCCGTCGACGACGAGGTCGTGCATGGTCACATGGCCGGCCAGGTCCGAGGCGAGGAACAGCACCGCGTTCGCGACGTCGTCGA
This sequence comes from Tahibacter sp., assembly GCF_035481375.1. Lineage (GTDB taxonomy): Bacteria > Pseudomonadota > Gammaproteobacteria > Xanthomonadales > Rhodanobacteraceae > Tahibacter. The sequence goes on from NZ_DATIGT010000242.1 coordinate 14,943, forward strand.
CGCTCGCGATCTTGTTCAGCGGAATGCCGAGCCGCCAGCTCGCCGGATCGCCCGCGATCGTGCGTCCGCGGCCTTCCTCGTCGGACCACATGCCGCGCAGCATCGGCGTGTCGGTCGATCCCGGCGAGACGAGGTTGCAGCGCACGCCATACGGCGCGAGTTCGAGCGCGGCGCAATGGCTCAGGCTGACGAGTGCGGCTTTCGACGCGCAGTAGGCCGCCATGCCCAGGCGCGGCACGCGCGCGGCGTTCGACCCGACGCAGACGATCGCACCGCCGCGCTGGCGCTTGAACACCGGCACGACCGCGCGCAGCAGGTGAAACGCGCCGCCGGCATTCGTGTCGACGCAGGCGCGCCAGTCGGCTTCGTCGAGTTCGTCGACCGCGCCGAGCCGCAGCACGCCGGCCGCATGCACGAGCACGTCGAGCCGCGGCGCCGCATCGAACAGTCCTGCACAGACGGCCGCGACCCGGGCCGCGTCGGCGATGTCGAGTTCGATCGCCGTGCCGCCGAACGGCGCGTCGAAACGCCGGTCGAGGCCGACCACGTCGGCGCCCGCGCCGAGGAAGCGTTCGGCGATGCGCCGACCTATGCCCTGCCCTGCGCCGGTGACCCAGACCCGCTGGCCCGCGAAGTTCATGCGGCCTTGCGCGCGTCGCGCTGCGACAGCTGCGCAGCGATCAGCGACCACCAGCCGTTCAGGCTCGGCGTGCGCGCGAGCGCGTCGAAGCCGATGTCGACGCCGGCCGCCTTCCACTCGCCGGCCAGCGTCATCACGCGGATCGAATCGAGACCGTAGTCGACGAGGTTCTCGTCGGCGTCGAATTCGGCCTCGGCAATGCCGGTCAGCGCGGAAAGACGCGCGCGCAGTCCGGCGAAGGTCGGCAGCGGCAGGTTTTCGTCGGCCACGAGATCGCGCGTCTCGATGACGCTGCCGCAGCGCGTCGCGATGTAGTCGAGCGCGAAGCGGTGACGTTCGGCGGAAAAATCGGCGACGGCGTCGGCGACGACGAACGGCTGCACGTCGCGCATGAACGCATCGGCGGCCGTCATCATGACGCCGATGTGTGCGTAGATGCCGCAGATCACGAGCTGATCGCGACCGGCCGCGCGCAGGCGTTCTTCGAAATCCGAACGCTGGAACGCGCTGTAGCGCCACTTGGTCAGCACGACGTCGCCGGCGTCGGGCCGCAGCGCCGGCACGATCGCGGCGAGCGCGGGATCGGCGGCCGTGAGTCCCGGTCCCCACATGTCGTTGAGCAGCGCACGCTCGGCGGGCGTCTGCTCCGCCGGCTGCGCGGTGTAGAAAACCGGCACGCCATGGCGCCTGCACCAGTCGCGCACGCGCGCCGTGTTGCGTTCGACTTCGCGCACGAGCGCGCTGTCGGTACCCCAGAAGCGCACGAAGTAGTCCTGCATGTCGTGGATCAGCAGCGCACCGCGCGCCGGATCGAAGCGCCAGTCGACGCGATTGGCCGGCAGGCTGTCGCGCGCCGGCAGTGCATAGGAAACGAGCGAGGGAATCGTCATGACGGACTCACCGGTGAAGGAAACTGGCGCCGCAGCCGCTGCTTGTCGATCTTGCCGACGGCGGTCAGCGGCAGGTCGGCGACGAACTCGACGCGGTCGGGCAGCTTGAACTCGGCGATGCCGGATTCGCGCAGGTGTTTGCGCAGGCTGATCGCGCGCAGGTCGGCGTTGCGGCTGACGACGAAGGCGCAGGTCTTCTCGCCGAGCAGCGCGTCGGGCATCGCAACGACGGCCGCGTCGACCACGGCCTCGTGGCGGCGCAGCAGGTCTTCGATCTCCTCGGCCGCGATCTTCTCGCCGCCGCGGTTGACCTGGTCCTTGACGCGCCCGACCACGCGCAGATAGCCCTGCGCGTCGCGGCGCACGAGGTCGCCCGAGCGATACCAGCCGTCGGCGTCGAACGCGCGCCGGTTGTAGGCGGGCGCGTCGAAGTAGCCGCGCAGCGTATACGGCCCGCGCGTCAGCAGCAGGCCGGCCTCGCCCTCGGCGACGTCGACATCGTCCTCGTCGACGATGCGGATCTCATCGTCAGGGCTGATGGGCCGGCCCTGCGTCGTGAACACGCGCTCGTCGTCATCGTCCAGACGCGTGTAGTTGACGAGCCCTTCGGCCATGCCGAAGACCTGCTGCAGCCGGCAGCCGAGCGTCTCGGGCACGCGCCGCGCGAGCGACTCGCTGAAATTCGCGCCGCCGACCTGCAGCAGTCGCAGCGACGTCAGACGCGCGCGGTGCGCCGGCGCAGCGCCGAGCCACAAGGCGACGGCCGGCGGCACGAGCGCCGCCATCGTGACGCGGTGGCGTTCGATCAGGTCGAAACAGTGCAGCGGTTCCGGATGCCGCGCGAGCACGAGCGTGCCGCCGGCATGGAAGACGCCCAGCGAGCCCGGCGAACTCAGCGCGAAATTGTGTGCGCACGGCAGCGCGCCGAGATAGCGCGTCTGCGGCGTCAGCGCGCAGATCTGCGCGCTCGCGCGGATGCTGTAGTCGTAGTCGTTGTGCGTGCGCGGAATCAGCTTCGGCGTGCCCGTGCTGCCGCCGGACAATTGGAAAAAGGCAACTTCGTCGGCACGCGTCGGCGTCGGCTCGAGCGCGTCGACGTGCGCATCCAGCGCGCGCTCCAGACTCGCCTCGCCGCTGCCGCCGCGCAGGAGCACGCGCGGCGGCCGCGGCAGTTGCGCCGACAGCGCGTCGACGAAGCGGCCGTCGCCGAACAGCGCATGTCCGGCGCAGCCGATCAGAAGCGCGGGACGTACCTGCTGCGCGTACGCGGTCAGTTCGAGCCGCTGATGGCTGTACAGCGCGTTGACGGGTACGACCCCGAGCTTCAGCAGCGCGAAGAACACGGCATGGAACTCGGCGACGTTCGGCAGCTGCACGAGCGCGGTGTCGTAGCGGCGCAATCCATGCGCCTGCAAGCGCGCGGCGAGCCGCGTCGCGCGCGCATCGAGTTCCGCGTAGCTCCAGTGCCGCTCGCCGCAGATCACGGCGATCGCATCGGGGCATCGCGCGGCCCGCGTCTCCAGCGATGCCTGCAGCGGCCGGTCGATCCAGTAGCCGCGCGCGCGATAGCGCGCCGCGTCGGCAGCCGGCCACGGCGTGAACGCGACGCTCATGGCAGCAGCGAACCCGCGGCGATGCCGAACGCGCTGAGCATCGTGCCGAGCTTGGCCTGCGTCTCGCGCCATTCGCTGTCGGGGCACGAGGCCTCGACGATGCCGGCGCCGGCAAACAGCCGCACGAGGTCGCGCTGCACGACGCCGCAGCGGATCGTCACGACCCACTCGCCGTCGCCGTCGGCATCGCACCAGCCGACCATGCCGCTGAACAGGCCGCGTTCGAACGGTTCGATCAGATCGATGAGCTTGCGCGACAGCGCCGTCGGCGAACCGCAGACCGCCGGCGTCGGATGCAGCCGGCACGCGAGATCGAGCACGGACTGCCGCGGATCGGCGAGCACGCCGTCGATCGCGGTCGACAGGTGCCACATCGCCGCGGTCGAGATCAGGCTCGGTGCCCCGGGCACGCGCAGTTCGCGGCAATGGTCCGCGAGCACCGCGCGGATCTCGTCGATGACGAGCCGATGTTCGTACAAGTCCTTGGCCGACTCGCGCAGCGTCTCGGCGACACGCCGGTCGGCATCCGGATCGGTCTGCCGCTTCGCCGAGCCGGCCAGCGGATTGGAGTGAACGTGCGCGCCGTGCTTGCGCAGCAGCAGCTCCGGACTCGCACCGATCAGCGCGGCGCCGTCCTGGAGCGGCAGGCGGAAATGAAAGCCGCTCGGATTCTGCGCAATGAGGTTCGCGAACAGCTGCGTGACGTCGACCGGCTCGGCCAGCCGCATTTCGAGGATGCGCGACAGCACCGCCTTCTTGATCGGGCTGTGCTGGAAATTCGCGATCGCCTGATTCACGCCGGCCTTGAACGTGGGCTCGTCGGGAATGCTGCGCGCGGCGACCACTTCGGCCGCGCCGGTCTGCGACGCCGCCGCCGCGGCCGCGCCGCGTTCGAAGAACGCGTATTCCTGCGGGATGTGGAGGCACGAGGGCTGAGTCAGGTCGAACGGAATCGCGCCGATCAGGATCGGCTTGCGCCCGTCGGCGCGCGGAACGGCCAGCGCCGCTTCGACGTCGCGCCGGAACGCGTCGGTGTCGCGGCCGGCGCGCGCCGGCGCCGTGATCTGCGCGGCGATGCCGCGCGCGCGCACCGAGCGGTGCGGCGACAGGAACAGAAAGCCGGCGTCGGACGCGGATGACGCCGCGCCCGCAGGCTGCGGGTTCATGAGTGATTCCTCGATTAAATGATAATGCGAATTATTCGCATCCCGTTGTACACTAGTGTGAGAAGCCGCCGCCGTCAATGGGCGCAAGGCCTGCGTCTCCCGTCCGAACACACTTCCCTGTTGCCATCGCCATGTCCTTGCGATCCGTTCTGCACAATTCCCATATTCCGCATCGCGGCGCTGCGTGCCTGCTGGCGGCCGCAGTCCTGCTTTCCGCCTGCACGCCGTCGACCGATCCGCCGTCGACCGCGTCGCACGCCGTCGTCACGCAGACCTCCGGCGCCGGCTGGCCGCGCACGATCGACACGCCGCGCGGCGCACTTACGCTGGCACGCGCACCGCAGCGCATCGTCTCGACGAGCGTCACGCTGACCGGCACGCTGCTGACGATCGACGCGCCGGTCGTCGCGAGCGGCGCGACGCGCGCGAACAGCAGCGTCAGCGACACGCAGGGTTTCTTCCGGCAATGGGGCGACGTCGCGCAGGCGCGCGGCGTGACGCCGCTCTATCAGGGCGAAGCCGACGCCGAGGCGATCGTCGCGGCGGAACCCGACCTCGTCGTCATCGCCGGCACCGGCGGCGATTCCGCGCTGAAGCTCTACGACCAGCTCGCGCAGGTCGCGCCGGTGCTCGTGGTCAACTACGACGACAAGAGCTGGCAGGAACTTGCCGTGCTGCTCGGCCGCGCGACCGGGCGCGATACGCAGGCCGCGAAGGCCATCGACACCTTCGCCGCCGACGTCGCGCGCACGCGCGCCGCGCTCGCGCTGCCGCCGCAGCCGGTGACCGCACTGGCCTATTACGAGGACGACTCCGGCGCGAATCTCTGGACGAGCGAGTCGGCGCAGGGACGCCTGCTCGCCGATCTCGGCTTCACGCTCGCGCCGATTCCCGACGGCGTGCGCGGCGATTTCAGCATGGGCCGACGCAAGGACATCGTGCAGTTGTCCGGCGAGACGTTTCCGCAGGGACTCACCGGCGCGACCTTGCTGCTGTTCTCGGCCGACGACGCCGACACGGCGCGACTGCGCGCGAATCCGTTTCTTGCCGCGAATGCAGCGGTGCAGGCCGGCCGCGTGCATGCGCTCGGCACGGACACGTTCCGGCTCGACTACTACAGCTCGCGGCACCTGCTGGCGCGATTGCGCGAACGCTTTCATTGAGTCCGGACTACGAACCCGCGCCCTGCTGCAGCGGCGCGTGGTCCGGGGTTCCGGTGTCGAGCGCGCGCAACTGACGCGAGGCGATACCGAGTGCCGCGGCGAGCGCCGCGGCGGCGAGCCCGAACGCGCCAACCGCGAACGCCGGCGCGAACGCACGCGCGAGCACGCCGATGCCGAGCGCGCCGGCGGAATCGCCGACGACGTCCTGCGCGCTCCAGAGACTGTTGACGCGACCCAGCAGTTCGTCGGGCGTATGCCGCTGCACGAGCACGAACTGCAGCAGCGACGCGATCGATCCGACATAGCCGAGCAGCACGAGCGCGACCAGTGCCGGCGCGATGTGCGTGACAAATCCAAGTGCGGCGATCAGCAGCGCCGCCGCGACGACGCAGGCAATCAGCACCAGACCCGGGCGGCGCAGTCCGCCGACCCAGCCGCTCGTGACCGCTCCGATCAACGCACCGAGCGGCACGGCCGAGAACAGCAGCCCGACGCCGATCGCGATATCGCCGTAGCTGCCGGTCGACAGCGCGGCGAACAGCACGCGCACCGCGCTCAGCAAAGCCTGCACCGTGCCCAGTGCGACGACGGCGCCGGCGATGCGATTGCGCAGCAGGAAACGCAGCCCTTCGGCGAGCGCGTGCAGCGGATTCTCAGCGGCGCTGCCGGCCGGCTGCAGTGACGGCAGGCGACGCAATGGCAGCAATGTAGCGAGCGTGCCGATGCCGGCCAGCAGATAGTTCCAGCGCACGCCGGCCGCCGCGATCACGACGCTGCCGACCAGCGGCGCGAGCACGGCACCGAAGCGCGTCGTCATCATGCTGAGCGCGCCGGCGGCCGGCAGATGCTCGCGACCGACGAGGCCCGGTATCGCGGCCATCAACGCGGTGATGCCCATCGCGCCGAAGAAGCCGTCCCAGAACGACACGATATACAGCGCGACGAGCGACGGCGCCGCGACGAAGCTGTTGAGCGCGAGCGCCAGGAAGCCGATGCCGCAGAGCGCGCGCGCCGACAGAATCAGACGGCGGCGGTCGTAGCGATCCGCACAGACGCCGCCGCAGAGCAATCCGATGAACATGCCGGCGCCGTCGAGCGCGAGCGCGAAGCCGACCTGCAGGGCCGAGCCGGTCAAGGCATGGATCTGCACGGGCACGGCGACCGTGAGCAGGCCGAGCGCGAACACGGACATGAGACGCGCGACGAAAACGGCGCGGAAATGCGCGTTCTGCCGCAGCAGACCGACATCGACGAACAACGAAGGAGAACGCATGCGCGGCGGCGAGCCTCAAGGGACGGCGCATTGCACTGCTGCGGCGAATCGGCTGTTCGTCGAACGCCGAATCGCGACCTCGCGCTTGCCTGCCGTCGGTGCCATCCGAGCGGACCGCCATGCTACCATGAACGAATCGAAATCAGAACTATTCGCATTTGTCAGTTGTGGCCGTTCCATCGCTGATGCCGGCGCGCGACGCGCGCGCGACACGACTGCTGCTCTGCGTCGCCGCGCTGGTCGGCGCGGCGATCGCGAGCGTGCTGATCGGCGCAAAGCCCATCGCGATCGGCAGCGTGATCGATGCCTTGTTCGGCCGTGGCATCGACGCCGATGCGGTGATCGTGCGCGAAGGACGCCTGCCGCGGACCCTGCTCGGTCTGCTGGCCGGAACCGCGCTCGCACTTTCCGGCGCGCTCGCGCAGGCACTCACGCGCAATCCGCTCGCCGATCCGGGACTGCTCGGCGTCAACGCGGGCGCGAGCTTCGCGATGGTGCTCGGCGTCGCCTTGTTCGGCGCGAGCCAGCCTGGTCCGCTGCTCGCGTTCGCATTCTGCGGCGCGGCCGCGGCAGCGGCGCTCGTCTACTGGCTTGGTGCAACCGCCGGCGCGACCGAGCCCGCGCGATTCGTGCTCGCCGGCATCGCGCTGAGCGCGGTGCTCATGGGTTTCTCATCGGCGCTGACGCTGTTCGATACGCCGGCCTTCGATGCGATCCGCCACTGGAGCGCCGGCACGCTCGCCGTGCGCGACGGCGCGCTGACGCGTTGCGTCGCCGCACCGATCGCGCTCGGCATCGCGCTCTGCGCGCTGCTCGCGCGACCGCTCGATGCGCTCGTGCTTGGCGACACGCTGGCGCGCGCGCTCGGCGCGAACCCGCGACGACTGCAGTCCGTCGTCATCGTCGCGATTGCGCTGCTCTGCGGCGCGACCACGGCCGCCGCCGGGCCGATCGCGTTCGTCGGACTGATGATTCCGCAGTTCGCGCGCCGGCTCGGCGGCGCCGAGCTGCGCTGGGTGTTCGCGTTCAGCGCGGTGCTCGGACCGGTACTGCTGCTCGCGGCCGACATCGTCGGCCGCGTGATCGTCGCGGGCGAACTGCGCGTCGCCGTCGTGACGGCGTTCGTCGGCGCCCCGGTGCTGATCGCGTTCGCGCGCCGCGAGCGGAGCGACGCCTGATGCCCGCGCGCGACCATCTGATCGGCAGCCTCGACGGTCCGCTGAGTCTGCGCTGGCAACCCCGGCGCGCACTGATCGATCTTGCCTGCATCGCGCTCGCGCTGGCGCTCGTCGCGATCGCGCTGCGCAGCGGACGGCTCGGCGGCGACGGCGCCGATCCGTTCGCGCTGCTGCGCAGCGACGCGCCGTCGCGCCTGCAGACCATCGTGCTGCACTGGCGCCTGCCGCGCGCGCTGTTCGCACTCGTGTTCGGCGCGGCGCTCGGCATGTCCGGCGCGCTGTTCCAGTCGCTGATCCGCAATCCGCTCGGCAGCCCCGACCTCGTCGGCTTCAACAGCGGCGCGCATACCGGCGCGCTGGTCGTCATCACGCTGCTGCACGGCGGCCACGGCGCAATCGCGCTCGGCGCGATCGTCGGCGGGCTCGGCGCCGCGGCGCTCGTCTGGCTGCTCAGCGCGGGACGCGGTCTGCAGGGGCTGCGCCTGATCCTCATCGGCGTCGGCGTCAGCGCGCTGCTCGGCGCGGTCAATCTCTGGCTGTCGCTGCGCGCCGATCTCGATACGGCGATGGGCGCGGCGCTCTGGGGCGCCGGGTCGCTCAACGGCATGAGCTGGGCGAAGGGCCTGCCGGCCGCGGCGATCGCCGTCGCGGCGCTCTGCATCGGCTGCGCGCTCGCGCGGCGGCTGCGCCTGCTCGAACTCGGCGACGCGAGCGCCGGCACGCTCGGCGTGCCGGTGCGTGCGACGCGCAACGCGCTGCTCGCGCTCGGCGTGATCCTGAGCGCCGCCGCGACCGCGGCCTGCGGGCCGATCGCCTTCGTCGCGCTCGCCGCGCCGGCGATTGCACGGCGGCTCGGCGGCGGCCTGCATCGCAGCGCCGTGGTCGGTGCGCTGCTGCTGCTCGGGGCGGATCTCCTCGCGCAGCATGCGTTCGCGCCGCACCAGCTGCCGGTCGGACTCGTGACGAGCTGCCTCGGCGGCGTCTATCTCGTCGTACTCCTGCTGCGCCGCCCTGCCCCGCTCGCGCCCACCTGAGAGCCCCGCCATGGCCGACGCCTCCGAACACCGCCGCCCGCGTCCCGCGGGCCTGCATACCGAAGCGCTGCAGCTGCGCTACGGCGCGCGCGCGATCTGCAGCGATCTGGATCTATCCATTCCTGCACAACGCTTCAGCGTCATCGTCGGCCCGAACGGCTGCGGCAAGTCGACCCTGCTGCGCAGCCTCTGCCGGCTGCTCGCAGCGGCGGGCGGCCGCGTGCTGCTCGACGGCCGCGACATCCGCGAACGCCCCGTGCGCGATCTCGCGCGCGAACTCGGTCTGCTGCCGCAGGGTGCGCTCGTGCCCGATGGCATCCGCGTCGCCGAACTCGTCGCGCGCGGGCGCTACCCGCACCAGACGCTGCTGCGGCAATGGAGCCGCGCCGACGCCGACGCCGTCGCCGCGGCAATGGCGGCGACCGATGTCGCCGCACTCGCCGACCGCCGCGTCGACGAACTCTCCGGCGGCCAGCGCCAGCGCGTCTGGGTCGCGCTCGCGCTCGCCCAGGAAACGCCGCTGCTGCTGCTCGACGAGCCGACGACCTATCTCGACCTCAGTCACCAGATCGACCTGCTCGAGCTGTTCCGCCGGCTCAACCGCGAACAGGGCCGCACGCTCGTCGCGGTGCTGCACGACCTGAATCAGGCCTGTCGCTATGCCGACCATCTGATCGCGCTGCGCGACGGCCGCGTCGTCGCCGAGGGCCCGCCGGCACGGATCGTCGACGCCGCGCTGGTGCGCGCCGTGTTCGACCTCGACTGCCTCGTCATCGACGATCCGGTCAGCGGCACGCCGCTCGTGATTCCGCGCGGCCGCGCGCGCTGATCGCTCCCGCGACGCGCAACGGCGTCGCGCGAGTGCGCCGTCAACCGATGCCCGAATCGCGCAGGCGCTGCGCGAGCAACGCACCGACCGCCTGCAGGTTCTGCGGATCGAGCAGATCCTCGTGCGCGCAGTCGAGCTCGTGCACGTGCAGCGCATCGAGATACGGCGCCCAGCTGTCGCGCACGTCCCAGCCTGCGGGCAAGGTGCGCGTCGCGACGAACAGCACCGCGTCGCCGGCGAGCTTCGGCGTGCGCGCCTGCGACAGCAGCCGCACGGCGTCCTGGTAGTTCGCGACGATGCGCTCGAACATCGCGGCCTTCTCGCGCTGCACCAAGGCGTCGTCGTCGGTGTCGGCCGCGGCCAGGAACTGCGCCTGCTCGCGCTCGACTTCCGACTGCGCCTCGGCCTCGGCAGGTCCGCTCCAGTCCTGTCCTTCGGGTGGATATGTATCCAGCAGTCCGAGAAACGCGACGGTTTCGCCGGCCGCGCGCAGCCGCGCGGCGATGCCGTGCGCGACGGTGCCGCCGAGCGAATAGCCGAGCAGCCGGTAGGGCCCCTGCGGCTGCACGCGGCGCAGGTTCGCCAGATGCCGTTCGCAGACCGCGTCCATGTCGGCGCTCGCGGCGATCGCGCCGTCAGGCCGCGGCGACTGCAGGCCGATCAGCGGCAGCCCTTCGGGCAGATAACGCGCGAGTCCCGCGTACTGCCAGGCGAAACCCGACGCGGGATGGATGCAGACGAGCGGCATGCCCTCGCCGGCGCGCAGCGACAGGATCTCGCCGAAGCCGGCGTTCGCCGCGGCGGCGCCATCCGTAGCCGACAGCAGCGCGGCGAGCGTCGCGACGCTGGCCGCGCCCATGATCTGCCCGACCGATACGGGCCGCTGCAGCACGCGACGCAGTTCGGCGGCCAGGCGCATCGCGGCCAGCGAATGGCCGCCGAGTGCGAAGAAATCCGCATCGGCGGCGACCGTGTCGCGTTCGAGCACCTGGGCGAACGCCCGCGCGATCAGCCGTTCGAGTTCGGTCTGCGGCTCACGCGCATCGCTGCTGTGGAGTTCCGGCGCCGGCAGCGCCTGGCGGTCGAGCTTGCCGCTCGTGCTCAGCGGCAGCGCCGCGAGCTCGACGAACGCGACCGGGACCATGTGCGCCGGCAACTGTTGCGCGAGCGCCGTGCGCAACGTCGACGCGTCGAACGCTTGCGCGTTTCGCGGCACCACGTAGCCGACGAGCTGGCGCGCGTCGCCGTCCGTGCCGGCGACGCCGATCACGCGCGCGACGACGACGGCCTGCGCGACACCCGGTTGCGCCGTGAGCACCGCTTCTATTTCGCCGAGTTCGATGCGCTGGCCGCGGATCTTCAGCTGGTCGTCGCAGCGGCCGAGGTATTCCACGTCGCCGGTGCCGAGCCAGCGCGCGATGTCGCCGGTGCGGTACATGCGCGCGCCGTCGCCGAACGGATCGGCGACGAAGCGCGTCGCGGTCAGCGCAGCGCGGCCGCGATAACCATCGGCGAGCTGCACGCCGCACAGATACAACTCGCCGGGCGCGCCCACCGGCACCGGCCGCAACTGTGCATCCAATATGCGCAGTTGTGTATTCCAGACCGGCCGCCCGATCGGCACGCTCGCCGCGACGCGCGTACCGGCGTCGTCGTCCGCCGCCGCCTTGAACGTCACGTCGACGGCCGCCTCGGTCGGACCGTAGAGGTTGTGCAGCGGTGCGGACTGCAGCGGCGTCCAGCGCTGCGCGAGATCGCGCGGCAATGCTTCGCCGCTGCAGAACACGCGGCGCAGATCCGTGCAGCGCGCGGTCGCGTCGGGCAACGTGCGCAGATGCGCGACGAATGCGGCAAGCATCGACGGCACGAAATGCAGCGTCGTGACGCGCTGCGCCTCGATGACGCGCAGCAGTTCCTCGGGATCGCGATGCGCGTCGGGCGGCGCGAGAAACAGCCGCGCGCCGACGAGCAGCGGCCAGAAGAACTCCCAGACCGACACGTCGAAGCTGCTCGGGGTCTTCTGCAGCACGGTGTCGTCGGCGGCGAGCGCGTATTCGTGCTGCATCCACAGCAGCCGGTTCACGATGGCTTCGTGCGAAACGAGCACGCCCTTGGGCCGCCCGGTCGAGCCCGAGGTGTACAGCAGATACGCCGCGTGCTGCGGTGCGAGCGCCGGCAGCGACGGCGCCGCCGTTTCGTCGTCGGCCGCGAGCGCATCGAACAGCAGCACCGGCGCAAACGCGCCGAAGCGCGCGGCGAGGTCGCCGGTCGCGATCAGCAGACGCGGCTGCGCGTCGGAGACCATGTAGGCGAGGCGTTCGTCCGGATAGCCCGTGTCGAGCGGCAGATAGGCCGCGCCGGCCCGCTGCACCGCGAGCAGCGCGACGCTGAGCCGCACCGAGCGCGGCAGCGCGACCGCGACGATGTCGCCGAGGCGCACGCCGGCCGCCTGCAGACGCGCCGCGAGCGCGCCGGCCTGGCGGTCCATCTGTGCATAAGTCAACGAATCCCGGATGTCCTGCAGCGCCGTTGCCTGCGGCGTGCGCGCGATCTGCGCCGCAATCAGCGCGCAGAGCGTCGTCGCGGGCACCGGATGCGCGGTCGCGTTCACGGCGTCGACGAGCGCGCGCTCGTCCGCGAGCCGCGGATCGAAGCGCGACCACGGCGTCGTCGCGTCGTCGGCCAGATGCTGCAGCAGATGCAGCAGCCGCCCGACGACGCGCTGCGGTTCGCGCACGACGTCGCGGTATTCGACGATGAGCTGCAGCGTCTCGCCGGGCAGGACGAGCACGGTCAGCGGATAGTGCGTGTAGCCGCGATTGCGCAGGCCGGCCAGCCGCGCGCCGGCGTAGTCGCGCGCGTGCAGCGACGCGTCGTCGGGATAGTTCTCGCTGACCAGCAAGGTGTCGAACAGCGGATTCGTGTGGGCCAGGCGCTGGATTTCCGCGAGACCGAGCCCGTCGTGTTCGAGCAGCGCGATCTGCTGCGCCTGCAGCCGTTCGAGCTGCCGCAGCAGCGGTTCGTGCGGGGTCAGGCGCAGGCGCACCGGTACGGTGTTGCTGAACAGGCCGATGTGATCGGCGATACCGGCGAGCGCGCCGAAGCGTCCCGACACCGGCGCGCCGAACACGACGTCGTCACGACCGGTCAGCGTCGCGAGCAGCGCCGCCCAGGCGCCCTGCATCACGGTGTTGACGGTGAGTCCGCGTTCGCGCGCGCGGGCGCGCAGCGCGGCGTCGAGCGCGGCCGGCAGCGCGAACTCGATCTCGCCCACATCGGGCGACGCCGCCTGCCCTTCGAACAGCAGCGTCGGGCGCGCGCCGGTCATCGCATCCGTCCAGGCGGCGCGCGCTGCGGAGAGATCGCGGGTCGCGAGCGCGCGAACGACATCGGCATACGGCACCTGCGGCGGCGGCGCGATCGCGCCGGCATACGCATCGAGCAGGTCGCGCACGAGCAGCGGCGT
>NZ_DATIGT010000243.1:0-13790 GCF_035481375.1 Tahibacter sp.
CTATCTGCAGCAGTTCGACGACCTCACGGGCCTGCCGAACCGTCACCTGCTGCTGACGCGGCTCGGTCACGCCGTCGCGACCGCGGCGAGCCGTGGTGCGCCGCTGGCGCTGCTGATCGTCGATCTGTGCAACCTGCGCGCGACCAACGAAACCTATGGCCGCAGCGTCGGCGACGACGTGCTGCGCGAGTTCGCGCGGCGCCTCGACGCGATCGACGGCGTGTTCCTCGCGCGCGTGGTCGAAGACAAGTTCGCGCTGCTGATCTACGACGCCGCGTCGCGCGCGGCGGTCGAGCATCTGCTCGCCGAAGTCCGCTCGGTGCTGACGCGTCCGATCGAACTGCCGGCCGGCGTGTTTCCGGTCGAGGTGCGCGCAGGCAGCGCGCTGTATCCCGACGACGCCGACAGCGCGGAAAACCTGCTGCAGAACGCCGAGTCGGCGCTTGCGCACGCCAAGGGCGACGGCCTGCGCGGCGCGACGTTCTTCGATGCGGCGCGCGACGACGAATCGGCGACGCGCCGCCGGCTGAGCCAGGACCTGCGCCGCCGCGCGATCGGCGACGAACTCGAGCTCGTGTTCGACCCGCTCGTCGCCGCCGGCAGCGGCCGCGTGCACGGCATGGAGGCGCTGCTGCGCTGGCAGCATCCGCAGTTCGGCCTGCTGCGTCCGGCGAGCTTCATCCGGCTCGCCGAGGAAAACGGCACGATCCAGGCGCTCGGCGACTGGGTGCTGCATCAGGCCTGCGCGCGTGCCGTGGTCTGGCGCGGCATCGGGCAGGGCGTACCGATTTCGGTCAACGTGTCCGGCGCACAGCTGCGCGAGCGCAATCTCTACGAACGCGTGGCCGCGGCGCTCGAGGCGCACGGCCTGCCCGGATCGGCGCTCGAGCTCGAGATCACCGAAACCGCAATTGTTGACAATGTGAAATATGCCGCAGAGTCGCTGCGCAAGCTGCGCGCGCTCGGCATCGGCATCGCGATCGACGACTTCGGCACGGGCCATGCGTCGCTCGGCTATCTCAAGCAGCTGCCCGTGACCAAGCTCAAGATCGACATGAGCTTCGTGCGCGACGTGCTGACCGATCTCAGCGACGCGACGATCGTGCGCGCCATCGTCGGCCTGGGCCACAGCCTGGGCCTGCAGGTCGCCGCCGAAGGCGTGGAAACGCCGGGCCAGCGGCGCTTTCTCGAAGACATCGGCTGCGATCTGCTGCAGGGCATGCTGTTCGGCTGCGGCCTGCGCGAAGCCGATGCACTGAGCTACGCGAAGCAGAAGCAGACCGTCGCGGGCTAACGGCCTTTAACGAAGAATGACCGTAGCGCGCAATAGGCGCAGCGCATTGCGCCAACCGGCTCAGTTCTTCGGCGCGAGCCCGTGGCGCTCGCGCAGGCGATCGATCGTGCCCTCGCGCTGCAGTTCGGCGAATCCTTCGTCGCAGAGCGGCCGCGCCGCCGCCGCCGCTTCGGACTGCCGCGACCAGGCAACGTGCAGCGCCGGTTCCTCGATCGGCGGCTGCAGCATCTCGATCTTCGCGTCGCGCAGCAGCGGATCGTTCTGCAGCAGATATTCGGCGACCCAGCGGTCGACGAACACGAGATCGACGCGGCCGTGCGCGAGCTTGCGCAGGTTCACGCTGTCGTTCGCGGCTTCCTCGCGATCGAGATAGTCGGCGCGATCGAACGTGGTGTTGTTGATGTAGTCGCGCACGATGCCGATGCGATGGCGCGCGACGCTGCGCAGCGCCGCATCGAGGTCCCGGCCGGGATCGACCGCATAGGCGATCGCGTCGCCGTGCCGCTTGTACAGGCCGACCGGACCGCCCGGGAACGGCGCGGAGAACGCGAATTCCGCCTCGCGCTGCGCATTGCGGTATTCGGGCATGACGCCGGCGACATCGCCGCGCAGACCCAGCATCAGCGCGCGAGCCCAGGGCATCAGATCGAACGTCACGTCGACGCCGCGGCGTTCGCAGGCCGTGCGGATGACTTGCGCGGCATAGCCCTGACCGGTCAGCGACGCGCCGACGTAGGGCGGCCATTCCAGCGTCGCGAGCCTGACCTGCAACCGTTCCGCCGTCGCGAACGACGGCAGCGACAGCAGCAGGACGGCAAGGGCGGACGACAAACGCATGCGGCGATACTAGTGGCGTTTGCTACAAGCGCCAAGGTCAGGAAAGAGTGCAGCGGAGTGAGAAACGAGTGCTCAGCCGCTGCGCTGTCACACGTTTCTCACTCCTCTTCACGCTTTCCCGGCCTCCGCCCGCAACAGCCGCCAGCCGATGACCAGATGCGGCGGCAGCAGCAGCGCGATCCAGACCGCGTTGTCCTGCACGAACCACGGCAGCACCTTGGCCGCGAGCGCGAATACGGCGAGCGACAGCACGACCCAGGCCAGCGCGCGCGCGGTGCGACCGCTGCGCGCGGCCGGTCGCCGCGTGCGCCACAGCGCCGGCAACAGCAGGAGCAGCAGCGGATCGAGCAGCAGCAGGTTTTCGTTGTGCCAGGCCGATACGTGTTCGGTCAGCAGCCACAAGGCGGCGAGCAGCAGGCCGCCGAGCCCCATCGCGAGCGCGAATGTGCAGGCCGCCAGTGCGAACGCGAGCGCCGCGCGTGGCCGCGACGAGCGCGCGAGCAGGAGCAGCAGCAGGCTCAGTGCGGCGCTGGCGGCGGCGACCGGCGCGGCGTAGCCGATCGGATACGGTCCGTTGCGGCGCAGGAATGCGCGCTCGTCCGCGGCGAGCGCGGGTCCCGCCTTCGCGATCACGCGCGTCGCGCGCACCAGCGGCCGGGCCTTGCCGTCGTCGCCGTCGACCTGCACCAGCGACAGATGCTTCGCGAATTCGGCCGGAATGAAGCTTTCTTCCCAGAACGACAGGCGACGGTCCGCATAGGGGCCGAGGCCGAGATCCATGGGCAGCATCAGTCCCGCGATCGGCGCGAGCAGGTTGTCGGCCTGCAGCCGGTAGGTGTAGCCGCGCGAACGCGTCTCGAGGCCGCGGCGGATCGCGCCGCCGAGCACGCGGTCGAGCGCGTCGCGCACCTTGGTCGAGCAATTGGACGTGAAATACTCGTAGCGGTATTTCGCGTTTTCCGGACGCAGGTTCCATTGCAGGAATTCGCGCAGCGCGAGCCGCTGCGCCGGTGCGAGATCGAGTTCCTGTTCGAGCACGTCGCGGCCTTCGTCGCGGTAATAGGCGATGTCGCGATCGAGCGGTGCGGCCTCGATCGTGTAAGTCATGTGGCCGCGCAGGAAATTGAGAAAGAACGATTCTTCCTCGAAATCGAAAATGCCGTAATTGACGCTGACGCCTTCTCCGCTGCGCATGTCGCGGATCGCGATCGCGTTGTGGCCGAAGCGTTCCCAGTAGATTTCGCCGGGACCGAAGGTCAGCAGCGACACCTGCAGTTCGCTGCCGGGTTCGGACCCGGCGGTCTGCGCCGCGGCGATCGGCAGCAGCGCAAGCAGCAGGATGATCGTAAACAGCGGCTGCAACAGCCGCTGCAGCAGCTCAGCTCGCATGCACGCGGACGGTGAACTGGTGGACGCGGCGGTCGTCGGCCTTGCTGACGTGGAAGTCGAAGCCGCCGAAGGAGATCTCCTCGCCGGTTTCGGGCAGGTGGCCGAATTCGGCCGTGACCATGCCGCCGATCGTGTCGAATTCCTCGTCCGGGAAGGCGCTGCCGAAGCGGTCGTTGAAATCGGCGATCGGCGTCAGCGCATTGACGAGCCACCGGCCGTCGATCTCGGTCACCTGGCGCGACGCGCTGTCGTCATCGTCGTCGTCGTCGTGCTCGTCGTCGATGTCGCCGACGATCTGTTCGAGCACGTCCTCGATCGTGATGAGACCCGCCACGCCGCCGTATTCGTCGACGACGATGGCCATGTGGTTGTGCGAGAGGCGGAACTCCTTGAGCAGGATGTTGAGCTTCTTCGACGCGGGAATCAGCGCGACCGGGCGCAGCAGCAGGCGGACGTCGGCGGGCGCGCCGTCGGACAGGCAGCGCAGCAGGTCTTTCGCGAGCAGGATGCCGAGGATCTCGTCCTTTTCGTCGCCGTGGACCGGGAAGCGGGAATGTCCCGATTCGATGACGACCGCGAGATTTTCCTGGAACGGCGCGTTGGCCGGCAGGCTGACGACCTGTCCGCGGGGAACCATGACGTCGGCGACGGTGAGATCGGCGACTTCGATCGCACCTTCGACCATGGACAGCGTGTCGTTGGAGAGGAGGCCGTTGGCCTGCGCCTGGCGCAGTTCGTCGAGCAGTTCCTCGATATTGCGCGGCTCGCCCGACAGCGCCTGGCTCAGACGATCGAACCAGGAACGGTGGGCGGGCGTACTAGGGTGGTCCTCGCTCATCAGTCGCGGCAACTTGCCCATGCGGGGCGGGAGGCCGAGTGTAGCAGAGCGCCGCACCGGCGCCATGACACGCACGGCGCTCGCGGAGCGCAACAAATCAATGAGTTACGTTCCGCTCCGACGATTCCCGATTTCCACTCCCGACTCCCGCGGCCTACTGAAACCCATTCGCAAAAATGCGGTCGCTTCCCGCCGGCGGCAGATCCGTGCCCTGGAAAATGCCGAGCGGGGTGTAGCCGGAATAGCCCGGGAACGCATAGTACACATTGGGATTGCGCAGCCTGCGGATCACGGCTTCGGACATGACGCGACGGTAGTCGGTCGTCACCATGACGTCGGCGCCTTCGAACAATTGGTTCGTCGCGAGGCCGGCGAAGGTGCCGAAGGTCTGGCCGCCGTTCACCGAGCCGCCGAGCGCCATCATGATGTTGCCGTAGCCGTGGTCGGTGCCGCCGTCGTCGTTCTCGCGCACGCGCCGGCCGAATTCGCTCATGACGACGATGCTGGTCGTCGCTGCGTAGTTGGCCGCGCCGGTGCCGTTGAGGTCGGTGTAGAACGCGCCGAGGGCGCGCGAGAGTTCCTCGACCTTGTTGCCGAAGAAGTCGTAGCTGTTGACCGGGCTGCCCTGGCCGTCGTGCGTGTCCCAGCCGCCGAGGTCGACGGTCGCGACGCGCATGCCGACGTCGCGCTTGATCAGCGTCGCGAGCATCTTGAGCTGCTGCGCGAATCCGCTGCCCGAGTCGTAGACCGCGCCGTTGGCCGGCGCGTAGGCGCCGAAGTCGATCGGCTTGATCACGTTGAGCGCGTCGATGGTCTGGCGTCCGGCTTCCTCGAACGCGCCGGCCTCGCTCCAGAGGTCGGGCAGCATGCCGAAGACCCCGCGCGCCCCCGGGGGCGCAGTCGTGCGGAAGTCCGGCTCGACGTTCCAGGCCCACGAGCCCGAATCGATGCGGAAGTCCGAGCCGCTGCCCATCGTGATGGTTTCGGTGCTGCCGAGCAGGCTCGTCGCCGTGATGCTGCCGGCGCTGACCGCGGGAATCTGCACGGTGCCCGGCAGGTTCGCGGTTTCGAGCACGCGCGTGAGCCAGCCCACGCCGCCGCCCTGGCCGGCGAGGCCGACTTCCATGTTCGCCTGCGCGTCGAAATGGCTGCGCGTGACCGGTGCCGGCATGCCGGCGCCGAGCACGACGGCGAGCTTGTTGGCGGTGTAGAGATCGCGCAGCTGCGTGGCGCGCGGATGCAGCCGCCACTGGTCGCTGCTGACCGCAAGCCCGGCGCCGGTGCCCGACAGCGGCACCTTCAGCGTCGGACGCGCGGTTTCGTAGGCGCCGCGGTTGGCGTTGCTGCCGCCCGGCGAGAACAGGCTGAGCCCGTCCATGCCGCCGCGCAGATAGACCACGACGAGCGTGTCGTAGCTGTTGGCCTGGGCCGCGGCGAACGCGAGCTTGGTCGTGCCGGCCAGCGCGACGGCGCCGCCGCCGACGCCGCAGGTCTTGAGGAAATCGCGACGATCGAACATTCGGGTTCTCCTCAGCGGCGCAGGTTGTCGGGGCTGCACAGGATCAGGGCGATCGTCGAGCGCAGCCGCGACTGGGTGTAGTGGTTCTTGAGATTCGGAGTGCTGCCGCCGGCCCAGACCTCGTTGAGCGTGAGCACCTCCGTCGGCGTGGCGTTCTGGCGCAGGAAGTCGATGGCCTTGGTGTAGATCGGCTCGGGCCGGAAGCCGAGGATCAGGTCGCACCAGTAGTTGACGATGTTCGTCGCCGTGCGGCTGGCCGCCGGGATCGCCGCGTTCGTGCGTCCGAGGATGTCGATCACGTAAGGGCGCGCGCCGTCGTGGCCGACCTGCTGATGGATCTCGGTCAGGCGCACGAGCATCTTCCAGGTCATCGCGAGGCTGCCGGTGCTGGCCCAGGCCGACGCGCGGTCCGGGTAGCCGTTCGGCGCCGGCCAGTAGAACTTGCGCTGCCCGGCCTGCTGCACGCGCGAGTTGATCTCGTCCTTCGTCGACCACTCGGTGCCGTAAGTCGCGAGCGTCGGCGTGAACTCGGCCAGCGTGCCGCGCAGCGAGCCGACGAGCGCGTTGTACGGGCGCTTCACCTTCGTGCCCCAGGTGCTCTTGAATTCGCTGCTCAACAGGATCGCGCGCGTGACCTGCTTGAGCTGGTCGGGCGCCTGCCAGGTGTTCTGGAACAGCTGCGCGATGCTCGCCACGAGGCCCGGCGGCGGATCGTCGCCGATGAAGCGGCGGCAGAGCTTGCGCGCGATGAAGTTCGCCGTGCCCGGATGCGACGCGAGCAGGTCGAACAGCTTGAAGCCGTCCTGCTGGCCCTGGTCGGGCGCGAAGCGGCGGTTGAGCACGTACTTCGTGAAGCGGTCGTGCCAGTCGGCCGAATCGCGGAATACGAACGTGCCGTCGTTGTCGGCCGGGTACTGCCAGTGGCCGTTCTTGATCGTCCAGCCGGTCAGCGCGCGCGTCGATTCGTAGACGTCCTCGTCGACGTACTTCAGGCGCGCCGACTGGCCGTCGCCGATGATGCCGACCGGCAGCGACGGATCGGTCGGATCCATGACGCCGGCATAGTTCTCGGCCCCGAGCGTGTGCAGCTCGATGAGTTCGCGCGCGTAGTTCTCGTTCGGCCCGGCGACCGTGCTCGCGTAGAGATCGAGGTAGTACATCATCGTCGTCGAGCGCGCGACGGCTTCGAGCAGCGTGCGGAAGTTGCCGAACACGTTCGGCCGGATCACGTCGCGGTCGTAGTGCACGAACATCGGGCCGGCGTCGTAGTCCCAGCCGAAGGTGCTGAAGTGGTCGTGCCAGAAGTCGGTCATGACCTCGTACAGCTGGCGCTGCGAGTAGATCGCGCGGATCGTCGTCGCGCACTCGATCTCGGCGACCGGCTGCATGCGCAGGGTGTAGTTCGTCGTGACCGAGCGGTGCTGGGTCCAGAGCTGCGTGATGGTCTTGCCGAGCGTCGTGAAGCCGCCGGACGTCAGCCGCGCGTCGCAGGCCGAGTCGACGATGGTCGCCGGATCGAGCTGGCGCGTGACCCAGCTCTGCCAGCGGTCGTCGTCGGTTGCGCCGGGCAGGCCGTAGAACGCGACGAAGTCGCCCTGGTTGAAGCCGAACGTCGCTTTCTGCAACCAGCGCACCGGGCCCGGCGGCACTGCAAGATTCGGCTGCGCGGCCGCTTTGGCTGTCTGTACGGATGCCTTGCCGGGGCGGCGCATGGCGGCGGGTTCGATGACGCCGATCGCGCCGGCCAGCGACTGGATCAGCTGGCGGCGGCTCAGGACTTGGCTCGCAAATACGCTGGCCATGATGTTTCCAGGGCGGGAGATCCGCCAAAGCGTAAGCCGTGCGCAAACGAATGGCGTGAAGGTCGTCCCAGATCGACGCAGGTCGTAGACGAGCGGTAGCGGCGAACCGTCAGACGACGCGCGGTTCGGCCTCGAGCGCGACGCCGAATCGTGCGGCGACCTCGGCCTGTACGCGCTGCGCGAGCGCCCAGAGTTCGGCACCGCTCGCCGAGCCGTGATTGACGAGAACGAGCGCGTGCTGCGCGGCGATGCCCGCGTCGCCCTCGCGGCAGCCCTTGAAGCCGGCCTGTTCGATGAGCCAGGCCGCCGACAGCTTGCTGCGGCCGTCGGCGAGCGGCCATGACGGCAGCGTCGCATGTGCTTTTTTCAGCGCCGCCGCGGCCGCCGCGTCCACGACCGGATTCTTGAAGAAGCTGCCGGCGTTGCCGATCACGGCAGGGTCGGGCAGCTTGCGCCGGCGCAGGCGCGAGATGGCTTCGGCGACGAGCGGCGGCGTCGGCTCGGCCACGCCCATCGCGGCGAGTTCCTCGCGCACGCCGGCATAGTCGAGGCGCAGCGCCGGCGTACGCGGCAGGCGCAGTTCGAGCGCGGTGACGATCCAGCGCGCGGGCTCGCGCTTGAACAGCGAGTCGCGGTAGGCGAAGCCGCAGCCCGCGCGGTCCACGCGCACGAGCGCGCGCGTCTGGCGATCCCAGGCTTCGACGGCCTCGACGAATTCGCCGAGCTCCACGCCGTAGGCGCCGATGTTCTGGATCGGCGCCGCGCCGACCGTACCGGGAATCAGCGCGAGGTTTTCGAGGCCGGCCAGGCCGCGGCCGAGCGCCCAGTGCACGAGATCGTTCCAGCTCTCGCCGGCTTCGGCGCGAACGAGCGCGCGACCGTCGCGTTCCTCGAGGATCGCGATGCCGCGCGTGGACAGTGTCAGCACGGCGCCTGGCACGTCGCGCGTGAGCAGCAGGTTGCTGCCTTCGCCGAGCACGAGCAGCGGCGCGTTCGCGATCAGCGGAAATGCGAGCACTTCGGCGAGCGCGCGCGCGTCGCGCACATCGACGAGCAGCGCGGCGCGTGCGGCGACGCGCAAGGTATTGCGCCCGGCCAGCGAGGCGTCTTCGAGAATGCTGTAGCCGTTGCCGTCCAGGCGCGCGGGCGCGACAGGGAAGTCGCTCATGCGCGCGTGCCCGTGCGCAGACGCTCGACGCATTCGGCGACGAGCGCCGGTCCGCGGTAGATCAGGCCGCTGTAGATCTGCACTGCCGTCGCGCCGGCCTCGCGCTTGGCGAGCGCGCCGGCGCCGTCGAGAATCCCGCCGACGCCGACCAGCGGCACGCGCCCGCCGAGGCGCCGCGCCATGCCCGCGAGCACCGCGGTCGAGCGCGCGAACACCGGGCGGCCCGACAGACCGCCGGTTTCGTTCGCATGGCGATGACCGGCGACCGCGTCGCGCGCGATCGTCGTGTTGGTGCAGATCAGCCCGTCGATGCCGGTCGCGAGCAGCACGTCGGCGATCGCGTCGAGCTCGGTCTCGCTCAGATCCGGCGCGATCTTCAGCAGCATGGGCTTGCGCGTGCCGTGCTGCGCGGCGAGGCGTTCCTGGCGTTCGCGCAGGGTCGCGATGAAGCGCTTCAGCGTTTCCTCTTCCTGCAGGTCGCGCAGGCCCTGCGTGTTCGGCGAGGAGATGTTCACGGTCACGTAGCTCGCGCGCGCATAGACGCGCTCGAGGCAGTAGACGTAGTCGTCGACCGCGTCCTCGTTCGGCGTGTCCTTGTTCTTGCCGATGTTGATGCCGAGTACGCCGGAAAAGCGTGCGCCCTCGGCGTTCTTCACGAGCGCGTCGACGCCGGCGTTGTTGAAGCCGAGGCGGTTGATGATGGCGTCGTGCTCGGGCAGCCGGAACAGCCGCGGTTTCGGATTGCCGGCCTGCGGCCGCGGCGTGGTCGTGCCGACTTCGACGAAACCGAAGCCGAGCGCGGCCAGCGCATCCACGTGTGCCGCGTTCTTGTCGAGTCCGGCCGCAAGACCGACCGGGTTCGGCAGCGTGATGCCGCACAGATCGACCGGCAGCGGTGCCGGGCGGCTCGCGAGCAGCGGGTTGAGGCCGGTGCGGTAGGCGAGTTCCATCGACGACAGCGCGAGTTCGTGCGCCTTTTCGGCGTCGAGGCAAAACAGGAACGGGCGGGCGAGCTGGTACATGCGGACACAACGGCGGCGCGGGGCGCGCATCGTGCCACGGATGCGGCGCGGGTTCACCGTCGGAGCCCGGCTCGGCCTTGCGGACGAGGCCTGCGGCCGCTGGGCGATGTCGCGTGTATCGCCGATGAACGGTCGTTTGAACCGACGGTGCACCGGCGTGTCGATGCGTACTAGCATCCGCGACGGACGGGGGAGTCGGACCACAATGGAGCTTTCCCGTGACAACTAGAATTATTCACACTTCCCATCCTCTCGTTTTCCGTGCCGTTGCCGCCGCGGTGCTCGCGGCGCTGGCCGCGGCCGCCGCGCCGCAGGCCTCGGCGAGCGCGTTCCAGCTCAAGGAAAACAGCGTCAAGGCACTGGGCCGCGCGTTCGCGGGCTCGGGCGCCGCGCCTGGCGACGCTGCGGTCGTCGTCAACAATCCCGCCGCGATGAGCGAAGTCGACCGCGCGATCTTCCAGGCCGACGTGACCGGCGTGCAGTTCAGCACCGAATTCTCCGGTTCCGGCACCGATGCGATCGGCCGCCCGCTGACCGGCGGCGACGGCGGTGACGGCGGCGTGACCAAGCCGATTCCCGCGCTGTACTACATCACGCCGCTCAACGAAGACTGGCGCCTCGGCTTCGCCGTCAGCGCGCCGTTCGGCTTCGAGACCGACTACGACCGCGGCTGGGCCGGCCGCTACAGCGCCTACAAATCGATGTTCCAGGCGATCGACCTGACCGCGTCGACGTCATACCGCGTCAACGACCGGCTCTCGATCGGCGCGAGCGTCGTCGCCCAGCGCACGAAAGCCGAACTCTCCCAGGCCGTCGATTTCGGCGCGATCCTCGCGGCCGGCGGCGCACCCGTCGCGCCGCAGTCGCAGGACGGCTTCGCGCGCGTCGACGGCGACGACTGGGGCTGGGGCTGGGGCGTAGGCCTGCTCTGGCAGCCCACCGACGCCGACCGCATCGGCCTGAATTTCCACTCGCAGGTCGTGCACACGCTGTCGGGCACGGGGCATTTCGATGTGCCGGCCGCGGTGACCGCGGTCAATCCGGCGCTCGGCAACGCGGTGTTCGTCGACACGCCCGGAACCGCGGGCTTCACGACGCCGGCCAATGCCTCGGCGAGCTGGTGGCATACGTTCAACGACCGCTTCAGCCTCGGTGCCGACGTCGGCTACACGCGCTGGTCGACGTTCGACAAGCTCGTCGTCGACTACGCCAATCCGGCGCAGCCCGACGCGGTCGAAGCGTTCGACTGGCAGGACACGTGGTTCGGCTCGATCGGCATGGAATACCGCTTCGATCCGACCTGGGTGCTGCGCGCCGGCATCGCCGTCGACGGCTCGCCGACGCAGGTCGCGACGCGCACGCCGCGCGTTCCCGACGGCACGCGCCGCTGGGCCACGGTCGGCCTCGGCTACACGCCGAGCGACACGACGAGCATCGACTTCGGCTACGGCCACATCTTCGTCAACGATGCCGAAGTGAGTACGCGCACCGCGACCGGCAATCGCCTGGCAGGCACGTACGACAGCAGCGGCAATCTGCTCGGCGTGTCGGCGTCGTTCACGTTCTGAAGCTCACGCAGGTTGGGTTGAGCCGCAGGCGAAGCCCAACCTACGGGTCGTAGCCGTCGCGAAACAGCCGGTCCTCGGCGAGCGCATTCACCGCAAGACCTTTCGCGATGACTTCGACTTCGGCGAGCCCTGCCGCGGCGGAGCCATCGAACGTGCCGGTCGTGCCGAGGATTTCCACGCGCACGCGCCGCGCCGTCACGTCGGGAAAACCGACGTCGGTGCCGAACAGCAACAGGCTGCCGGTCGTGCGCGTGTCGAGCACCGTTCCGTTCGCATCGCGCACGGTCACGCGCGTGGAGGTGACCTGCAGGCTGCAGTTCGCTTCGTCGCCGGGGCGCGGGTTGTACAGGCGCACGCGGCGCACCGCGACGGGCACCGGAAATTCGAGTTCGACCCATTGGCCGCTGACCTGGCCCGGCGACGAGGTCCAGTACGCGCGGATGGGGCCGAGAAACACCTGGCGGTCGACGAGTCCGTCGCGGTTCGCGCCGGGCCGCGTCGAACTCGCGCGCAGCGCCGCGCCGGGCGCGAGGTTCGACCACGGCGTGTCCGCTTCGCCCGGCACCGGAATCAACGTGTGTCCCGCATGGCAGCCGCTGCATTGCGCGGCGACGCCGGCACGGTCGTGGTTCATGCCGGCGACGTGCGCGCGGCCGTCGCCGCGCGGCCAGCCCGTGCGCGGCACCGCATAGCCGGCGCCCGCGGCGCTGCGCACTTGTTCAAAAAGCGGCAGGAACGCCGGCGCGTTCGCGCTGACGCGGCCGGCCGCGGAGATCGCCTGCTCGCCGAGGAACAGCGGCCAGTCCAGCGACGGAAACGTGCCGAGCGCGGTGCGCTGGTGGTCGGCGTAGAAGCGGATGCTCGCCGCGCTGCCGACGGCCGGCGCGCTCGGGATGTCGACGTCGACGGCCGCGTTCGCGTAGACGTTGCGCGCATCGAACACGAAGGTGCCGTCGCGTGGCGCGCCGCCCGCCGGCGGCGGCAGGAACTGCGGGTACGGCGCGGTCATCGGCTGGTCGCGATAGACGTCGGGCAGAATCGGCGGCGGCGTGCGTGCCGCGAGCACGCGCGGACGCAGCTCGGCCGTTCCGGGCAGGTCGTGCAGCGGTTGCGGCGATGCGCCGACCGCGGCGATCCACAGGCCGTAGTCCTGCGTCGTATCGGCCGCGCGCGCGAACACGAGACGGCCGTCGGGCAGCACTTCCGCGTCGGTCGTATACGGCCCGGCGTAGAGCTGCGCCGCGTCGGGCGTGCCGGGTATGCGCAACGCGGGATCGCGTCGCGTCACGCCGGAATGCGCGCTCCACTGCGTCGCGCCGCGGCGGTACGCGCGGATGCCGCCGAAGCCCGCGGCGTCGGCGAGCTGATGCGACGGAAAATAGTTCGCGTACAGCGTGCCGTTCGCGGCGAAACCGCCGCCGTAGCCGAAGCCGTCGGCGTCGCTGTCGGGCTTGCCGCCGAACAGCACCAGCTCGCTGCCGTCGGGATTCACGCTGACGATCTGCCAGCCGTTGCGCGCGCCGGGCGTCGACTGCGTGGTCAGGCCGCCGTGCTGCAGCCAGCCGAGCTGCGGCTGGCCGGCGGCGACCGGAATGTCGTTCATGCCGTCGGCCGGCAGGCGTTGATTGCGCCACCAGCGGAAGTACACGATTTTCCCGCTGACCGGATCGATCAGCGGACGGTCCGCGCCGTTTCGCTCGCTCGTGATGCGATGCAGCCGCATGCCGTTCGCGTCGACGACCCAGAGGTTCGACGTGCGCGCGTCGGCATCGTGCGCGAACGCGGGCCAGCGCGTGGATGCGAACACGAGGCGACCGTCGGGCAGCCATGCCGGGTCGTAGTCGTCGTAGGGCCAGGGTGCGGCGCCGGCGCCGAACTGCGAATAGTCGGCCGCGATGTCGCTGTGCGTGACGGCGCGCAGACCGCTGCCGTCGGCACCGATTTCATAGATGCGCCAGCCGCCGGGATTCGCGCCGGGCGCGGTGTTCCAGCTGCCGGGCGCCAGTCCGGCGAACGCGATGCGCAGACCGTCCCAGCTCACGCTGGGACCGGCCATGTCGATCAGCGGCGCGTTCGGCGCGGCGCCGTCGAGCAAGGTGCGCAGCGTGCCGTCGCTGTCGCGCACGCGCAGCCGCGCGGGCGCGGCCGGACGCAGGCGCGCGTACGCGCCGACGCCGGGCAGGGCGTTGGCCGGCCAGTGCGTGTTGCCGTTCGTGGGAATCTGGCGCTCGACGAATACGAGCGCGGGAATCGACTGCGCCTGCGCGGCGCGTGTTGAAAAAAGTAAACCAGTGACAAACGCGGCAAACGCAACAACGGCGGCGCCGGAGCGCCGCCGTTGCCGCCGGCGGGG
>NZ_DATIGT010000244.1:0-5733 GCF_035481375.1 Tahibacter sp.
TTTCGGCGTACTGCGCGAGCCAGTAGTCCTTCTGCGCGAGCAGTTCTGCGCTGCACGCATGCCCGGCGAGTGCCGCGCCCCACTGCTGGTACGACGCGGTCTTCGCCGCGAGCGCGATGGTCTCGCCGCGCAGATGCTGCGCGTAGGCCTGCTCGATGTCGCCGAGCAGGATGCGCCAGGACACGCCGTCGACGACGATGTGATGCACCGCGAGCAGCAGCCGCCCTGCCCCGGCCGTGTCGCCGCGGAAATGCACGGCGCGCAGCAGCGGTCCGTCGGCGAGATCGAACGCCGCCTGCCAGTGCGCGCAGCGCGCGCTGACGAACGCAGCGCGCGCGTCGGGCGACGCCGGCAGCGTTTCCTCGATGCAGCTCGCCGCGACGAGCGCGTCGCTCAGCGGCGCATGCGTCGCCTGCCAGCGGCCGTCGCGCTCGACGAAGCGCAGGCGCAGCGCATCGTGCCGCGCGTGGACTGCGGCCATGACGGCACGCAGCGCGTCGCTGTCGAAGCCGTCCGGCGTTTCGAGCAGGATGGCCTGGTTGAAGTGATGCCGGTCGGTTGCATCGCCGTCGAAGAAATAGTGATGCACCGGCAGCAGCGGAAGCTCGCCAGCGATCTCGCCCTGCGGCGCCTGCACGACGGCGTCCTCGGGCGCGATGCGCGCGAGTTCGGCGATGGTCTGCGCCTCGAACAGCTGCTTCGTCGTGATGCCGATGCCGGCCTGGTTCGCGCGCGAGACGACCTGGATCGACAGGATCGAATCGCCGCCGATCTCGAAGAAATTGTCGTGGACGCCGACCTGCTCGACGCGCAGCACCTGCTGCCAGATCGCCGCGAGCTGCCGTTCGACCTCGGTTTCCGGTGCGACGAAGACCTGCTGCGCCTGATAGTCGGGCTCGGGCAGTTTGCGCTTGTCCACTTTTCCGTTGTGCGTCAGCGGCAGCGCATCCATGACCACGAACGCGGCCGGCAGCATGTAGTCCGGCAGGCGCTGCTTCAGGTGGCGGCGCCACTCCTTCGCGAGCAGCGTCTCGTTCGGCAGATCCTCGCCCGGCGCGCAGACGACGTAGGCGACCAGGCGCGGCGTGCCGCCGTCGCGGCGCGCGACGACGACGGCGTCGCAGACCGCCTCGTGCGCAAGCAGGCGCGTCTCGATCTCGCCGAGTTCGATGCGGAAACCGCGGATCTTGACCTGGTCGTCGGCGCGGCCGACGAATTGCACGGCGCCGTCGGGCAGTTGGCGCACGAGGTCGCCCGTGCGATAGAGCCGCGCGTCGGGGTCGCTTCCGAACGGGTCGGGCACGAAGCGCTCGGCGGTCAGCTCGGGGCGCTTCAGATAGCCGCGCCCGACGCCGGCGCCGCCGAGATAGAGTTCGCCGACGACGCCGAGCGGCACGAGGCTGCGCTGCGCGTCGAGCACGTAGTGCGTGGTGCCCGAGATCGGCGTGCCGATCGGATAGCTGTCCTCGCGGCGCACGGCGATCTCATAGGCCGTGCTGAACGTGGTGTTCTCGGTCGGGCCGTAGACGTGCATCAGGTGCCGCGGCTTGCCGGCCGCGAGCACGCGGTTGACCGCTTCGACGTCGACGCCCTCGCCGCCGAACAGCAGGCAGTCGAGATGGCGGAAGCCGGTCGGATCGACGATCGACATCTGGTTGAATACGGCCGTCGTCACGAACAGCGTGCCGACGCGGCCCTCGGCCAGCGCGCGCGCGAGCTTGCGCGGATCGAGCAAGGTGTCCTTGCCGACGTGATAGAGGCTCATGCCGTTGGCGAGCGCGCCCCAGATCTCGAACGTGGCCGCGTCGAACGAACTGTTCGACGCCTGCGCCATGACCTTGCCCGGCGCGAGTTCCACATAGTTCGGCGACGCGACGAGGCGCACGACGTTGCGATGCTCGATGAGCACGCCCTTGGGCTGCCCCGTGGAACCCGAGGTGTAGATCGCGTACGCGAGGCTGCCCGCATGCAGGCCAGGGACTTCCGGCTTCGTGTCCGGCAGTCCGGCGAGCAGCATCGCGCGCAGCGGCGCGTCGAGCGGCAGCACGGTGCAGTCGCCGAACACCGGCAGCGCCTGCAGCACGTCGTTCTGCGCGAGCACGATGTCGACGCCCGAGTCCTCGAGCATGTAGGCGATGCGGTCCTGCGGATAGTCCGGGTCGAGCGGCAGGTAGGCGGCGCCGGCCTTCAGGATCCCGAGCATGCCGACGATCAGGTCGAGCGAGCGCTCGGCGCAGAGGCCGACCAGCGTGTCGGGCACGACGCCGAGCGCGATCAGATGATGCGCGACGCGGTTGGCCTGCGCGTCGAGTTCGGCATAGCTCAGCTGCTCGCCATGGAAATCCGCGGCGATCGCATCCGGCGTGCGCGCGGCCTGCGCCTCGACGAGCGTGTGGATGCAGGCCTCGGCCGGAAACGCCGCGGGCACGGCGTTCCACTGGTCGAACTGGCGGCGCTCGGCGTCGCCGATCAGCGCGAGGCTCTGCACCGGGCGATCGAGCGCCTGCGGCATCTGCCGCAGCACCTGCGCGAAATGGCCGAGCAGCCGCGCGATCGTCGCGTCGTCGAAATCCTCGCCCGAATACGCGCACTGGATGTGCACGCGGCCGCGCAGGCCGATGTTGAACGCGAGCTTGTAGCCGGTCTGTTCGTTGCGTCCCTTGGACTCGACGCCGAGGCCCGAACCGCGCGACTCGGCTTCCATCGCCGCCTCGATCGGGTAGTTGCCGATCACGAGCAGGCTGTCGAACAGCGGCGTGCCCGAGGGCACGCGCGACTGGCGCTGGATTTCCGCGAGCGACAGATGGCTGAACTCGTTCGCGCGCAGGAAGTCCGCCTGTACCGCGCTCACGTGCTCGGCCAGCGTCGTCTCGCCGGCGAAGGACACCTTGAACGGAATCGTGTTGATGAACAGACCGATCATCTGCTCGATGCCGGCGACTTCGGCCGGGCGGCCCGACACGGTCACGCCGAACACGACGTCGTCTTCGCCGCTGTAGCGGTGCAGCACGTAGGCCCAGGCCAGCTGCAGCAGCGTGTTCACGGTCACGTGCCGCGCCTGCGCGACGGCCTGCAGCGCGTCGCCGTCGACGCTGTCGAGCGTGACCGCCTGCTCGCGCTGTCCCGGCGCGCGCACCGCGAGCGGCAGCCTGTCGACCGCGAGCGCGGTCGGCGCTTCGAGGTGCTGCAGCTGCGTGCGCCAGTAGTCGCGCGCCGCCGCGGCGTCCTGCGCCTGCAGCCACGCGATGTAGCGTTCGTACAGCGGCGCGGGTTTCAGCGCCGGCTCGCGTCCGTCGAGCAAGGCCTGATAGACCTCCATGACCTCGCGGTAGAACACCGGCATCGACCAGCCGTCCGACAGCACGTGGTGATGCGTCCAGAGCAGCTGATGCCGGTCGTCGTCGAGGCGGAACAGCGCGACGCGCATCAGCGGCGCGCAACGGAAATCGAAACCGCGCGCGCGATCCTGCTGGCGATACGCTTCGAGGCGCCGCGCCTGTTCCTGCGGCGCGATGCCGCGCCAGTCCTCCTCGTGCCACGGCAGTTCGGCGCGGTCGCTGACGAGCTGCTGCAATTGCTCGCCCTCGCCGACGAACGCCGTGCGGAACACGTCGTGACGGTCGACGACGGCCTGCCAGGCGCGACGGAAATGCCGCGTGTCGATGACGCCGCGAAACACCGGCAGCGTCTGCGAGCAGTAGGCCGAGCGGTCGAGCTGACTGTGGAAATACAGGCCGGTCTGCATCGACGTGGCCGGATACAGCCGGATCAGGCCGGGATAGGCCTGCTGCCACTGCGCGAGCTGCGCGGCGCTCACGTTCGCGAGCGGGAAATCCGACGGCGTGAACGTCGTGCGCTCGCGCGCGGCGCAATGCGCGATGACCTCGCGCAGGCCGTCCTCGATGAAGCGCGCGACCTGCTCCATGGTCTGCGCGTGATGGCGCTCGCGACTGTATTCGAGCGTCATGCGCAGCTCGCCGCCGGCAACCAGGCCCTTGAGCACGAGCGGATGACGCCGCTGGCGCCGCGCGCTCGCATGCGCGCCGGCGTATTCGGGCGCGCTGCGGAAGAAGGTCTCTTCGTTGACGCTCTGGTCGGCCTGGCCGAGGTAGTTGAACGCCAGCGCCGGCCGCTGGCCGGCTTCGGCCTGGATCAGCGCCGCGTCCTCGGCGATGTGCCGCAGCAGACCGTAGCCGATCCCCTTGCCCGGGACGGCGCGGCAGTGTTCCTTGATGGACGTTACGACGGATTCCACCTGTTCGTCCGGACTCGACAAGGTCAGCGGATACAGGGTCGTGAACCAGCCGACGGTCTGGGTCAGGTCGAGGCCCGCATCGATGTGCTCCGCTTCGCGGCCATGCCCTTCGAGCGCGATGCG
The DNA here is from genome assembly GCF_035481375.1 of Tahibacter sp. GTDB lineage: Bacteria > Pseudomonadota > Gammaproteobacteria > Xanthomonadales > Rhodanobacteraceae > Tahibacter. The sequence goes on from NZ_DATIGT010000244.1 coordinate 4,379, forward strand.
CAGCGTGTCCGCGCCGGTCCAGCGACGCAGGCCGAGATAGACGCCGGCCAGCAGCAGGTCGTTGATCTGCGTGCGGTAGGCGCGATGGCATTGCTGCAGCAGCAGCTGCGTTTCCTGCGCGGTCCACCGCAGGGACACATGTTCCGTCGTCGACACCGCACCGTTGCCGGCGCCGGGCAGATCCTGCGGCAGCGCGGCGACCGGCTTCGCGTACTGCGCGAGCCACCAGGTCTTTTCCTGTGCGAGCGTCCCGCTGCGCGCATGCGCCGCGAGCGCCTCGCCCCATTGGCGGAACGACGAGGTCTTCGGCGCGAGTTCGATCGCCGCGCCGCGCTGCAGCTGCCGATAGGCCTGTTCGAGATCGGCCAGCAGCACGCGCCAGGAGACGCCGTCGATGACGATGTGATGCGCCGCGAGCAGCAGGCGGCCGCGGCCCTCGCCGCGGAAATGCACGGCGCGCAGCAGCGGCCCGTCGGTCAGATCGAGCGAGGCCTGCCAGCGCTCGCAGCGCCGCGTGACGAACGCCGCGCGCGCGTCGTCGTCGGGCGGCAGCAATTCCTCGATGCAGGTCGCGTCGAGCATCGCGTCGTCGAACGGCTGATGCCGTCCCTGCCAGCGTCCGTCGAACTCCGCGAAGCGCAGGCGCAGCGCATCGTGACGCCGGTACAGCGCTGCAATCATCGCGCGCAGGTCTTCGGTCGCAAGGTCGCCGGGGACGTCGAGCAGCACGACCTGGTTGTAGTGATGCCGGTCGACCGGATCGGCGAGCAGGAATTCCTTCTGGATCGGCAGCAGTTCGATCGCGCCGTCGATCGCGTGCTGCGGCTGCGGCGCCGCCTGCGTGCGCGTCGCGCGCTGCGCGAGATCGGCAACGGTCTGCAGTTCGAACAGCTGGCGCGTCGTGATGCCGATGCCGGCCTGGTTCGCACGTGCGACGACCTGGATCGACAGGATGGAATCGCCGCCGATCTCGAAGAAGTTGTCGTGGACGCCGACTTCGTCGACGCGCAGCACCTGCTGCCAGATCGCCGCGAGCTGCGCTTCGAGCGCATTTCGCGGCGCGACACGTTCCGCCGCGGCGAACGCCGGTGCCGGCAGCCGCTTGCGGTCGACCTTGCCGTTGAGCGTCAGCGGCAGGTGGTCGAGCTGCACGTAGGCGCTCGGCTGCAGATAGCCCGGCAGTTGCTCGGCGAGTCCGGCCTTCGCGCGTTCGGCGATGCCGGCGTCGTCGCCGACGACGTAGGCGACGAGACGCGCCTGCGGACCGTCGCCGTGCACGGCGACGGCGGCTTCGCGCACGCCGGCGATCTGGCGCAGGCGGCTTTCGATGTCGCCGAGTTCGATGCGGAAGCCGC
>NZ_DATIGT010000245.1:0-3378 GCF_035481375.1 Tahibacter sp.
GATCCGTCCGATCTCGCCGCAGTCGGGACACCGCCCGATCTGACCAAGCTGCCGACCGCGCCGGCCGCGCTGCTCGCTTCGATCGATCGGCAGGCGCCGCTGCTGTCCTGGGACGCGCGCGCGGCCGTGGCCGATGCCGAGGTCGCCGCGGCGGCGGCCGAAAGGCGGCCTGACTGGAGTCTCGGCGTCAGCTACGGGCGGCGATCGCGCACGCCCGAGGGCATGCCGCGCAGCGATCTGCTCATGGTCGAATTCGCGATCGGCCTGCCGGTATCTGCGCGGACGCGGCAGGACCGCGGCATCGCCGCGCGGCGTGCCGGGCGCGACGCGGTCGAGGCCGAACGCGCCGATGCGCGTCTGGCCCAGCAGGAATTCGTGCGCCGCACGCTGGCCGAGTGGGACGGACTCGCGCGTCAGATCGCGCGCGGGGAAGCCCAGGCGCTGCCGCTCGCGCGCGATCGCGTCCAGGTCGCGCTCGCCGCCTACGCCGGCGGCGCCGAACTCGAACCGTGGCTGCAGGCGCGCCGTGACGAACTCGAACTGCAGGCCGGACACGCGCGTCATCTGGAACAACTCGGGCGCGCCTGGGCCGCGCTCGCCTACCTGCTGCCGGCCGAGGGGAACGCGCCATGAAGACCTTCGCAGAACGCATCGTTGCCGCAGTCGCCGCGGCGGCATTGCTCGGGATCGGAGCGCTCGCGGGCTATCGCGCCGCGCTGCGGTCGCAGGCACCGGCGGCGGCCGACCCGGCATCGGCCGCCGGCACCGCCGGGCGTCGCGTGCTGTACTGGCACGACCCGATGGTGCCCGGCCGGCACTTCGACAAGCCGGGCAGGTCGCCGTTCATGGACATGGAACTTGTCCCCAAATATGCCGACGGAGCGGCCGCTGGCGGCGTGCGCATCGACGCGAGCGTGCAGCAGAGCGTCGGCCTGCGCACCGCCACCGTGGAAACCGGCCGCATCGCCGCCGCGGTGCGCGTACCGGGCACGCTGTCCTGGGACCTGCGTCGCGAATCGGTCGTGGTCGCGCGCGCCGAGGGGCTCGTCACGCAGCTCGCGCTGAAGACGCCGTATTCGCGCGTGCGCAAGGGCCAGGCGCTCGCGACGCTGCGCGTACCGGCCTGGAGCAGCGCGCTTGCCGAAGCGCGCGCCCTGCACGACGCAGACTCGCCCGCGGCGCGCGCATTGCGCGAGGCCGCCGACCGGCGCCTGCGCGCGCTTGGCGTGCCGCGCGGGGGCGCGAACGACGACGGCAGCGTGATCCTGCGCGCAGACGCCGACGGCATCGTGACGGAAATCACCGTGCGCGAAGGTCAGACCGTCATGCCGGGCACGCCGTTGTTCCGGATCAACGGCACGGAAACCGTGTGGCTCGACGCGGCCGTGCCTCAGTCCGCGGTTGCGCACGTGCGCGCGGGCACGCCGGCGCAGGCGATCGTCGCCGCGCTGCCCGGCCGCCGCTTCGCAGGCGACGTCGACGCGCTGCTGCCGCAGGTCGATCCGGCGACGCGCACGCAGCGCGCGCGTATCGTGCTGCGCAATCCCGGCGGAGAACTCGCCGCCGGCCAGTTCGCCGAGGCGTCGCTGCAGCCCGACGCCGATACACCGCGCCCGCTGGTGCCGAGCGAAGCCCTGCTGGCAACCGGCAGCGACGGCCGCGTGATCGTGCGCGACGATGACGGACGCTTCCGGCCCCTAGCCGTGCAGACCGGGCGCAGCGGCGGCGGGCGCACCGAAATCCTGGCCGGACTGCGCGGCGGCGAGCGGGTCGTCGTGTCGGGCCAGTTCCTCATCGATTCCGAGGCGAACCTTTCCGGCGCGCTCGCGCGCCTCGGCGAACCGGACGAAATGGACGCGCCGCGTCGCTGCCCCGTGCTGTACTGGTACGACCCGACGGTGCCGGCCCAGCATTTCGACGCGCCCGGCGGATCGCCGTTCATGGACTCGGCGCTCGTGCCGAAATTCGCCCCCGAGGCCGACGCGGACTGCACCGTCGACGATGCCGCGCCGCGCGGAGCGCAGCCGTGATCGCGCGGCTGATCCGTCTTTGCATCGCGCGCCGCGGCATCGTGCTGACCGCCGCCGCCTCGCTCGCGCTCGCCGGGCTCTGGGCGATCCGCGGGACCCCGCTCGACGCGCTGCCCGATCTTTCGGACACCCAGGTCATCCTCCGCACCGCATGGCCGGGCCAGGCGCCGCGCATCGTCGAGGACCAGGTCACCTATCCGCTCGCGACGACGATGCTGTCGGTGCCCGGCGTCAAGGCCGTGCGCGGCTTTTCATTCTTCGGCGACTCGTTCGTCTACGTGCTGTTCGACGACGCGACCGACCCGTACTGGGCGCGTTCGCGCGTGCTCGAATACCTGAGCCAGGCGCGCGAGCGGCTGCCGCGCGGCGTGACCCCGGCGCTCGGCCCGGACGCGACCGGCCTGGGCTGGATCTACCAGTACGCGCTCGTCGACCGCAGCGGCCGGCACGACCTCGGGCAGTTGCGCGCGCTGCAGGACTGGTTCCTGCGCTACGAACTGAAGACCGTGCCCGACGTCGCCGAAGTCGCGAGCGTCGGCGGCGCGGTGCGCGGGTGGCAGGTCGTTCCCGACCCCGCCGCGCTGGCCGCACGCGGCCTCACCGTCGCGCAGCTCGTCGCCGCCGTCGACGCGGCAAACGGTGCGACCGGCGGTTCCGTCATCGAGCAGGGCGAAACCGAGCTCATGGTGCGCAGCGAAGGCTGGCTGCGCAGCGAAAGCGACTTCGCGCGCGTACCGATCGTCGCCAGCGACGGCGTGCCGGTGCTGCTCGGCGACGTCGCGACGATCTCGCGCGGGCCGACGTTCCGTCGCGGCGTGGCCGAACTGGACGGCGAAGGCGAAGTCGCCGGTGGCGTGATCGTGCTGCGCACCGGCAAGGACGCGCCGGCCGCCATCGATCGCGTCAAGGCGCGGCTCGCGCAGGTGCAGGCCGGCCTGCCCGACGGCGTCGAGATCGTTCCGGTCTACGACCGCTCGACGCTGGTCCTCGACGCCGTGCGCAATCTCGCACGCAAGCTCGGCGAGGAGTTCCTCGCCGTCGCGCTGGTCTGCGCGCTGTTTCTCCGGCACCTGCGCTCGGCCCTCGTCGCGGTCGTGGTACTGCCGCTCGGCGTGCTCGCGGCCTTCGTCGTCATGCGCCTGCAGGGCATCTCCGCAAACCTGCTGTCGCTCGGCGGCATCGCGATCGCCGTCGGCGCGATGGTCGACGCCGCGGTCGTCATGATCGAGAATGCGCACAGGCATCTCGAACGCCGGCGAGCAACGCAGGGCACCGAACCCGCGGCCGAAGAACGCTGGCAGCTGATCGCGCGGTCGGCCGCGGAAGTCGGCCCGGCTCTGTTCGCGAG
>NZ_DATIGT010000246.1:0-3844 GCF_035481375.1 Tahibacter sp.
CAACCGCACCCCCGTCCCGTCGCCGGCAGCATGGCGGCGTAGCCGGATTCGAAATCCGGATGACGCAGCGGAAAACCCGACGCGCGCAGGCGCCGGTTGGAAAGGCGCTTGTTGCCGACCGCGCGCGCGGCGAGCGCCGGCCCCGGCGCCAGCGGCGGCAGACCGAGGCGGCGCGCGATCCAGTCCTGCACGTCGGCCAGCGGCGCGGGACAGTCGTCGCTGAGGACGTAGCGGCGTTCGGGCGACCGCAGCGAGAGCAGATGCGCGAGCGCGCCAGCAACATCGTCCACATGAATACGATTGGAAAATTCCGGCGCGCCGGCCGGCCGCCGCGCACTGCCGTCGACTACCTGATCGACGAGACGCGTGCGCCCTGGACCGTAGATACCCGAACAGCGCGCGACGATCGCGTCGTCGACGCCGGCGAGGCGCTGTTCGGCTTCGAGCAGCAGGCGGCCGTTGAACGCGAGCGGGGCGCACGGCGTGTCCTCGTCGACCCAGGCGCCGCCGTGGTCGCCGTAGACCGCGCTCGACGACACGAAGATGAAACGTCCGCGCGGCCCGCGCCGCGCGAGCGCATCGAGCAGATGCGCGAGACCGTCGACGAACAGGCCGCGATACGCGGCTTCGTCGCGCTGCCCCGGCGCCGGCAGGAACAGCACGTCGCCGATGTCCTCGGGCAGCGAACGCAGCGACGATGGATCGGTGAGATCGGCGCGCAGCGCCTGCAGCGGAGCCGGCAGCGGTGCTTCGCTGCGGCGCAGGCCGTAGACGCGGCGCCCTGCCGCGGCGAGCGCGAGGCCGGCGCGAACGCCGACATCGCCGCAGCCCGCCAGCAGCACGGCGCCGGCCGCGTTCACGCAGCGGCTTCCGCGACCGGAGGATCGGCTGGCGGTTCGGCACGCGCGGGCCGCGGCAGATAGCGCAGCCACAGCAGGAACATCACGAGCGCATCGAGCACGATGAGCGCCTGCCAGATGTAGCTGTGGAACCACTCGAACCAGACCGAACTCCACTGGTGCAGGTAGTACAGGCTGATGATGCGCACGAGGTTCAGCGCCTGGATCGCGAGCGTGCCGAGCGCGATGCCGACGAGCTTGTGCGTGAAGCGCGCCGGAAACGCGATCATGGCCGAGGCCAGGATGATGACCGCCTCGATGCCGTTGCAGACGCGCTCGATCGACACGGCGAGCCCCGTGCTCACGCTGAGGATGATCTTGCCCTGCGAGATCGCGTCGCCGCCGAACAGCGCGATGAGTTTCGCTGACACCGTCGCGAGCAGCGCGTTGAACGGATCGATCACGTGGACTTCGACGACGGTGAGCACGTCGAGCGTGAACAGCACGAGCAGCGAGGCGACGAAGATGGCGAGGAAACGGAGCATGAGGGGAAAGGTCGGGAGGCGACGCGCGTAGCTTAAGTGAGAAATGAGTTCAGAGGAGTGAGGAACGAGCGAGGCGTGCGGCTGCTGCCGATCGAAATGGCCGGACTTCAGCCGTTTTCTCGCTGCTCGGAACTCTTTTCCAAGCCGCCGATATGCCCTCCGGCCCGCTCCAGGGTGCGTGCTAGCATCGCCCGCATGAATCCCGCACCCAACCTGTTCCTGATCGGCCCGATGGGTGCCGGCAAGACCACGATAGGCCGGCGCATCGCCGAGCATCTGCAGCTGCCGTTCCACGATCTAGACCACGTGATCGAAGAGCAGACGGGCGCAGCCATTCCGCTGATCTTCGATCTCGAAGGCGAGCCCGGATTCCGCCGGCGCGAATGCGCCGCGCTCGACCAGATGAGTGCGCTGCGCGGCATCGTGCTCGCGACCGGCGGCGGCGCGGTGCTCGATGCGCACAATCGCGAATTGCTCGCCGCGCGCGGCTTCGTCGTCTATCTCGAAACGTCCGTCGACATCCAGCTCGCGCGTCTCGCGCGCGACCGCAAGCGTCCGCTGCTCGCCGCGCCGGACCGCCGCGAGCGGCTGGAACAGATGGCCGCCCTGCGCAATCCCCTGTATGCCGCGATCGCCGACATGACCATCCGCTCCGAACACGAACACGCGGCGCACGTCGCCGCCGAACTCTGCGAACGCCTGCAGCACGAATGGCATCGCGCCCCGGCACCGGCCGCCGCATGAGTGCCGTGCGCGAACTCGATGTCGCGCTCGGCGCGCGCAGCTACCCCATCTGGATCGGCCGCAACCTGCTGCAGGACGCCGCGCGCTGGCGCCGCGCGATCCGCGGCCGCCATGTCCTCGTCGTCAGCAATACGACCGTCGCCCCGCTCTACCTCGATGCCGTGCTGGCCGGACTTTCCGGGCTGCAGCAGGCGAGCCTCGTGCTGCCCGACGGCGAACAGCACAAGACACTGGACCGCTGCGCCGAAGCGCTGGGCGCGCTCGCGACGTTGAAAGCCAATCGCGACGCCTGCGTGATCGCGCTCGGCGGCGGCGTCATCGGCGACCTCGCGGGCTTTGCCGCGGCCTGCTGGATGCGCGGCGTCGATTTCCTGCAGATCCCGACGACGCTGCTGGCCCAGGTCGACTCCTCGGTCGGCGGCAAGACCGGCGTGAATCTGCCGGCCGGCAAGAACCTCGTCGGCGCGTTCCATCAACCGCGCGCCGTCGTCATCGACACCGGCACGCTCGCGACGCTGCCTGAGCGCGAATACCGCTCGGGTCTCGCCGAAGTCGTCAAATACGGCGCGATCGGCGATGCGGAATTCTTCGACTGGCTCGAACGCGAAGCCGACGCGCTCGCCGCGCGCGACAGCGATGCGGTCGCCGAGGCAATCGCGCGCAGCTGCCTGCACAAGGCCGGCGTGGTCGCGCGCGACGAACGCGAGGACGGCGAACGCGCGCTGCTGAACTTCGGCCACACCTTCGGCCACGCGCTGGAAACCGCATCCGGCTACGGCCAGTTGCTGCACGGCGAAGCGGTCGCGATCGGCATGCGTCTTGCGGCGCGGCTGTCGAGCGACCTCGGCCGCGCACCCGCCGCGGATGCGGACCGCCTGGCAACGCTGATGCAGCGCCTCGGACTGCCGGTCGACCTGCCGGCCGGCAGCGACGCCGACGCGCTGCTGCAGCTCATGTATCTCGACAAGAAGAACCTCAGCGGCTGCCTGCGCCTGATCCTCTGGCGCGGCATCGGCGCCGCCGAGATCGTGCCGGACGTGACCGACGCGGCGATCCTGCAACGCCTGCGCAGCGGCTGAGCGAGGCCGCTACAATCCCCGCTCATGCGCATCTACATGCAAACCCAGCCGGCCGCCGCGGAGTCGCCGCGCTACTACGAAATCGTGTTGCAGCAGGACCTGCTCGGCGGCTGGACGCTGTACCGCGAATGGGGTCAGCAGGGCGGACGCAGCAGCAGCAAGCGCGAGGTCTACCTCGAACGCGACGATGCGCTGAACGCGTTCGCCCAGGCGCGCGACGCCCAGGTCAAGCGCGGCTTCCGCGTGGTGTTCAGTCAGGGACTGGAGGCGCCGCATGTACGCTGAGCGGCTTCGCATCGCGACCTTCCTGATCGCGACATCCGTTGCATCGGCAGCGGGTGCCGCCGACGAACAGGTTTTCGAACCCGGCAGCAAGCACATCTGCGTGCCCGCCGCGAGCGGCGAAGGCTGGGACTGCCGGTCGAGCGACGGCGCACCTGCCGCGACCGACGAACCGAAACCCGCGCGCGAACCGCGGCTGCGCAGCAGCAGCGAGATTCCCGACGAAGCCGCGCCGGCCGTCGCGGCCGATCCGGTTCCGGCAACGCCCCCGGCCGCACCGCGCGCATCGGGCAGCGGTTCGCGCAACGTGCCGCATTACCTGCTGGCTCCCGAGGCACGCGCGTCGACCCCGGGC
>NZ_DATIGT010000247.1:0-9418 GCF_035481375.1 Tahibacter sp.
CCCCTTTCCGGCCCCTGGCCCGCAGATGAATCCGAACTACCTCGATTTCGAACAGCCGATCGCCGAACTGGAAGGCAAGATCCAGGAGCTGCGGCACGCGAGCCACGGCCAGGCGTTCAATATCGACGAGGAAATCGCGCGGCTGCGCGACAAGCTGAAGCTGAAGACCGCGGAGATCTTCAAGAACCTGACGCCGTGGCAGGTCTCGCAACTGGCCCGCCATCCGTCGCGCCCGTACACGCTCGACTACATCGCCGCGATCTGCGAGGAGTTCGTCGAACTCGCCGGCGACCGCGCCTATGCCGACGACGCCGCGATCGTCGGCGGCCTCGGCCGCATCGACGGACGCAGCATCGTCATCATCGGCCATCAGAAAGGCCGCGACACGAAAACCAAGATCCGCCGCAATTTCGGTATGCCGCGCCCCGAGGGCTACCGCAAGGCGCTGCGGCTCATGAAGCTCGCCGAGCGCTTCCGTCTGCCGGTCATCACGTTCATCGACACGCCCGGCGCGTACCCGGGCGTCGGCGCGGAAGAACGCGGCCAGTCCGAAGCGATCGCGCGCAACCTGCTGGAAATGTCCGAGCTGCGCGTGCCGATCATCTGCACCGTGACCGGCGAGGGCGGCTCGGGCGGCGCGCTCGCGATCGGCGTCGGCGACCGCACGCTGATGCTCGAATACAGCACCTATTCCGTGATCACGCCCGAAGGCTGCGCATCCATCCTCTGGAAGAGCGCCGAGAAAGCCAAGGATGCAGCCGAGGTCATGGGCCTGACCGCGCCGCGCCTGCTCGAAAACGGACTCATCGACCAGATCGTTCCCGAACCGCTCGGCGGCGCGCACCGCGACCCCCAGGGCATGGCCGAGCGGCTCAAGCAGGTGCTGCTGAGCCACCTCGATGCGCTGGAACGTCTCGACACGCCGACGCTGCTCGAGCAGCGCTATCAGCGCCTGCGCAAGTACGGCGCGTACAAGGGCTGAGCCTGGCCAGGCCGTTGCGATGAACGCCGCGGCTCTGCCCGACCATCTGGAATCCGCGCTCGCCGCACTCGCGCCGGGGCCGCTCTGCGTCGGCTACAGCGGCGGCCTCGATTCGCTCGCACTGCTGCATGCGCTCGCCTCGTTGCCGGCGGCGCGCGCGCGCGGGCTCAGTGCGATCCATGTCGATCACGGCCTGCACGCCGACAGCGCCGACTGGGCGCTGCATTGCCAGGCCGTCGCGGCCGGCCTGCAGCTGCCGCTGCGCATCGTGCGCGTCGCGGTGCCGCGCGCGAGCGGCGACGGGCTCGAAGCCGCGGCACGCGCGGCACGGCTCGATGCGTTTCGCCGCCATCTGCCGGCCGACGCGATTCTCGTGCTCGCGCACCACGCCAACGACCAGACCGAGACGGTGCTGCTGAAACTGCTGCGCGGCGCCGGACCCGAGGGACTGCGCGGCATGCGCGCGCTGCGTCCGCTCGGCACGCACCTGCTGTGGCGGCCCCTGCTCGCGCTGCCGCGCGCGACGCTGCAGGCCTACGCACAGGCGCAGGCGCTGCAGTGGATCGACGATCCGAGCAACGCCGACACGCGCCATGCGCGCAATTTCCTGCGGCAGGCCGTACTGCCGCTGCTGCGCACGCGCTGGCCGCGCCTGGACACGACGATTGCGCACAGCGCGCGCTGGCAGGAAGCCGCCGCGGCGCAGCTCGATCGCGATGCGGCGATCGCGCTTGCGCAACTGCAGGGTCTCGATCCGGCGACGCTGGACTGGACCGGCTGGCTCGGTCTCGGCGATGCGCTTCGCCCGCTGACGTTGCGTATCTGGCTGCGCGGCCTCGGCCTGCCGCCGCCGGAACATGTACACATTGAGCAATTGCAGCAGCAGCTGCGGCGGGCCGACGACGACCGCAATCCCTGCGTGAGCTGGAGCGGTCCGGACGGGAGCAATGCAGAGCTGCGCCGCTATCGCGACCTCGTCTACGCATTGGCGCCGCAGCCGGCGCCGCCGCCGGACTGGGAGCAGCGCTGGGACGGCCGCGGCACGCTGACGCTGCCGGGCGGCGGCGGCACGCTGTCGCTGACGCCGCCGCCGGACGCCGCGCTCGACCTGACCGTCCGCCTGCGTCGTGGCGGCGAGCGGCTGCGGCCCGTCGGGCATGCGCACTCGCGAGAACTTCGCGACCTGCTGCAGCAGGCCGGCATACCGCCGTGGCTGCGCGGTCGCCTGCCGATCGTCTACGGCGGCGGCGAACTGCTGGCCGTCGCCGATCTCTGGCAGACGGCCCGGGCCGAAGCATTGTTCGGCGGTACGCTGCAATTCCGTCCCGCAGTGCCGGTTCCGCCGCGCGACTGAGCGAAAACGTGCGCGGCCCGCGACGTCGCGCATTTCTCAATTGACCGCGCCAGAACGAAACGCTAGCTTTCGCGCCATGTCCAACGCCGCCGTCCAAACGCCGAACCAGATCGTCGACTTCGAGAAGTCGCTCGACGAGCTCGAACAGCTCGTCGCCCGCATGGAGCACGGCGATCTCAGTCTCGACGATTCGCTCGCCTCGTTCGAACGCGGCGTCGCGCTCTACCGCAACTGCCAGAGCGCGCTGGAACAGGCCGAGCTGCGCGTACGCCTGCTGCTCGATCCGACCGACCCGGACAGCGCCGCGCCGTTCCAACCCGAAATGCCCTGATGACCGCTCCGGCCGCGCCGGCCCCGGTGACGACCCTGTCGGCCGTCCTGCTGGCCTATTCCGATCGCGCCGAGACCGAACTCGCGCGGTTCCTTCCGGCCGACACGCAAGCCCCGATAGAACTGCACCGCGCCATGCGCTATGCGGTGCTCGGCGGCGGCAAGCGGCTGCGTCCGCTGCTGGTCTACGCGACCGGCCGCGCGTTCGGCGCGGCACTGTCCGAACTCGATGCCGCCGCGGCAGCCGTTGAAATCATCCACGCCTATTCACTGGTCCACGACGACCTGCCGGCCATGGACGACGACGACCTGCGCCGCGGCCGCCCGACCTGCCACATCGCATTCGGCGAAGCCATGGCGATACTCGCCGGCGATGCGCTGCAGGCGCTCGCGTTCGAACGGCTCGCCGCCGATCCGGCGCTGCGCGTCGATGCGGCGGTGCGTGTCGAAATGCTGCGCGTGCTCGGCGCAGCCTGCGGCTCGCACGGCATGGCCGGCGGCCAGGCGCTCGATCTCGCCGCGGTCGGCAAGCGTCTCGATGCGGCCGAACTCGAACGCATGCATGCGCACAAGACCGGCGCCCTGATCCGCGCCTCGATCCGCCTCGGTGCGCTCGCGGCCGGCTGCCGCGACGAAGGCGAACTCGCCGCGCTCGAGCGCTACGGCCGCGACATCGGCCTCGCGTTCCAGATTCGCGACGACATACTCGACATCGAAGGCGACAGCGGCGTCATCGGCAAGACCGCCGGCAAGGACGCCGCGAACGACAAGCCGACCTACCCTGCGATCCACGGCGTCGCCGAATCGCGCCGCCTGCTCGCCGAGCTGACCGGCGACGCGATCGCCGCGGTCGGCCCGCTCGGAGCGCGCGCGACCGAACTCGTCGAGATCGCGCGCTTCATCGCCGACCGGCGCTCCTGACCGGCGGCGGCGCGTCGCGACGACGCGCCGCCGATGCCTCACTTGATGAGCCGCAGCGACAGCGGATAGCGATAGTTGACGCCTTCGCTCGCCTTGATCGACGCAATCACGGTCAGCACGAGCCAGGCAACCGCGGCGGCCAGCGCAACCGGCAGCGTCAGCAGCGCGCCGATGCCGAACGTGATGACCGTCAGGATCAGCAGTGCGACGCCGAGTATCGCGAGCGTGATGTTGAAGTTCAGCGCTTCCTTGCCCTGGTCGTCGACGAACGGCATCGTTTCCTTCTTGATCAGCCAGATCACGAGCGGCCCGATGAAGACGCCGAAACCGCCGGTGACCAGTGCGCCGAGCAGCGACGACAGATGCGCGAACATGGCCCACTGGCGCTCCTCCTGAGTCGGTCCGACGCCCGGCGGCGGTGCGCTCGGCGGCGGCGGCGGCAGATCGTTCGGAGGCAGCATGTCGGGGGAGTCGGACGGTGTACTCATGTGTGTTCTCCTGCGCAATGTGGGAGCCACGATCGGCTTTGCGGCCTTCAGCGTCAACCGCTACAGGTCAGGGATTGCATTCACGCACGACGCCACTACTTCGGCTCGTGCGTGTTCCGTCCGGCTGAAACCTTCGCCATCGACGCGCCGCAATAACGGCAATTCGCAACGCTTAACGGATTCGGCCGGCCGCAGGCTCGACACGCGCGTCGCGGCGGCGGCAGCAGCAGCGACACGATCCAGCCCAGCGGCCCGAGCGCCGCGGCCAGCGCAACGTCGCGCCAGAACGCGCCGCGCCACCAGCCGATCAGACCGCCGACGGCCATGCAGGCCAGCGTCAGCCAGAACAGCAGCATCCAGTCGACCATCCCCATGATGCGCAGGAACAGTTGCAGCGAAGCGTCCGGCGCGTCCGGATCGATGCCCTGCATGAGTCGTTCGATCCAGGCGTCCACGGGTGGATTTCGCGCCGTCGGCTACAAAGACACTCAGGCGCCGGCACGCTTGAGCGCATCCTCGATGCGCGTCAGCGCACGGGCCTGGCCTGCGAGATAGACGGTCTGATCGATCGCCGGCGAGACCTGCGTTCCGGTCATCGCGACGCGCAGCGGCTGCGCGACCTTGCCCATGCCCTCGCCGATCGCCGCGGCAGCGGCTTCGATCGCGGCGTGGATCTGTTCTACTTTCCACTCCGCCACCGTTGCGAGCGCCGCGTGTGCGGCCTTCAGTGCCGGCACCGCGGTCGGCGTGGTCAGGTGCTTGGCGACGGCCGTGTCGTCCCAGGCCGAAATCGGGCCGTACCAGGTCGCCGCCTTCTCGGCGAGTTCCTTCAGCGTGCGGCAGCGCTCGCGCAGCGCGACGATGACGTCGGCCGGCGCCGGTCCCGCCGACAGGTCGTAGCCGCAGGCGTCCATGTGCCACTGCAGATGCGGCACGAGGCTCTCCGGATCGTCGCTCTTGAGGTATTGCTGGTTGAGCCAGGACAGCTTCTCGACATCGAAGCGCGCGGCGGAATGATTGACGTCGGCGACGTCGAACAGCGCGACCATCTGGTCGCGCGAGAAAATTTCCTGGTCGCCGTGCGACCAGCCCAGCCGCACGAGATAGTTCAGCAGTGCGTGCGGCAGGAAGCCGTCGTCGCGGTACTGCATGACGCTGACCGCGCCGTGGCGCTTGGACAGCTTCTGGCCGTCCGCGCCGAGGATCATCGGCAGATGCGCGAACGTCGGCGGCGCGACATTGAGCGCGCTGTAGATGTTGATCTGGCGCGGCGTGTTGTTGACGTGGTCGTCGCCGCGGATCACGTCGGTGATCTTCATGTCGATGTCGTCGACGACGACGGCGAAGTTGTAGGTCGGAAAGCCGTCGGAGCGGAAGATCACGAGGTCGTCGAGTTCCTCGTTGCTCCATTCGATGCGGCCCTTGACCTTGTCGTGGAACACGACCGAACCGCCGGACGGATTCCTGAAGCGGATCACGCGGTTCGGATCCTCGCGCAGCGGCTCGTTGCGGTCGCGATACGCGCCGTTGTAGCGCGGCTTCACGTTCGCGGCGATCTGCGCGTTGCGCATCGCCTCGAGTTCGTCCTTGGTTTCGTAGGCATAGTACGCCTTGCCCGCGCGCACGAGTTCCTCGGCAACCTGGCGGTAGCGCTCCATGCGCAGCGTCTGGTAGTACGGGCCTTCGTCGTGATGCAGATCGAGCCAGTGCATGCCGTCGAGGATCGCCTGCACCGCCGCTTCGGTGGAGCGCTCGCGATCGGTGTCCTCGATGCGCAGGATGAATTCGCCGCCGCGATGGCGCGCTTCGAGCCAGCAGTACAACGCCGTGCGGGCGCCGCCGATATGAAGGTAGCCGGTGGGACTCGGAGCAAATCGGGTACGAACGGTCATCGCGGGCACATCGACGGCAAAAAGGGCGGGTATGTTAGCAAACCCCGCCGCGTTCCCCGGCGCTCAAGCCCCGTTGCGATCGCCTGCGCGGACCGGCGTGATCGGGCGCGAACGCGCACGCTGGTAGATGAAGACCGACGCCGGCGGCATGTTCCACCAGGCGAAGCCGCCGCGGCGCACCGTCAGACCGAGTTCGTCCAGCGTTTCGCGCGGCACCGGGCTGACCGGGCCATAGGTGAACTGCACCATGCGCCCTTCCGGCGCGAGCACGGCGAACGCGGCGCGCAGGATGTCGCGCTGCAGCGTGCGCGGCATGGACAGCAGACCGAGACCGCTGACGACCGCATCGACGCCGCTGTCGCGATCGAAGCCGGCGCTTTCGACCATCGCCGGAAGCTCGCGCGCGTCGCCGCAGACCACGTTGACGTCGGGAAAGCGGTTCTGCAGGAACTTGTGCAGTTCTTCATTGAGTTCGACGACGAGCAGATGCGCCGGCGCGATGCCGTTGTCGAGCATCGCCTGCGTGAACACGCCGGTGCCGCCGCCGAGTTCGACGACGCGGCGCGGCCGCTCGGGCAGCTCGCGCACCATGAGTCGCGCGAGCTGCTTGCCCGACGGCGACAGCGCGGCGACGGACAGTGGATTCTTCAGCCACTGGCGAAAAAAAGTCAGGGTTGGCGAAGGCCCGTTGCCGCCGCGTGCGCGATGTTGCATTGATGTGACCGTCGAAAACGGCGCCCTTTGTACCACGACGCGCGGCGCACGCGCGACGGCTTTACGTCCCGCCGCGAAAGCCGATCTTCAGAAACGAGAAAGCCCCGCCACCTCAGGGGAAAGATGGCGGGGCCGGTTGCCGGCAGGGCCCGGTCGACGCCGGGCGGAAACTGCCGGACAGAAACGTCACGCGTCAGTCGTAGTAGCGGTCGCGGTCGTAATAGCGGTCGTCGCGATCGTAGTAGCGGCTGTTGGAACGGCGGTAGTAGCCGTCGTCGTAATCGACGTCATAGTAGCGTTCGACGCGGCGCACGACGACCGGGCGGCTGTGATAGTGACGGACCGTCCGATAGGACGGATACGGCGAGTAGTAGCTGTAGCCGGCGCGATACGGACCGCGATAGCCGCTGTAATAGCCGTAGCCGTAATGCGGACGATGGTTCGAGTAGTAACCGCCCCAATGGCCGCCGCCCCAGTTGGAGTAGCTGACGCCGTAACCCGGGCCGCCGATGCTGATGCTGACGCGGTCCCGTGCCGAGGCCGCGGAACCGAAAGCGAGCGCGGCCAGCGCTGCGAGGACGAGAACGATGCGGCGAAGCGATGTCGAGGTTTTGGCATTCATGGCGATGACCCTGCGGGATTGCGGCTCGCATGCTGGGGCGCAGCGGCTGAATCCGCGCTTATCGGAAAGCGGCCATATTTGTCAATCCAGAATTAACCAATTCTTGACGTCCGGACGTAAAAACGGCCGAGTTCGCCACATCTCTCGCGCTATGCGCGCCGGAGTTCCCAGGCGCGGTGAATGCGCGGATTGCGCTCGAAGTCGAACGGTATCGTCGCGGCGCTGATCTCGCGGATCGCCAGTTCGCGCAGCGCTTCCGAATCGAGCTGGAAGCGGCGGAAATTGTTGGAGAACAGAATCAGCCCGCCGGGCGCCAGATGCGCGGCGCAATGCGTCAGCAGCCGCGCGTGATCGCGCTGCACGTCGAAATCATCGGCGCGCTTGGAATTGGAAAAGGTCGGCGGATCGACGTAGATGAGGTCGTACTGCGCATCGTCGTGTTCGAGAAACGCCATCGCGTCGGCCTGCACGAGCCGGTGCCGCGAACCGGTGAACCCGTTCAGCGCGAGATTGCGCGAAGCCCATTCGAGGTAGGTCGTCGACAGATCCACGCTGGTCGTGCTCGCCGCGCCGCCGGCCGCGGCATAGACGCTGACGGCACCGGTATAGCAGAACAGATTCAGGAACCGCGCGCCGCGCGCGAGTTCGCGCACGCGTGCGCGCAGCGGGCGGTGATCGAGGAACAGGCCCGTGTCGAGGTAGTCCCAGAGATTCACGAGGAACTGCAGGCCGCCTTCCTGCACGGTCAGCAGTTCGCCGCGCTGCGCCATGCGGCCGTACTTCTCGCCGCCCTTGCCGCGATAGCGCTGTTTGGTCGCGATGCGCTCGCGCGGCACGGCCAGTGTTTCACCGGCGACGCGCACGATCTCGCGCCAGCGCTGCCGCGCGGTTTCCTCGTCGATCGACGGCGGCGCCTGATATTCCTGGATGTGCAGATGATCGCCGTAGACGTCGATCGCCGCGGCGTATTCGGGCAGGTCCGCATCGTAGAGGCGGTAGCACTCCACGCCCTCGCGCTCGACGCGCTTGCGCAGATGGCGGCGGTTCTTCTCGATCCGGTTCTTCAGCATCTGCGCGCCGGCCGACAGCGGCTTGGGTTCGCGCGGCGCTTCCGCTTCCTGCGCGCCGGGCTCGAAGTTCAGCAGCTGGCATTCGAGCGCGCCGTTGTAGAGCGCATAGCGCTTGACCGCGCGCAGTCCGATCGCGCGTCCGAGATCGGCGTCGGACGTGATGACGCTCGCGCGCCAGCCCGCGAATTCGGCGGTCAGTTTGTCGCCGAGCTGCCGATACAGCGGCTGCAGCGCGTCGCGGTCGCCGATGCGCTGGCCGTAGGGAGGATTCGTGATGACGAGCCCCGGCGCATCGCAGCCCTGCGGTCGCTGCAGCTGCGCGAGCGGACGCCGCGCCAGATGCACGAATCCGGCGACGCCGGCATCCTGCGCGTTGTGGCGCGCGTCTTCGAGCGCGCGCGGGTCGTCGTCGAAACCGAAGTACTTCGCCGCCAGCGTCGACAGGCCCTGCTGGGCACGCGCGTTCACTTCGTCGCGCAGCCGCTGCCACAGCGCCGCGTCGTGACCGAGCCATCCGTTCACGCCGTAGTAGTCGCGCTTCCAGCCCGGCGCGACGTCGGCCGCCAGCCACGCGGCTTCGATCACGAGCGTGCCCGAACCGCACAGCGGATCGACGAGCGCGCCGCCGGCTTCATGCACGGCCGGCCACTGCGCGCGCAGCAGCAGTGCGGCCGCGAGGTTTTCCTTCAGCGAGGCCTGGCCGTGGCCGCGGCGCCAGCCGCGCTGATGCAGCGGCGCGCCGGACAGATCGAGCGACAAGGTGCCGCGCTCGCGCCGCAGCAGCAGGTTCAGTCGAATATCGGGACGTTCGGTGTCGACGTCGGGCCGCGTGCCGGAACGCTGGCGGAACTGATCGACGAGCGCATCCTTGACGCGCTGCACGGCGTAATGGCTGTGACTGATGCCGCGCGTCGCGCCGACCGCGTCGATCGCGAAGCGGCCGTCCGGCGCGAGATGCGTCGCGAAGTCCACGCCGGCGACGCCGTCGTAGAGCGCCTCGCCGTCGGGCGCGTCGAATTCGGCGAGCGGCAGCAGGATGCGGCTC
>NZ_DATIGT010000248.1:0-10991 GCF_035481375.1 Tahibacter sp.
ACGCCGCTGACGAACGGCGTCGCCGTGACCGCGAGCGGCGCGGCCGGCAGCGCGCGCACGTACTACATCGACGTGCCGAGCGGCGCGACGAACCTCGTCATCGCCACGGGCGGCGGCAGCGGCGATGTGGACCTGTATACGCGCTTCGGCACGCCGCCGACGACCGCCGTCTACGACTGCCGCCCGTATACCAGTACCAGCAACGAAACGTGCACCGTCGCCGCGCCGGCCGCCGGCCGCTATCACGTGCTGCTGCAGGGCTATTCGGCCTATTCCGGCGTGTCGCTGCGCGCGAGCTTCGGCGTGCCCGACACGACGACGATCGATCTGACCGCGCCCGTCGGCGGCGAAGTCTGGACACGCGGCAGCACGCGCTCGATCCGCTGGACCGCGACGAACTCGCAGCACGTCGACGTCGCGCTCTACAACGGCACGACCTTCGTGCAATGGCTGACCTGGCACGTGGTCTCGTCGACCGGCTCGTACAACTGGACGATTCCGTCGACGCTCGCGACCGGCAGCGACTATCGGATCTCCGTCATCGACTACGACCGGCGCACGATCAGCGATACGAGTGGGGCGTTTACGGTCAATTAGCCGCGTTGGCGGCAGCGAGGAGAGGCGATGGCCTCTCCTCGTTCGCTCACCGGTACAGCCGTTGCACCTGAAACACGCCGAGCACCGCAAATACCGCGAATGCGATCCCGACGAGCATGAACAGCTTCGGATCTTCCGGCCCGGTCAGCAGCGGGTTGCCGGCCGGAACGCGCGTCAGCGTCTCGTTGAATCCCGGGATGAAATGGAAGAACACCGTCGTCGTGAAGCCGAGTGCCGCGAGCGTGCGGCGCAGGCGGTTCGCGCCGGCGCTGCGCTGGATCTGCCAGGATGCGAGCAGTACGACCAGCGTCACGATGCCCAGCGCATGGGCCTGGCTGAAACCGCCGTGGCGCACGATGAAGAAGCCGGTCACGCAGCTCGCGATCGTGAACAGCACGTAGACCCTGCCGAGCGTCGTGTCGGCGCGCAGTTCGCACCGGCGGAGCAGGGCATAGAGCCCGGCGGACAACGAGACGAGACTGATGAGCGTGTGGAACATGCCGAACGGCGTGATACCGAGCATGGCGTCGACTCGTGCAGGTGTGGAAATGTTCCGCGGTGCCCGCGGGGCGGCGGGATGGGTGGAGCGGTGCGCTAAAAATGATACGACAGGCAGGCATCGCCAGCATGCGTTTCCGACGACTGACGCTCGCTGCATCGGCAGCGTGGTTTGTCTCGCGAGACAAATCGGGCGTGCGCAAAAACCTCGGCTCCAGCGCATAGCGCAGGCGCGAACGCCGGTCTATCACGCCGCTTGAGCGGCCGACAAAGTGCTGCTAGTGTAAAAGTCCACCGCATGTTCCCAGGGGATGGACATGGTCAGGGGCCACGCCGTTCTGCCGCATCGCCGCGTTCGCGCCCGCTTCGTCTCGACGCATCCGACGAGTTGGCTCGAGCCGCTCGCGCTCGCCGTTGCGCTGCTCGGATTTTCAGGCTGCGCACACGTGCCGCCCGCTGCGTCCGTGACGCAGTGGACGTATCCCGAAGGACCCGGCTGGGGATCGGCCTGCGAAGCGCCGCCTCCGCCGCAGCAGTCGCCGATCACGTTCGTCGGTGTCGCGACGACACCATGGACGACGTCGACCGTCGTGCCGCAGGCCACGTTCGATCCGCACGACCAGAACGTCGTGTTCACGGCGTCGCCCGGGCCGTCCGTTGCGATGACGCCGGGGATCGGCGATTCGGCGAAACCCTATGTCTACACGGTCGCCGGATTTCATTTTCATCATCGCAACGAGCACGTCGTCGACGGTACTCCGGTCTTCGAGATCCATATCAAGACGACGGATCAATATGGCGGCACGGCGGTATTCGGCGCGCTCTGGAAAATCGACGACGGCGTGGCGGACGATCCCACGCTCGTTGCCGCGTATCGCTCGCTGAGCGCGCCGCCGGGGTCGGTGGAAGCCGTCGACCTGGGCAGCGTGCTCTGGCGGTTCGGCCATGAGTCGTTCTACAGCTACGTGGGTTCGCTGACGACTCCGCCGTGTACGGGCAACATCCGCTGGTTCGTGCTGCAGGCGCCGATCCGGACGCCCTCGGGCATCGTGAACCGGCTGCGAGCGGCGCTCCGGAGCAACGGCATGCCGGAGAACAACGTGCGCGGCGTCAAGCCGCTCGCTCAGCCCGCGCCGACGATCTATCGGGTGACGCCGAAGCAGTGAGTTGCTGCCTTCGCCGAAACGATCACGTCGACGCCGGGATTCGCCTTCGGCTTACAACCTGGTGCTGGACGCCCCCGCCACGTTCGCGCGAATCTGCACGACGTTGCCTTCGGGATCGACGCCGTCGCAGATGCGGTAGCCGCGCCATTCCCACTCGCGTTCGGCGGGCTCGATCTGGCCGCCGTGGGCGCATGCGGCCGCGCGGGCGGCGGCGAGATCGGCGACCGGAAAGATCAGTTTGACGCTCGCGTCTTCGCGCGGCCGCGGCGGGACGGCGATATCGATCTGCGCGGCGATCGCCGGCGGTATCGCGTGCACGACGAGTTCCGTCGCCGCGCTGCCGAGCACGACGAAACCGTCGTCCTGCTGCTCGACGGCCAGCGCCATCGTCTCGCGATAGAACGCGGCGACGCGTTCCACATCTTTCGCGAAGACGACGGCGCCGCTTTTCGGCGGCGCCGTCGTCATCGTCAATCGACCTCGAAGGACTGCAGCGACACCGGCGTAGTCGTCGATGCGGTCGCCGAGTCGTTGCCGGGCGTCGGATCGGGCGTTGCCGACGTGACGCTCGCCGTGTCGACGATCATCGTCGGCGGCAGGCCGGTGTCGATCGTGACGGTCAGGCTGAAGGTCGCGTTGCCGCCGGGCGGCACGCTCGCGATCGAACAGCTGACCGTGCCGGTCGCGCCGACGGCCGGCGTCGTGCAGCTCCAGCCGACCGGCGAGGACAGCGACGTGAATGTCGTGCCGGCCGGGATCGCGTTGGTCAGGGACACGGTGCTTGCCGTGCTCGGACCGGCGTTGCCCACGACGATGGTGTAGGTGATCGGCTGGCCGTTGATCGCGGACGTCGTCGACGGCGTGTTCGTCACACCCAGGTCGGCCGACGCGCCGACGGTCGCATTCGCGGTCGCGCTGTCGTTCGCGCTGTTCGGGTCGGTGGTTGCCGACGCGATGGTCGCGGTGTCGCTGAGCGTGCCCGGCGCAAACGACGGATCGATCGCGAGAACCAGCGTGAACGAGCTGGATTGCGGTGTCAGGCTCGGGATCGTGCAGTTGACCGTGCCGGCCGCGCCGACCGCCGGCGTGGTACAGCTCCAGCCCGCCGACGAGGACAGCGACACGAACGTCGTGCCGGCCGGAAGCGCGTTCGTCAGCGAAACCGATGCGGCGGCGCTCGGGCCCACGTTCGACGCCATGATCTGGAAGGTCGCGTTCTGGCCCGCGTTGACGGTCGGGGTCAGGGACAGATTCGTCACGACGAGATCGGCCGACGCCGATACGGTCGTCGTCGCTGTTGCGCTGTTGTTCGACGGATCCGGATCGGTCGTCGCTGACGAGACCGTCGCCGTGTTCGACAGCACCGTGCCCTCGGCGACGGCAGGATCGACGGTCACATTCAGCGAGAACTGCGCGGTGCCGACCGCAGCGGTCGGATTCGTGCAGGACACCGTGCCGGCCGCGCCGATGGGCGGCGTCGTGCAGCTCCAGCCTGGCGGCGCCGTCGCGGAGAGGAAGGTCGTGCCGGCCGGCAGCGTGTCGCTCCACGATGCGGCATTGGCGGCGTCCGGGCCATTGTTGTTGACGAAAATCGTATACGAGAGCGCGGTTCCGGCAATGACCGGGTCCGCGTCGTCGGTCTTGGTGATCGCGAGGTCGGCCTGGGCGAAACCGGCGACGGTGAAGTACGCGATCAGCGGATCATGGTCGGAAACGCGCAGTGCCGAAGTCGCCGCGCTGCGCGCAGATTCCGGCCAGTCGGCGCCGACGCGCGCATGCTCGATGCGCCGCGCCGTCGTGTCGGTCACGACGCCGGCCGCGACGAGCGCGTGGTCGATGTTCTGCGCGTTGCCGTCCTCGACGTAGGAATAGCGCTGTGGTGCCGGCGGCGTGTTGACGAGGTTGGTCAGGTCGGGATTGAGCTGGTCGATGCCGTCGCCGGTGTTCGGCGCGATCGGACACGTTGCGCAGACGACGGTTTCGTTGTCGGGCGACGGGGTGCCCATGATCGTGCCGAGCGTGTTCGCATAGCCGTCGTTGAACTCGAACGCGTTCATGTCGCCGATCACGACGAGATGCTCGCCGGGCGCCGCGGTCAGGCGACCCTGCAGGTACTGCGCGAGGAAGTCGGCCTGGATCTGGCGCTTGCGGCGCACGCGGTCGCCGCCGGTCGTCGGACCCGCGGCGGCGATGTCCTCGATGCCGAGCAGCGAACGCAGATGGTTGTTCACGACGACGACCGGGAACGAGACCGTCGGCGAACGATTGACGACGGCGTCGAGCACGAGCGGCGGGCGATCGTTGAGCTGGGCGCTCGTGCCCGTGGAGGGGTCGATCCAGGTCGCGGCCAGACCGATCTGTGTGACTGAATTCACCGTCACACGCGGCGTCGTGCCGCCGACGGTCGCGGTCTTCACGAGATAGCCGACATCGATGCCGCCGACGTCGTTGCCTTCGGCAAGATAGGCGACGTACATCGGGTCGGGCTGCATCGCGGCGATCGCATCGGCGCTGATCTGCGCGGCGAGGGCCTGCAATGTCGAGAGATTCTCGACCTCCTGCACGCCGACGATGTCGGGGTTCAGCAGGTGATTGCGGATCGCGAGCGATGCCTTCTGCAGGCGGTTCGCGAATGCCGTCGCCGTGAGCGCTACATCGTTCGTGAGCGGATCGTCGGCGGTGTCGTAGAAGCGCTGCAGGTTGTACGACGCGATCGTGAATTCGGTGGACGACGCCTGCGTGACGATGGTCGGTGGGGTTGCCGGCGTGACGGCCGGCGTGCCGGCCGTGCCGTCGGGATAGATCGCATAGGCGCGGAAGCCGTAGTCGAGCGGACCGGTGAGGTTGGCGACGACGTCGCCGCTCGCGACATCGAGCAGCGGCTGCGCGTTGATCGTCGCGCTCTCGACGCGCAGGCGCTCGGGGTTCGCGTCCCAGCGCGGAATCGGCGGAATCGAGCCGGTCGGCGGCGGGTTCGGCGCTTCGATGCCGGGCTCGCGGAACGGGCGCGGCACGCCGGTGACGACGGCGTGGAAGCGGCCGTTGTTCGTCGCGGTCGCATTGGCTTCGCTGAGGCTGCCCTGGCTCGGCCCGACGACGGTCATCGACGCGGCGGACACGCGCATGCCTTCGACGCGTTCGAGCTGGTCGTGCGGACCGGCCGGATCCGGGAAGGTCGGCGTCAGCGCAACGGGCGCCGGCAACGTCTGGCCGGGCGGCGAAACCTGTACGACGCTCGGCGAAGTCAGTTCGGTGACCGGCGGCTGCAGCGGATCGGCCGGCGGTACGAATTCGGTGACGGTGCCGGTGACCTGCACCAGCGCCGTGAACGCGGCGGCGGCCGGCGGCGCGCTGCTCGTGAACACGAAGATGCCTTCCGACGTCGCCGGATCGGCGTCGACCTCGGCGTCTTCGTCCTGCACGAAGAAGCCGTTCGACTTCACGCCGGTCACGACGCCGCGCACGGTCACGCTGCTGCCGACGATCGGCGAACTTGCGCCCGGACCCTGGATGTCGTGGATCGGCGTGATCGTGACGTCATCGTTGTTGATCGTGCCGAGGCCCTGCGTGTCGCCGGCCGTCGCGCCCGAGAGGTTCGTGACGTTGACGAAGAAGGTCTCGTTCGCCTCGGCCGTGGTGTCGCCGTTCACGGGCACGTTGAAGGCGTAGGTCGAGCTGCCCGCGGGAATCGTCTGGCCGGTCAGCGAAACGGCGGTGAAGTCGGACGGCGCAGTCGCGGTGTCGTTCGCGGTAGCGATGTCGAACGTGACGCCGCCGGGGCCCGCCGGTGCCGTCAGCGACACCGTGAATGTAAAGGTCGTCGTGCCGGCGTCGCCTTCGGCAAGCGTGATGTCGTTGACGTTCAGGGCCGGCGCTGGCGGTCCGCCCTGCGGCGTCAGCGAAAAGTCGTCGACGGCGAGCCCGTCGTCCGCGCCGCTCGCGTCGATGTCGGTCCAGCGGATCCAGAACGTCGCGCCGTTCGCGATGCCCAGCGACGGAATCGTCGACGACAGTGCGGTGCGGTTGCCGGCTGCGTTGCCGTCTTTCGCACCGGCGGTCGCCGTGTTCGGCGTGACGAAGTTCAGCGCCGTGACAGCGGTCCACGTGCCGGTCGTCAGATTCGTCGCGTCGGTGCTGTATTCGAAATTGAGCTGGTCGGTGCGGGTGATCGTGCCGAGGCGCCATTGCTCGCCGGTGAAGGCCAGAGCGAGACTCGAGATCGTGGCGCCGGTGTTGTTCGTGAAGCACGCGCCGAAGTTCGGAATCAGCGTGCCGCTGCGCAGGCCGGCGAGCGCGCGCTCGGTCGAGCCCGCGGCGCCGTAGCTGTAGGTGTCGCCGGTCGTGCTGCCGCCGGTATCCACCGCGTACTGGTCGTTGTCGCGCGCGCCGCCGCCGGTCTCGGTCATGAACCAGCCCGTGATCGTCAGGTTGTTCGTCGTCGATCCGGCTGTGTTGGACAGGGTGTCGAAGTTCTGCGTCGAGGCCGACCCCAACGTTGTGAGGCTGACGCATTGCGCCTGGGCGGCGCCGACGCCGATCAACAGCGAGACAGCTACGAATCCGGCGCGCAACGTGCGCAGGAAGGCGTGACGCGGCATGATTTACCCCCAGTGGAAAATTCGGTCGCGTGTGTTGGCGAGCGACTATAGCCTGCGTCGACGACGGCGACGAGACGCCCCAGGCAAGCGGGCGCGTCGGTCTGGACCGGCGAAAGTCCGCCCGACTGGATCCGGTTCCGCGCCGCCGTACAGCCTGAGCTGCCTGTTCTCCGGCCGAACCGAGGCAGGCAGCGACCGATGATCACCGTAATCTGGGATACCTGGATCAACGCCGGGCACGAAGCCCGCGGCCTCGAACTGACGCGCCGCCTCTGGAGCGACATGCAGGCCTTCGACGGCTACGTGTCGCACCAGTTGCTCTACGACGTCGATGCGCCCGGTCACGTCATCGCGCTCGGCGTCTGGCGCATGCGCGAACATGCCGATCGCGTGCGCGATCTTTATAAGGAGTCCGCCGTGATCGCCGAACTGCTGCGTTCTCCGTGTCCGCCGCCTGACCTCCGCACGATCGTCAGTTGCCGCTCGTGCCTGAACCCGACGACGGCGGCGCATAAGCCGCCGACCAGACATTGCCGCTGCCCGCATCGCAGGATGCGCCGGCCTGGCCGACCTGGAACGGCCCGCTGTAGATCGGGCAGCGGCAGGTCGCAAAGCCGGTCGGTTTGCCTTTCGCATCGCGCTCGAAGGTGCACGACGCGGTCATGCAGCCCGCATAGGGCGCGGCGGTCGCGGTGCAGTCGGTCTGCTGGATGCCGTAGCTCTTGACGCGCGCGAAGCTGAAGGTCGAGACGAGTTCGGCGTCGGGCGCCATCGGCGCCTTGCCGTCCGCGTCGGCCTGCAGGTAGCTGCAGACCGGCGCGGTCGGCAGTGCGGGCGGCGTGACGCCGAGCACCTCGGCTGCCTTGCCGGGCAGTTCGTCGGTAACGAGGTTGCGGCACTTCGCGCCGTCGAGACCGCAGACGCGGATGGTCTCGATATAGGCTTCGGTGTTGCGGATCGAATGGATGTCGACGTACGACGTGCCGGATTCCGCGTAGCAGCGGCAGTCGGCGATGCCCGGATCGGATTCCGAGACGTTGCAGGGCAGCGCGGGCAGGGCGCCGATGCCGCGCTTCTTTTTCGGCGGCGCGTCGGGTCCGGAGTAGTAGCACAGCGCATAGGACGCCGACGAACACGCGAGGAAATTCGTCGGCGACAGCACGACGTTCGCGGCCGCCGGGCCGTATTGCGTGGTCCAGAACGCGTTCGGCACGTAGGGCGCGGGGCAGTCCTGCGTGCAGGTCGCGGGATCCTGCGCCGAGGCAAGACCGCACAGCAGCAGGATAGGCGCACACAGCCTCAGCAGACGACGAACTCCAGCGTTCATGGCTTCATTCTCCGCGGGTCGGTGTCGGTGTGGCAGAGTCTGGTGGATTCTGCGGAATATACAAAGGAATTCTGGGGGAGTGGCGCGGCGGGCGGTCTGCGTTGGGGCAGGAAATAGAGGGCAGGAGTGAGAAAATCGAGAAAACGGAGCGCGGTGCGCTCATGCGCGTTTCTCACTCCTCTTCACGCTTTTTCGCCGCTTCCACCTACACCACCGCACTCGAATCAACGCGCGCGTCGCGCCGAACGCCTCGAACGCGCCGGCATCACCAGGCCGACCACGCCGAACACCAGACCGGCACAGCCGACGGCGACGAGCAGCCAACTGCTGCCTTCGTCCTCGTCGCCGACGATGCGATTGACCTCGGGGCGGCCGGCCAGATAGCGCAGCTGCACGGGCTGCCCCGCGCGGAACGCATCCAGCGTCCGGTCGGAGAGCGTGCCGCGTGTCAGCACGCGGTTCCCGTCGGGCGCGGTGAAGGCGATGTCGGCGCGATAGGTGATGCGCGTGCCGCTCTGCTTGATCTTCTTAGGACTTCCGATCGCCGTGACCGGCGCGAGCTGGCCGTTTGCTTCGACCGACCGGCTTTCGCTGTAGAGCACCGCGGACCAGCCCAGCGCGGCGACGCCGATCAGCAGGGCCAGCAGCGGCAGCGCGAGGCGGCGTATCGCGGTGGCCATGGGGATCCGGGCGTGGCGGCAGGTAGCCGGAGTCTAGCAGCGGATGTTGCGGGCGCGTCTCGAGTCGTCGGCGGATTCCGTGTCGTATCCGGTGCGAGGTCCGTCGCTTGCGCGGCACGATGGAGTGAACCGCAGCCTCCCGTCGCATGGTGCCGGCGCTGCCCGTCGACGCTGACGGATCCGGCAGCTGGCTCGCGCTGGATCTGACGAATGCGCGCATCGCATCGTCGACCGCATTCAAATTTGCATCGGTCGCCGATGTCGTGGCGAATGCGCGTCTGGCGGCGGATGCCGTCGGTGCGACGCGCATGGACCGGCCGGTGTGGTGCACTGTCAATCCGCGGAACGCAGACGTGTATTTCTCGCTGACCAACAACAAGAACCAGGCGTTGGGAGTGACGGCGTGGCCGAAGCTCGCGCCCGATGCGGCGAATCCGCGCGCTTATGCGGACGACAAGAACGGTGCGAGGCAGTCGGGTAACGTCAACGGACATATCGTCCGCACGTCGGACGCCGATCCGGGGGATCGTCATTTCGCTGGGATGTCTATCTGTTCGCCGCCGAAGCCGGCGCTGGTGCCGACGTCAATCTTTCGCAGTTGACCGGTGACAACGATCTTTCCAGCCCGGACGGGCTAGGGTTCTCGGCGGCAACCGGACTACTGTGGATACAGACGGACGATTCGGCATATTCGGACGTGACGAACTGCAGGATGCTCGCCGCGATGCCGGGCGAGGTCGGCGATGGCGGCCCGACCACCGTGAAGAACTCGCTTTCCGGAAACTCAGTCGATGCACTGATGCAGAAGGGTAAAAATCCTACTGTGGAAACGCTGCGGCGCTTTCTCGTCGGCCCGGCCGACGGCGAGTTGACGGGTATGGCCGAGACGCCGGATGGCAAGGCCCTGTTCGTCAACGTGCAGCATCCCGGAGACTCGACGAAGAGTGTTGCCGGAACGTTCACGAGCAACTGGCCAGGCGGCGGAACGTCCCGCCCACGCTCGGCAACCATCGTCATCACGCGCAAGGACGGCGGGCCCATCGGCGTGTAGCCGAACCGTGAATCGCGCTGCGGCCCCGCGGTCTCCGGTTCGCCTCGGCGACCAGGCCGCAGGTCACAATGACTTCCGTCACTACTAGTGTTGTATATCACTACTACACTAAAGCTCCCCGCAGAGAGGAGCGCTGTATGAAGATGAAGCTGTTGTCCCTGACCTTGCTGGCGGCCGGCATCATCGGCCCGGTTTCGGTCGTGTCGGCCCAGGAGATCGCCGCGACGCCGGTCCGCGCCGCGAGCGTGAGCGCGCCGGATCCGGCCATTGAAATCAAGCGACTGGGCAATCTTTTCCGGGCCGGCGACCTGGCTGCGCTGGCACAGGCGATGACCCCGCCGTCCCAGTGGGAAGCGGCCCGGACCGCGTTCGAGCGCAAGCGCAACGAGCCGACGAGCGAGCACGAGCGCGCGCGCTTCGCCGCGAAGATGCAGGAGCTGACCGCGCCCGACGCGGTCGACCGGATGATGTCCAAGCTCGAGCCGGAGCTGGTCAAGGCGCGCCAGCAGATGCCGGCCCTGCTGCTGATGGCCTTCGGCGCGATGCAGTTCGCGGTCAATTCGACCGAGACGAAGCTGACCGATGCCCAGCGCGATGCGCTGCGTCAGGCGATTCCGGGCATCCAGGACTGGGCCACGACGACGGATTTCCTGAGCACGGACACGCTGCGCCGCTCGCTGACCTTGCTGACCGATGCGGCGCGCCGCACCGGCATCACCGACATCGACCAGCTCAAGGCGCTGCCGCTGGAAGGCGTGCTGGAACGGGTGAACCCGGTCCTGGCCGCGGCCAAGGAGGCGGTGCGCAACTACGGCATCGATCTGGACGCCGTCGCGGACTCGCTGAAGGTCGATGTGATCGAACGCCGCCAGGACACGGCGCGCGTGCGCACGACGGTCACCGTGTTCGGCGCGCCGGTCTGGGCCGAGCACGAACTCGTGCTCGTCGAAGGCCATTGGTACGGCAAGCACGTGCAGATGGAACTCGACGACGTCGAACTCGAAGGTTGAGGACGCGGGGCGACGAGAGGCGCCCCGACCGCAGGATGCGGACCGCGGCGTTGCGCCTTCAGGG
>NZ_DATIGT010000249.1:0-9582 GCF_035481375.1 Tahibacter sp.
GGCGCGAATCATACCGCCAGTTCGTACTTCGTCAACCCCTCCCGACGACCTTCTTTCCATCGCCGAATCAGCCAACCGAACCACCGTACAACCCGCCCGAATCTTGCGATCCGCCCCCCGCCTCGACTTCATCGCCTCAGCAAAGGGGCGCGAATAATACTTGCGGGCATCGGACATGGGAAGAGCTTTCACGAAAATAATCATGTCGGCCGCGTGGCAGGAGCACTTGCATGAGCGGCCGAACACCAGCCGGTCGTGTCAGACCGCTGTGCTAGGATCATCGGACGCTTTTTCGCACGGTGAGTCACATGGGAGAGCTCTACGACGATCGCCGCCAGGAGCCGCGTTATGCGACATCCGGCATCTACTACGTGCAGGCGGCCGGACGCAGCAAACCCGGACGCATACTCGATCTGTCGGTCAATGGCGCCATGCTCGAGCTGGTCGAAGGCCAGCCTCTTACCGCGGGCGAACGCACGTATGTCGTACTCAGCTTTTCCGGGCAACCAGAATTCGTCGCCGACGTTCTGGTGCAGCACATCGTCAACGACCGGGTCGGCGTCGAGTTCTACGACATGTCGCCGGAACATTTTTCGACGCTCGCGACACTGATTGACCAGCATCAGCGGTCCCGCTGAGAGCCTCTCTTCCCTTCCGATTGCAACGAACGCCAGCAAGGAAATCCGCCATGTTTCTTCGCGCTCTGCGGACGATGGCCGCACTGAGTCTCTTTATCTGTTCCAGCGTCAACGCCCAGGCCATCTCCTATGTCGTGCTCAAGGGCAAGACGTTCTATGTCGAGCTTGCCGAGAACGACGAACAGCATGCGCGCGGCCTCATGTTTCGCGAACAAATGTCGCCGGACCGCGGCATGTTCTTCATCTTCCGCGACGAATTCATGCAGGCGTTCTGGATGAAGAACACGCTGATCCCGCTGGACATGCTCTATTTCGACAAGAAGTTCCGGCTGGTCTCGCTGCAGAGCAACGTGCCACCCTGCAAGGCGGACCCCTGTCCTTCGTATCCGAGCAGCGGCCCAGCCAAGTACGTGCTCGAACTCAACGGCGGTACCGCCGACAAGCTCGGCGTGAAGCCCGGCGACGAGCTGGAGTTCCATCGCTGAGATTCCGCGGCCGGCGCGATCACGCCCTCCTCCAGCGCGTGATGGCATGGCAGACCCACCTGGTAGGGGACCAACCTCAGCTGCAGTCCCGCCATCGCCTCGAAATCGTCATCGGTCACCGGTACGAACCGTTGCATCGTCTTATCTGCCTTGTCGCCATAGAGGGCGGCGCTAACCTATTAGGCAGCCCGCACATGCCCGCTCGCTGTCCTCGGAATGGCGTAATCGTGACAGTCGCGCTGGCGCCGTAGCCCCCTTCGGTTACTATCGGGCGGAAGCTGCCGGAGACGCTCGATGAACGATCCCTGGTTGGGCCTGCAGCATGCGGTCGACCACGAAATTTCATTGTTGTCAGCCGCATTGCTCGTCGCGAAGGACGAGTACCCTTCGCTGTCCTGCACGAGCTACGAGCTTCGCGTGGATGAGTACGCTTCGCGACTTACCGCCGAACTGCCGACGCAAGCCTCCGACGCGCTCCGGCTGAGCCGTCTCAACAGGTTTCTGTTCGAGGATCTAGGCTTTGCCGGCGACGAACACGACTACTTCAATCCGCGCAATAGTTATCTGAACGAGGTTCTCGACCGTCGCCTCGGCAATCCGATTTCCCTGGCGATCGTCCAGATAACGCTGGCCCAGCGACTGGGACTGCCGCTCGAAGGCGTCTCGTTCCCGGGCCATTTTCTCGTGCGCATGCCGCTCGACGACGGCATCGTCGTGCTCGATCCGTTTCACCGCGGCCGGACCCTGGACCTGCCGGAGCTGCGCCGCCGCGCGCGCAGCGAACTGTCGGCGCGCGATATCGACGACCAGCGACTGGCGCATCTGCTGGAGCCGGCCAGTCACCGTGCGATCCTGACTCGCATGCTGCGCAATCTGCGGCTCGGATATATCGAGAGCGAGGCCTGGGACAAGGCGCTGCGGTGCACCGACCGCATCGTGATGCTCGATCCGTTCGATGTCGCGGAATCCCGCGAGCGCGGTCGTCTTTACCTGAAACTCGGCCACCATCGCGCCGCCTGCGAAGACTTCCGGCGCTATCTCGCGCTGATGCCGCAGGCCGACGACGCCGACGCGGTCATGGCACAGCTGATCGAAAGTTCTTCGCAGGCCGGCCGCCTGCACTGAACAGCCAGCGGGTTTCTGCTCAGCCGACCTCGACCATTTCGAAGTCCGACTTCGTCACGCCGCAATCGGGGCAGGTCCACGTATCGGGCACGTCTTCCCAGCGCGTGCCAGGAGCAATGCCGTCCTGGGGCCAGCCTTCCGCCTCGTTGTAGAGATAGCCGCAGACGACGCACATGTAGGTGCGAAACGGTGCGTCGGTAACGGTCGAGGCTGCGGACATGGCGGGCGCGCGTGAACGAGGGGCGCGCATTGTCGCAGCGCAATGCGTCCGGCTTCAAATCCGCCAGAATAAGCGACCGCCTGACTTGCGATACCACTCGCCCGATGCGCCACCCGCTACTGCCCGCCGCCAGCCTTTACGTGATAACGGACGGCCCCCGCCCCGATCTGGCCGAAGCGGCCGCGGCCGCACTGCGGGGCGGCGCCGCGCTGCTGCAGTATCGGGACAAGACGACGGACACGACGCGCCGGCTCGCCGAAGCGCGCCTGCTGCTGAACCTGTGCACCGAAGCCGGCGCGCTGTTCGTCGTCAATGACGATGTCGATCTTGCGCTAGCCTGCGGCGCGAGAGCGGTGCATCTGGGTGCCGACGACGCCGATCTCGCGACAGCCAGACGGCGCCTCGGCACCGATGCCGTCATCGGCGTGTCGTGCTACGACGACCTCGAACGGGCGCAACGTCTCGCTGCTGCCGGCGCCGACTACCTCGCATTCGGCGCGTTCTATCCGTCGCCGACCAAACCGCTTGCCCGTCGCGCCGATATCGGCCTGCTGCGCGCCAGCGCCGAGTTCGGCCTGCCCCGCGTGGCAATCGGGGGAATCAACCCCGACAATGCCACCCCGCTGATCGAGGCAGGCGCCGACTATCTCGCCGTCGTCAGCGAAGTGTTCGGCCAACCCGACCCCTGCGAGGCGGCGCGCCGCTTCGGTTCCCTGTTTCCCGCTTCCGCGAAGGTTTCCGCATGACCAGCAATCACGCCCTGTTCGAACGCGCCCGTCAGTTGCTGCCCGGCGGCGTCAACTCCCCCGTGCGCGCGTTCAAATCGGTCGGCGGGGAGCCCTTCTTCACGACCCGCGCCGACGGCCCGTTCCTCTGGGATGTCGAAGGAAAGCGCTATATCGACTACGTGGGATCGTGGGGCCCGATGATCGTCGGCCACAATCATCCGACCGTGCGTGAAGCGGTCGCGCGCGCCATCCGGGACGGCCTGTCCTTCGGCACGCCGTGCGCCGCCGAAGTCACGATGGCCGAGACGCTCACGCGCCTGCTGCCGTCCGTGGAAATGGTGCGCATGGTGAATTCCGGCACCGAGGCGACGATGGCGGCGATCCGCCTTGCGCGCGGCTATACCGGCCGCAGCAAGATCGTGAAATTCGAGGGCTGCTACCACGGCCATGGCGACGCGTTTCTCGTGAAAGCGGGCTCCGGCGCGCTCACGTTCGGCGTGCCGACCTCGCCGGGCGTGCCGACCGGCCTCGCCGACCTGACGCTGACGCTGCCCTATAACGACCTCGCAGCCGCCGAAACGCTGTTCGCCGAGCACGGCAACGACATTGCCGGCCTCATCATCGAACCGGTTGCCGGCAACATGAACTGCATCCTCCCGCGCCCCGGTTATCTGAACGCGCTGCGCGAACTCTGCACTCGCCACGGCACGCTGCTGATTTTCGACGAAGTCATGACCGGATTTCGCGTCGCGCTCGGCGGCGCGCAGGCGCTTTACGGCATCACGCCCGACCTCAGCACGTTCGGCAAGATCATCGGCGGCGGCATGCCGGTCGGCGCCTACGGCGGCCGGCGCGAGATCATGCAGCAGATCGCACCGAGCGGACCGGTCTACCAGGCCGGCACGCTGTCGGGCAATCCGGTCGCGATGGCGGCCGGCCTCGCGATGCTCGATCTCATCCAGACGCCGGGTTTCTACGAGGAAATCGATCGCAAGACGCGGCTGCTCACGGACGGCCTTCATGCACTTTCGCGCGAAACCGGCGTCGCGCTGACGACGAATCGCGTCTGCGGCATGTTCGGCATCTTCTTCACCGATCAGACCGTCGAGACCTTCGCTCAGGCTACGGCTTGCGACACCGCGCTGTTCAATCGCTTCTTCCACGGCATGCTCGGACGCGGCGTCTATCTCGCGCCGTCGGCATTCGAAGCGGGATTCCTGTCCAGCGCGCACAACGACGATGTCATCGGCGAAACGCTGGTCGCCGCGCGCGCGGCGCTTTTGGAAGCGCGCGACGCCTAGCCCGCGATCAGCGACTGCAGCGCCGCGTCGAGGCGCTGCAGTCCCAGGGCGATGTCTTCGTCCGTGATGTTCAGTGCCGGCACGAAGCGCAGCACGTCAGGGCCGGCCTGCAGCAACAGCAGACCGTTTTCCGCGGCGCGATCGAGAATCGCCCCCGCCTTTCCGCGCCACGGCTCGTTCAACACGGCGCCGAGCATGAGACCGCGGCCTCGCACCTGTTCGAACAGCGACAGGCGATCGTTGATTTCGCCGAGCCCGCGACGCAGTGCGGCCGACTGCCGTGACACGTTGGCGAGCAGTTCCGGCTGCGCAAGGCGGCGCACGGCTACGCGCGCTACCGCAGCCGCCAGCGGATTGCCGCCGAACGTCGTGCCGTGGGCGCCGAACTGCCAGACCTCGGCGGCGCGCGCACCGACGAGCATCGCGCCGATCGGGAATCCGGCGCCGAGCGCCTTCGCGACGCAGAGTATGTCCGGCGCGACGCCGTCGTTCTGCCAGGCCCAGAGTTTTCCGCTGCGACCCATGCCGCACTGGATCTCGTCGTAAACCAGCAGCGCGTCGTGACGTGTGCAAAGCGCACGCAGTCCGGCGAGAAAGCCGTCTGCGGCCGGCACGACGCCGCCTTCGCCCTGCACGGGCTCGACGAGCACGGCGGCGACGTCGCCGGCAGCCATCGCCGCTTCGACCGAAGCGAGATCGTTGTAGCCGCAGTAACGAAAGCCGCCGGGCAGCGGTTCGTAGCCGTGCTGATATTTCGGTTGAGCGGTCGCCGTGACGGCGGCGAGCGTGCGGCCGTGAAACGAGCCGTGGAAAGTGATGATCACGCGGCGCTCCGGCGGCCTGCCTGCGGCCGCGGCCCATTTCCGCACGAGCTTGATCGCGGCTTCGTTGGCCTCGGCGCCCGAATTGCAGAGGAACACGCGCTCGGCAAACGCCGATGCGACGACGAGTTCCTCGGCCAGCCGCAGCGGCGGTTCGCTGACGAAAACATTGCTCGTATGCCAGAGCCTGGCCGCCTGCGCCGTCAACGCATCGAGCAATTCGGGATCGGCGTGGCCGAGCGAGTTGACCGCGATGCCCGCACTGAAGTCGACATAGTCGCGACCGTCGCTGTCCCACACACGCGAACCCTGTCCACGCTCGAGCACGATGCGGCGGGGCTGGTAGACCGGCACGTAATAGCGGTCGGCACGCGCGAGCAGCGCAGCGGGGCCGGAGGAAGAGGACGAGGAGGTCACGGCGACACCTGTACCGGAACGGGACGCACATTATGCGCGCGACCGGCACGCGTTCCGGTAGCGCATAAGTCCCCCGCGCAGGCGCTCGCACGGATTCGACTTCGGTCTTTTGTGTTTTTTGAATCGGCTGCGCACACTGACCGGATTCACACAGCAGGAACCGCCCATGCGCCTTGAGACCCTGGCCGTCCACGCCGGCGGCGAACCGGACACCGAGACCGGCGCGATCGCCCCGCCCATCCACATGGCGACGACGTTCCGCCACGGTCCCGCCGGCGAGCGCGTCGCAGGCTTCGAGTACGTACGCGAGGGCAACCCGACCCAGGAGCGCCTCGAAACCGCACTGGCAGCGCTCGAACACGGCGAGGCCGCGCTGGCGTTCGGCTCGGGCATGGCGGCGATGACCGCGCTGCTCGAATCGCTCGCGCCCGGCACGACGCTGCTCGTGCCGACCGATTGCTACACCGGCCTGCGCGTGCTGGCCGACGAATTCCTGCCGCGCGGCGGGATTTCCGCGCAGCGCGTCGACACCGCCGATCTGACTGCCGTCGACGCCGCATTCGCCGCGGACGCCGGCGCGATCTGGCTCGAAACGCCGTCGAACCCGCAGCTGCGCGTCGCCGACATCGCGGCGATCGTCGACTGCGCGCATCGCCGCGGCGCCCTCGTGTTCTGCGACAACACGTTCGCGACGCCGGTGCTGCAGCAGCCCCTCGCGCTCGGTGCCGACGTCGTCATGCATTCGACGACCAAGTATTTCGGCGGACACAGCGACGTCATGGGCGGAGCTCTCGTGTTCACGCAGCGCGGCGAGCTGTGCGAACGCGTCGCGCATCGCCGCCACGTAACCGGCGGCGTGCTCGCACCGTTCAATGCGTGGATGACCCTGCGCGGGCTGCGCTCATTGCCGGCGCGCATGCACTGGCACTGTGCGAACGCGCGCCGCATCGCGGAATTTCTCGCGGCTCACGCACGCGTCAGCGCGGTCAACTATCCGGGGCTCCCGACCCATGCCGGTCACGCGGTGGCGCAGCGGCAGATGCGGGACTTCGGCGCAATGTTGAGTTTCCGCGTCGCCGGCGGACGCGATGCGGCCCTCGCCGCCGCCGGCCGCCTGAAACTCATCCACAACGCAACAAGTCTCGGCGGCTGCGAGACGCTGATCGAGCACCGCGCATCGGTCGAAGGCACGAACCCGGTATCGCCGCAGGATCTGCTGCGGCTGTCGGTCGGCCTCGAACACACCGACGACCTGATCGCCGATCTCGCCGAGGCGCTCGGTTAGTTCGACTACCAGGCGCCCACGTTCGGCATCGACATCCACGGCTCGCGCGGCGGCAGCGCAGCGCCGTTCTGCAGCAGTTCGATCGAGATCTGGTCGGGCGAACGCACGAAGGCCATGCGGCCGTCGCGCGGCGGACGATTGATCGTGACGCCGTGCCTCTGCAGCCGCTCGCAGGCCGCGTAGATGTCGTCGACGCCGAAGGCGAGATGGCCGAAATTGCGTGCGCCGCCGTAGTCCTCGTCGTCGTAGTTCCAGGTCAGTTCGACCTCGGCCTCCGGGTTTTCCGGCGCGCCGAGGTAGACGAGCGTGAAACGGCCCTGCGGATAGTCCCTGCGCCGCGTCTCGACGAGGCCGAGCGCGTCGCTGAAGAACCGCATGCTGGCGTCGAGATCGCGGACGCGCACCATCGCGTGGAGATATCGCATGACATGACTCCGTCGATCGGGAAACGCTTTTCGATGGGGACGCGTCAATCCAGGAACAAGTCCGGCAGCAGCGTCTTTCCGGGCGCGACGGCGTAGTGGCCGAAGTCCTTGACGCCCGCGCGCTTGAGCACCTCTTCGTCGAGCAGGAACTGGCCCGAGAGCTGGCGCGCCGGCTGCGTGAAGATCCAGTGCGCGGCGTCGGCCATGATCTCCGGCTTGCGACAGTTTTCCGGGCGCGCCATGCCGCCGAGCATCGCGAGCGCCGCCGTGTCGATGACCGTGCGCGGCCACAACGCGTTGACGGCGATGCCGTCCTTGGCGAGTTCCGCGGCCAGACCGAACGCGGCCATGCTCATGCCGTACTTCGACATGGTGTAGGCGGTGTGGTGCTGGAACCACTTGCTCGCCATGTTGAGCGGCGGCGCCAGCATCAGCACGTGCGGATTCAACGATTTCTTGAGCTGCAGCAGGCAGGCCTGAGTGACGAGATAGCTGCCGCGCACGTTGACCTGATGCATGAGGTCGTAGCGCTTCATCGGCGTGCCGGACAGACCGGCGAGCCAGATCGCGCTCGCGTTGTTGACGACGATGTCGATGCCGCCGAAGCGCTCGACGGCCTGCGCGACGGCGGCCTGTACCTCGGCCTCCTCGCGCACGTCGACCTTGAGCGCGAGCGCCTTGCCGCCGGCCGCTTCGATTTCTTCGGCGGCCGTGTAGATCGTGCCCGGCAGTTTCGGATTCGCGACGGTGGATTTCGCCGCGATCACGATGTTCGCGCCGTCGCGCGCGGCCCGCTTGGCGATGGCCAGACCGATGCCGCGCGAGGCACCCGTGATGAACAGCGTGCGGCCTTTGAGGTGGCTCATGGAATTTCCGATCACGTCAGGGCGCACCAGCATCCGCGAGTCGCACGGATCGGGCAAGAGGCGCTAACCGGCTTGAAACCGCGGCATGCAGCGCATGAGTCCGTCCAGGCGTTCGAGCGGGTCGGTCAGCTGCAGCCATTGCTGCCGCTCGGCCGCGGCCACCGGCAGCAGTTCGGCCAGACGGAAGCCGACCCAGCTCGCGTCGTCGAAGCGCCGCCGTTCGGCGCGCGCGTGGTCGCCACCGACTTGCTCCAGCAGGCGTTCGAGGATCGTCGCGAGCAATCCGTATTCCGGCGGCATCGCGACTTCCGGTTCGTCAGGCCACCAGCGCACGAAGCCGTGCACGAGCCCGTTGTCGCGCACGCGCGTCGTCGCCGCACGAAAACGCCGGCTGCCGCGCGCACGGATGCCGAGCAACCCGTCCGGAAGCGCGTAGAAGTCCTCGATGCGCGCGAGCGTGCCGACCGCCGCCGGTGTCGCCGGTTCGCCCGCTTCGCGCCCCGCAAGGATGAGGCAGACGCCGAAGCCGCTGTCGCTGCGGCTGCAGTCGCGCACCAGATCGAGGTAGCGCGGCTCGAAGATCCGCAGCGACAGCACGCCGCCCGGAAACAGCACGGCGTTCAGCGGAAACAGCGGGATGTCGTCCTGATTCACGGCAGCAGTGTAGGGCATGCATGCGCCGGCACGCGTGCGGTCGGGGATCAGACCGGCGCGTCGCCGAGCTGTGCGGCGAAGCGTCTCGGCGCATTCTCGAATCCGCCGTTGGACATGAAAACGACGTGGTCGCCGGCGCGCGCCTGCGCGCGCAGCGCCGCGATCAGCGCGTCGACGCTGGCCGCGGTCTGGCCGCGTCCGTCGAGCGCGGTGGTGACGCGCGCAGCATCCCACGGCAATTCCGGGCGCTGCAGCAGCACGACCGCATCGGCGTCGCGCAACGACGGGGCCAGCTCGTGCGCATGAGCGCCCTGGCGCATCGAATTCGAGCGCGGCTCCAGGCCGACGAGAATACGACCGGTGCCGACCCGCGCGCGCAGTCCCGCGAGCGTCGTCGCGATGGCCGACGGGTGGTGGGCGAAGTCGTCGTAGACCTGGATTCCGGCAATATCGGCGACCCGCTCCAGCCGGCGCTTCGCGCTGCGAAAGCCGGCGAGCGCCGCGATCGCGGCAGCGACGTCGACACCGGCCGCATCGGCCGCGGCCAGCGCGGCGAGTGCATTCATGACGTTGTGCCGCCCGATCAGTTCCCAGCGCACCTCGCCGCGATCGACGCC
>NZ_DATIGT010000250.1:0-12592 GCF_035481375.1 Tahibacter sp.
ATCATGGCTTCGACACTGCGGACGTCTGGACTCAACAGCGTGCGAAGCAGGGTTGATCCCACCGCCATGAGCTGATCTTCGGCCGAACCGTCGACGCCTTCAAAAAGGACCTGCGGGATTAACTGATGGCACCGGGCCGCAAACGCCGCGCCAAACAGGGCCTCTTTGCTCTCGAAGTGCCTGTAGATGCTGAGTTTGGATATCTTCGCCCGCTGAGCGACCTTGTCCAATGTCGTCGCTTGAAAACCCAATTCCGCAAAAAGTTCGCTCGCGGCGTCGACTATGGTTTGACCAAGCGCCTCGTTAGCGGGCCGGCCGCGCCGGCCTCGACTATTTTCGGTCATGTCAATTCCAGTCCTTGACAGTATCTTTATTCTCGAATTACGATACCACTTAGTTTCAGAAATATGCAAGCCAAAGAATGAAAAACATGAGGGTGCCATGCAACGACGAACACTGCTGAAGCTGGCCGCGCTGTCCACCATCGGCCTTCCGCACGCCCCAGCCATCGCGGGTTCGAACCCAACATCCTCTACCCACAATACGGAGCCCACTACCATGGATGACGTCATCATCATCGGCGGCAGCTTTGCCGGTCTCGCCGCCGCCCTGCAGCTCGGCCGTGCCCGCCGCAAGGTCACCGTTCTCGATACCGGCCTGCCGCGCAATCGCTTCGCCGGCCATTCGCACGGCCTGCTCGGCCACGATCACAAGCCACCGCTGGACATCCTGGCCGAGGCGCGGAAGCAACTGGAGCGTTATCCCACGATCAGGCTGGTCAATGCCCGGGCCGACAGCATCTCGGGCGCCATCGACGATTTCTCCGTCCTCACAGCCGACGGCGAAAGCCACAGGGCGCGCCGCCTGATCCTGAGCTATGGCGTCGTCGACCAGATGCCTGATGTTCCGGGTTTTGCCGAGGGCTGGGGTACTTCCATCGTGCCTTGCCCCTATTGCGACGGCTTTGAAGTCGCTGGCCAGCATTGGGGCCTCGTCTGGTCCGGCCCGCAGTCGCAAAATTCTGCCAGGCTGTTCCACGACTGGACAGACAGGTTGACGCTCTTCGCCGATGGTCACGAAATTTCGCCCGATATCCGGGCCGATCTGGCACGCCGCAACATCCCTGTCGTCAACAGTCGGATCACCGGGATCGCCCGTCACGGGGGCCATAACGCCACCGTCAAGCTCGATAGCGGCCCCAATGTCACGGTCGACATCCTGTTCGCGCATCCGCGCAACAAGCCGTCCGCAAGCCTGCACGAACCACTGGGCCTCGCCACGGTCGATACGCCCCTCGGCATCGTCCTCAAGGTCGACGAGCGTCGCGAAACCAGCACGCCCGGCATTTACGCCGCGGGCGACCTCACCAACCCTCTCATACCCTCGGTCACCACGGCATCCTGGCAAGGCGCGATGGCGGGAATTTTCGTCCAGCAGTCGATGCTGGCTTGAGAGCAGCGCCTCACGCGCGCAGCTGCCACTCGAAGGCAACGCAATTGGGCTTGCTGCGAGCGTCCTCTGTTCGCCGGTAGCGGACTCTTAGCTGGTCAACACCAGCGTCTTCGTCAGCGGCGCTCCGAAAATCGCGTCGTGGCAGGCAGCTTGCCGCCTAGCCGCGCGGATTTTGAATGCTTTGAATCGTCGAATGGGTTGTGGACTACGTTGTCGCAAGCGATAGATGAACGTTATTCAGTAAATGGTGAAATAGCGGAATTCGAGAGAAAGCGGATTTATGGCGGCGAGCGCAGGCCGACGATGCATCGCGTCGCATCACCCGCAGGAATGACGCGGCGCCGCGACATGCAGCGCGACCGTCGCTGCGCCGCTCGCCGGCCGGCGCCCTGAGGCGTCGGACGCGGCATCCGGATCTGCGATCGCCCGGCACGATTGCGATACCGGGCAGCCGCATTCGCTCCGATGGGACTGCCGCGCTCAGGCTATAGTTGCGATCCCGCCCGCACACGGCTTCCGAGGTGCCGTTTGTCAGAGACGCAACGCCACAAGCCGGCGCGCCATCGATTGGTACGCGCTTTCTGGCTGTCCGTCGCCGGCATCTGCCTCGTGCTCGGGATCATCGGCATCGTCGTGCCGGGATTGCCCACGACGCCGTTCATCCTGCTGGCCGCGTTTGCCGCGGGGCGCGGTTCCGAACGGCTGCATGCCTGGATGCGCAATCACGCGCGCTTCGGCCCGATGCTGCGCGACTGGGAACGCGAAGGCGCCGTCAGCCGTCGCGCCAAATGCGTGGCAACGGCGACGATGCTCGCGAGCAGCGTGGTCCTGTTCCTGATCAGTCCGCGCTGGTGGATGGCCGCGATCGCCTGCGCGACGATGTTCATCGTGGCGATCTGGCTGTGGTTGCGTCCCGAACCCGGGCCGCGGCCGGAATAACGGTCGTACCGCAGCGGGCACAGGCAGCCGGCGTTTGACAACGCGAAGCCGTCCAGCATTCCGGAAGCAATGAATTTGAGGATGTCGCCGATGCGCGAGGTGCGCTTGCGAGAGGCGCCGGCCGGCTGCTCGCGGCTCCGCCCGCCGCGCAGGTCGTCGAGCACGCCGTCGATGTCGCAGCGCTGCGGATCGAGCGAGCCGAGCACGGTCGCGGCGAGATCGCCGAGGCCGAGACCTGCGCGCCCAGGGTGTCGTCGTTGCGCAGGCGGAACGCCTACACGTCGCCGATCCGTCGTCGGAGCGGAAGCTGACCTGATAGCCCAGCGTCGCGCCCGGAATCGGCCCGCGCCGAGCGGCGCCCGCAGAAAGCGGATGGCGCCCGAGGCACGCGCACCACATGCTGACGGCCCCTACCCGAAACCAAGCTGCCGTGAACGCCGCGATTGAAATTCCTTCCTCCGTTTCAACGCCTGACGACCTCGCCGACCGCATCGCCGGGCTGCCCTGGCAACGCCACGCGCGCGAGCTGGACGACGACGGCCACAGCCTCGTGCCGGGTCTGCTCGATGCCGCCGACTGCGCATCGCTGATCGCGTCCTACGACGACGACGCGCGCTTCCGCAGCCGCGTGATCATGGCGCGCCACGGGTTCGGCCGCGGCGAATACCGCTATTTCGCCTATCCGCTGCCGCCGCTCGTGCAGACGCTGCGCACCGCGTTCTATGCGCAGCTCGCGGGCATCGCGAATCGCTGGAACGCCGGGTCCGGGTCGGCCGTCCGCTATCCCGACGCGCACGCGGAGTTTCTCGCGCGCTGCCATGCGGACGACCAGAGACGGCCCACGCCGCTGCTGCTGCGCTATGGCGCCGGCGACTACAACTGCCTGCACCAGGATCTCTACGGCGACCATGTGTTCCCGCTGCAGGTCGCGATACTGCTGTCCGAGCCGGGCCGCGATTTCGACGGCGGCGAATTCGTGCTGACCGAGCAGCGCCCGCGCCGCCAGTCGCGCGCCGAGGTCGTGCCGCTGCGCCGGGGCGACGCGGTCGTGTTCGCGGTGAACCAGCGGCCGGTCGCCGGCACGCGCGGCTGCTACCGCGTGACCCTGCGCCATGGCGTCAGCCGCGTGCGCGCGGGCCGGCGCCATACGCTCGGCGTGATCCTGCACGACGCGCGCTGAGGGCCGGCCGCCACGGCGCCGCGCGAAAGCAACAGGAATACATTGCTGCATTTTATTCAATGAGGCGCGGCGTCCGGCCCTGGCTTGCGCATCGGGCCGACCGTCGCCGGCAGATCCATGCTGCTCTGCAGCACGCCAATTCCGCGTTCGAAAGGCCCGCACCGGTGGATCGCCGGGGCCGCCGGCGGGACAATGCCCGCGCGCCTGGTCGGACCGCGATACAAATGCACAGGCGTTCCGATCAGCGTCGATGCTTCGGCCGGCACTACGCCCGACGGCCGGAGCGATCCGGTTTCGTCCATTCCGCCAGGGACTTCCGCACATGAGCCTGCAGAAAACGAAGGGACCGAGCTGGAACGACGTGAAGGCGAAACTCGCCGCCTTCGACCACGCC
The DNA here is from genome assembly GCF_035481375.1 of Tahibacter sp. GTDB lineage: Bacteria > Pseudomonadota > Gammaproteobacteria > Xanthomonadales > Rhodanobacteraceae > Tahibacter. Next base: position 3,966 of record NZ_DATIGT010000250.1, read on the forward strand.
GGCCTGGTCGGCCTGCTGCAAGCCCTCTACGCCGCCAGCAAGGACAACCAGGCGCTCCTGCAGGCGCGGCTCGGGCTCGGCGAGGACACGCTGAAACCCTACAAGGCCGCGATCGACCGCTGGCTGTGGCCCGATCGTTCGTTGAACCAGGCGCCGTCCGCCGCAAAAGCGAAAAAAGTACTGGCCGACTACAGGAACGCCGCCGGCCAGCCCGAAGAACTGACCGAACTCATGGTGTTCTATTGCGAGCGCGCCGCGGGATTCGCCGAAGAATCCGGCCTCGACGAGGAGAGCTACTACGACGCGCTGGCCCGCACCTTCGAACAGGCCGTGCGCACCGCGGTCGCCCTGCCGCCCGGACGCCGCGCCGATCTCCTCGCGCGCCTGGACCTCGTCCGCCGCCGCAGTCACGACTTCGGCTACGGCGTCGGCGCCGACATGGACGACTGCTTCATCGAGCACGGTTTCGACATTCCCGCCGAATGAGCGCGGCGGACACGCACAACCGCCGCCCGCTCCGGCAGCACCCAGCGAAGACGACCCGCCGCCTGCGGCTGGACCCGGAGTTTGCATGCAACGACGCCTGATGCTTGCAGCGCTTGCGGCGATGCTGCCGCAGACGCCGCTTCCCGCCGCGACGTTCGCGGTCGACACGACAACCGACAGCGTCGACGCGCAGCCCGGCGACGGCCTCTGCGCCGATGCCCTGCAGCGCTGCAGCCTGCGTGCGGCGATCCAGGAGAGCAACGCGCTGGCCGGCGACGATGCGATCGATCTGGGCAGCGGCGATTTCGCGCTGACGATCGCCGGCAGGCAGGAGAACCTCGCCGCGAGCGGCGATCTCGACGTGACCGCGCCGCTGACCCTGACCGGCGCCGGCGCGAACGCGACCTTCATCGACGGCAACGCGCTCGACCGCGTGTTCGACGTCGCCGCGAACGCGACGCTGCGGCTGCGGCAGGTGCACGTCGGCGGCGGCTTCCAGAGCGCGCTGAGCAACTTCGGTCCCGAGACCAGCGGCGGCGGACTGCTGATCCGCGCCGGCGCCGCGGCCGAACTGACCGACGTGACCTTCGAAGCGAACCGCTCGCGCCGCCTCGGTCAGGCCGTCGCCGTGTTCGGTGCGCTGAGCGGCCGGCGCGTGACGCTCGCGCACAACATCGGCAAGGAGAGCTTCACCGCCGGCGGCGGCCTCTATGTCGGCGACACGGCGACCGCGGTCGATCTCGCCGACTGCGTCTTCGACGGCAACCAGTCGCATTCCGGCGGCGGCATCCACGCCGACGGCGCGGCGACGCAGATCGCCCTGCAGCGATGCCTGCTCGTCGGCAATCTCGCGCACAGCGGCGGCGCGATCCTCGCGAACCTCGGCAGCAGCGACTGGCTGCTGCGCAACGTCACGCTGAGCGGCAACATCGCCGATGCCGGCGGCGCGCTGTTCGGCGACGGCGGGCATCAGCTGCGCTTCGTGCACGCGACGATCACCGACAACCATGCGACCGGCCCGAACGGCGGCGGTGCGATCTTCGATGTGCGCGGCAGCGCGAACGCGAACTTCATTCCGGTCGAACTCGTGAACACCCTCGTCTCGGGCAACACGCAGGCTTTCGGGCGCGAATGCAACACGGTGTTTCCCGACGTCATCGTCTCCGGCGGCGGCGCGCTGCACGCACCTGGCGATGCTTGCCGCCTGCGCGCCGGGCCCGGCGACATCGCGACGGACGACGCCGGCCTCGCGCCGCTCGCCGACAACGGCGGGCTCACGCGCACGCATGCGCTGCAGGCCGGCAGCATCGCGATCGACGCAGGCCTCGACGGCGCCTGCGCCGACGCCGACCAGCGCGGCCGCCCGCGCCCCGTCGACGGCAACGGCGACGGCCTCGCCGCCTGCGACATCGGCGCGTTCGAGCGCGACGACGCGCTGTTCGCCGACGGCTTCGAATCGCGCTGAGTCCGCGTGACGTCCGCACGCGTCCTGCGCGACGATGCGGTTTTCGCTGCGGGAGTGCCGCGATGACGCTGCGCGTGCTGGCCGGAGCCAGCGGCTATTCGTTCAAGGAATGGAAAGGTGCCTTCTATCCCGCGACCTTGCGGCCCGACGCGATGCTCGCCTACTACGCCGAGCGCCTGTCGACGGTCGAACTCAACAACACGTTCTATGCACTGCCCAAGCGCGAGAACGTCGAACGCTGGGCCGCGACCGTGTCCGCCACGTTCCGCTTCGCGATCAAGGCGCCGCAGGCGATCACGCACCGCGCGCGCCTGAAGCCGTCGGCCGCCGACGACCTCGACGCGTTCTACGCCGTGATCGCACACCTCGGCCCGCATCGCGGCCCGGTGCTGTTCCAGCTGCCGCCGACGATGCGCAAGGACCTGCCGCGCCTCGTCGATTTCCTCGCGCGCCTGCCGCAAGACCATGCAGCCACGTTCGAGTTCCGCCACGACAGCTGGTTCGACGACGACGTCTACGCCGCGCTGCGCGACGCCGGCGCGGCGCTGTGCCTCTCCGAGCGCGAGGACGCTTCCGCTCCGCCGCTCGTCGAAACCGCCGGCTGGGGCTACCTGCGTCTACGACGGGAAACCTATACCCGCGCCGATCTCGCGCGCTGGCTCGCCCGCTGCCGCGAGACGCGCTGGAAGACGCTGTACGCGTACTTCATGCACGAACCGACCGCGCCCGGCTATGCGCTGACGCTGATGGAGCTGGCATCGCCGTAGGGCGCAATAACCAAAGGGCATTGCGCCAGCCGCCCCGATTGCGCCCAGGGACCACGCGTTACGCCGACAACCGAAGACCGCCGCACAAACGGACTTGGCGCAATGCCCTCTGGTTATTGCGCCCTACGGTTTTTCGGCGGGCTTCTTGCGCTCGGCGAGCTTCAGCACGGTCAGCACGAGCAGCGTCAGCAGCGTGATCGCGAGCGACAGCAGGTAGAAACCGAAACCGACGGCCACGCCGACGATGGCGACCATGAACAGCGACGCCGCCGTCGTGATGCCGGCGACGGTGCGGCCCGAGCGCGCGGCGAAGATCGTGCCGGCGCCGATGAAGGCGACACCGGAGACGACCGCTTCGACGAGGCGCAGCGGATCGATCTGGATGAACTGGCTGCCGCGGTAGCGCGTGTCGAACATCAGCAGCTCGCCGATCTCGATCAGCAGCGTCGCCGCGCCGGCGACGAGCATGTGCGTGCGGAAGCCGGCCGGGCGATCCTTGAGTTCGCGCTCGTAGCCGATCACGCCGCCGAGCACCATCGCATACGCGGTGCCGGCAATCACCCACCATTGATTCTCGATATCCATGGACCGACGTTGCCGATCGCGGCGTCAACGACGCGTCAAGCGCGTCGCGACGCCGCGGCCGGTTTCAGTCGGCGCGCCGGTAGTACGCGCGCGCGTTGCCGCGTTCGATGGTGACGCCACGCACCTTGCCGTGCGCGTCGCGATGCACGACGAGCTCGTTCGGCGGCAGATCGTCGCCGACGAAGCGATCGGGCGCGCGCGCGAGCAATGCGTGCGTCTTCGCTGGATCGCCGAGCGCGATCGTGAAGCCGGCTCCGCTGCGCGCGATCGTGAACGCGGTGTCTTCGAACGAATCCACGAGACCGCGGCTCAGGTCCGCCGGAATGTTCGCGTCGCGCACGTAGCGGCCGGCGTAGTCGTCGTAGCTGCGATCCGACAGATCGACGTCGGCGAGACGGACCACCGGATTCACGCCGCGCCCGAGCGCATCGGACAGCGCGTTGCGGATCTCGCCGCGCAGGTTCACGCCGCCGTCGCCGTTGGTCAGGATGACGAAGCCGTCGCCGGTTTCGAGATAGCCCTCGATCCACGCGTGATAGCTGTTGTTGTCGCCGCCGTGATGGAAGAACCGCGTCGCGCCGTCGCCGTGCAGACGCGGCCCGAGTCCGTGCATGCTCGGCGACACTTCGGTCATCATCGCCTGCGCGATCGGGCGCGGCAGCAGCGTGCCGCGGCCTTTGTAGCTTTTGAGCAGTTCGCCCGTGAAGCGACCGAGTTCGTTCGCGCTGGTCCACAGTCCCGATGCTGCCTGCTCGGGAAAACTTTCCCAGCCGCGCGGCAGTGCGACGCGCGCGCCGGCCTCGTCGTGCGCCTTGGCGATGTTGCCGCGCTCGGCCGGCAGCGGATTGGCGAACGTGCTGCGCGTCATGCGCAGCGGATCGAGCACCTCGCGCCGCGCGACGGTTTCCAGGGGCGAGCCGGCCTGCTCTTCGAGCAGCAGCTGCGCGACCATCGTGCCGCCGCCGGAATAGTCGTAGCGCGAACCGGGTTCGTGGATCAGCCGCACCGTTCCGCCCTTGGCCGGCGGCGTGCCGTCGAGGATCTGCAGCAGCGTCGGCATCGGTTCGTCGGGCTGGAAATCCGGAAAGCCGTGCACGTCGAGCCCGCCCGTGTGCGACAGCAGCATGCGCAGGCTCACATGCGGGTCGCGGATGCCGGGCCGGGCCGGGATCCGCCACGATTTCAGATAGGCGTTGACGTCGCGGTCGAGATCGAGCCGTCCGTCGGCGACGAAGCGCAGTGCGATCGCCGACGTCACCACCTTGCTGACCGAACCGACCGAGAACAGCGTGTCGCCGTCGACGGCGTCCTGCGTGCCGGCCTCGCGCAGGCCGTAGCCGCGCGCGGCGACGACCTCGCCGTCGCGCAGCAGCGCGATCGCGACGCCGGGCACGTTGTAGTGCGCCATGCGCTCCTGCAGCGACCAGCGCGGCAGCGCTTCGCCGGCGCCGAGTCGCGACGGGCGCAGTCCGTGCTGCAGCGACGCGAGCACCGCATCGCCGCTCGGCGTCGCGCGCGGCGGCGGTGCCGACTGCAACCGCGGCGCGGTCGCACAGGCCGCCGTCAGCAGTGCCGCGGCGAGCGCCAGGGACCAGCGTGCGGCACCTCGCGCCTGCGCGGTCGCGATCCGGTTTCGTCCTTCGAACATGTCGGCTCCATCGTCGTCCAGGGAGCAACTTCGATGCGCGCCGACGCGGCGCGGTTAGCCTCCGGCTACCGCCGCGTGGCGCCGGCGCTGATCCGCGGCAGTATCACCTCGAACACGGTCCGGCCGTCCTCGCAGCGCGCCTCGACCTCGCCCGCATGCGCATCGACGATCTGCTTGACGATGTAGAGACCCAGCCCGAGTCCGTCGCCGCGCCCGCGATAGCGGCCGTCGCGGAACGGCGTGAACAGCGCCGGCAGCACATCCTCGGGAATCACGCCGACGTTGCTGACGCGCAGGCGCACGCGATCGGGCTCGCCGCCGTCGAGCGCGATCTCGATCGGCGTATCCGGCTGGCCGTGTTCGACCGCGTTGCCGATCAGATTGCTCAGTGCCTGTTCGAGCCGGTCGCCGTCCCACATCCCGCGCAGGTTGCCTGAGAGCGCGAGTGCGAGTTCGCGCCGCGGCGCCATGACTTCGCGTTCCGACTTGATCCGCGTCGCGATGATGCCGAGGTCGGCCTCCTCGACAGTGATCGCGATGCCGCCGGCCAGGCGCGCGCGCGCGAGATCGAGCAGGTCGGCGATCATGCGGTTCATGCGCCAGCCGGTCTGCACGATCAGGTCGGCGCTGTTGCGCGTGGCCGCATCGGCCGAGCGCTGCAGGATCGAGCCCGCGAAGATCATCGCGCTCAGCGGATTGCGCAGGTCATGGCCGAGCACGGCGACGAACATCTCGTTGAGCTGCAGCGTCTTCGTGCGCTGTTCGAGTTCATGCGCGAGCTGGCGCTTCTGCCGGTAGAGCTGGAAGAACACTTCGGCCTTGCTGCGCAGCACGAACGGTTCTATGGGCTTGTGCAGGAAGTCGACCGCGCCCGAACCGTAGCCCTTGAACTGGCGCCGCGTGTCGCTGAGTCCCGCTGTCAGGAAAATGATCGGCACGTGGCGCGAGCGCTCGCTGCCGCGCATGAGCTCGGCGAGCTCGAAGCCGTCCATCTGCGGCATCTGCACGTCGAGCAGCGCCAGCGCGACGTCGTGCACGAGCAGCAGTTCCAGCGCCTCGGCGCCGGAGCGCGCCTGCAGCAGTTCGACGTCGAGACTGTCGAGCAGCGCCGACAGCGCGAGCAGGTTTTCCTCGAGGTCGTCGACGATCAGGCATTTGACCCGCTCCTGCGACGGCAGCGGCACGGGGGATTCGGGCAGGTTCATACGTTCACCGTGCGCGGCAGCGCTGCGAACAGATTCATGATTTCTTCCAGGGTCAGTACATGGTCAGCGGAAATGCGGTCCAGCGCCGCCTGCGGCATCTGCGGCATGCGTGCGTCGGCCGGCCGCTGCACGACGGTCACGCCGCCGGCGGCGTGCACGGCCTGCATGCCGCGCGCGCCGTCGCTGCCGGCGCCGGTCAGGAGCAGCGCGACGAGGCGTTCGCGATAGATCGCCGCGGCGCTCTCGAACAGCACCGACACCGACGGACGCGAGTATTCGACCGGGTCGTCCATCGACAGCGCGAGCTGCGGCCCGTCGTCGATCAGCAGATGGTAGTCCGGTGGCGCGAAGTAGATCGTGCCTGCCGCGATCGGATCCTTGTCGCGCACGTCGCGGACCGGCAGACGGCAGCGCGCCGCGAAGATCTCCGGCAGCAGGCTCGTGCGCTCGCGCGGCAGGTGCAGCACGACGAACACGCTCGCGGCGACGCCCTCGCGCAGCATCGGCAGGATCCGCGACAGCGCTTCGACGCCGCCGGTCGATGCGCCGATCGCGATCGCGCCGACGTCGCGGCCGAGGTCGGTCGGGCTCATCGCGCGTCGACCTTCTGGTAGATGCGGTCCTCGCGCGCGAACTCCGCGAACGCGTCGGCGTGGCTCGAGAAGCGCAGCGACTCGCGCAGGCCGATGCCGAGGAATCCCTTGCGGCACAGCGCTTCGTAGAACAGGTCGAGCGCGCGGCTCTGCAGTTCGCGGTCGAAATAGATCAGCACGTTGCGGCAGGACACGAGCTGCATCTCGGCGAACACGCTGTCGGTCGCGAGGCTGTGATCGGAGAACACGATGTGCCGGCGCAGGCTCTTGTCGAGAATGATGCGGTCGTAGGCTGCCGAGTAGTAGTCCGACAGCGACGAGCGTCCGCCCGACAGATGATGGTTGCGCGTGAAATCCGGCGCGCGCGCCGCATCGTAGATGCCGGCCTCGGCGCGCCGCAGCGCGCCCGGATTGATGTCGGTCGCGTAGATCAGGCTGCGTTCGAGCAGTCCTTCCTCGCGCAGCAGGATGGCCATGGAATAGGCCTCCTCGCCCGAGCTGCAGCCGGCGATCCAGATCTTCAGCGACGGATAGGTGCGCAAGAGCGGCACGACCTTCTCGCGCAGCGCGCGGAAATAGCTCGGGTCGCGAAACAGGTCGCTGACCTGCACGGTCAGGTATTCCAGCAACTCGGCGAATACCTGCGATTCGTGCAGCAGCCGGCCCTGCAGCTCCGACAGCGTGCGGCAGTCGAAGCGCACCATCGCCGCGGCGAGGCGCCGCCGCAGCGACGCGCGCGCGTAGCTGCGGAAGTCGTAGTGATACGCGTGATAGATCGCCTCGACGAGCAGTTTCAGCTCGACGTCGTTGATCGCCGGGGCGACGTCGGTCGCGCTCATCGCGGCATCCAGATCCTGACCAGCGACAGCAGGCGATCGACGTCGAGCGGCTTGGCGATGTAGTCGTTCGCGCCGGCCGCGAGGCATTTCTCCTGATCGTCCTTCATCGCCTTGGCGGTCAGCGCGATGATCGGGAGACGGCGCCATTCGGCGCGCCGGCGGATTTCGCGCATGGCCGTGAAGCCGTCCATCTCCGGCATCATGATGTCCATGAGCACGAGATCGACGGCCGCGTCGGGGGATCTGTCGGCGCGCTCCAGCGCCTCGATCGCTTCGCGGCCGTTGCGCGCGATCTCCACGCGCGCGCCCTTGGGTTCGAGCACGCTGGAGACCGCGAAGATGTTGCGCACGTCGTCCTCGACGATGAGGATGCGGCGGCCTTCGAGCGTGGCGTCGCGATCGCGCGCCGCGCGCAGCATGCGCTGGCGGTCCGGCGGCAGCGCCGATTCCATCTGGTGCAGGAACAGCGTGACTTCGTCGAGCAGACGTTCCGGCGAACGCGCGTCCTTGATGATGATGGACTTGGAGAACCGCCGCAGCGACTGCTCCTCGTCGCGCGTCAGCGCGCGGCCGGTGTAGACGATGACCGGCGGAAACGCGACCTCCTCGCGCTCGGCCATCTTCTGCAGCAGCGCGTAGCCGCTCATGTCCGGCAGGTTCAGATCGAGCACCATGCAGTCGAACGTCGTCGCCTGCAGCGCATCGAGCGCGGCGCGCGCGGAATCCACGCCGACGATGTTCACGCCGTCGGCGACCAGCAGCTGGCGCACGCTCTCGCGCTGCACTGCGTTGTCCTCGACGACGAGCACCGAACGCAGGCGCGCCGCCACTTTCGCTTCCATCTGCCGCAGCGCCTCGACGAGCTGCGCGCGCAGCACCGGCTTGACCGCGTAGCCGATCGCGCCGCGCTCGAGCGCCTGCCGCGTGTAGTCGGTGCCCGAGATCACGTGCACCGGAATGTGACGCGTCAGCGGATCGCGCTTGAGCTGGTCGAGCACGCCGAGCCCGGACTGATCCGGCAGGTTGATGTCGAGCAGGA